>CAMIZG010000035.1 GCA_946403215.1 uncultured Bacteroidales bacterium | reverse complement strand
AGCCAGCCGTAGTTCTCGGGTTTGGTCATCTTGATCCATGCGATACCTGCCGAACCGTTGATCACGAGGAAGAACAGGAACAGAACGATGGAGAAGATATTGTTGATGATAATGAACAGCACGATACCTGCAAGGCTGTATATGATCCAGTATATCCATGAATCCGTCTTGCGGTATATGAGCCAGTAGTTAGCCAGGAACGACGAAGAGATAAGCAGACCGTTGCACAGTTTGATAGCAATGTTGTCCATCAGTCCGTTGTGCTGGAACGCATAGGTAGCCAGCAGGTAATCGCCGATTGTGATAAACACCAGCATAGCCACCGACAGGATCAGACGGGCCGTATCCAGGAACTTAGGCTCGAAACTCGCACCGCCGTCATCCTTCTTGCGGCTCCACTTGTAGATGGACATCATCTGGAACGGAATGAACACGAAGAAGTACAGGAACGTGCTGTCGTACTGCTGTTGCAGCAGGAACTGTACACCCAGAAGGACGGACATGATGATACCGGCATAGAACCCTGTGAAGTTCTGCGGGTCTTTGATCGTGAGGATATACGCCACGCCGATGACACTGGCAGGAATACCTACAACCCAGGCGGGATCGTGCCACTTGAGCAAAGTTACTGACGGAAAGAGCATCTGCGCCAGCCAAAGTAGTCCGAGCAGACCGCCGAACAGCAGAATGGAGATAATTGTGTTGCGGCCTAAGGCACGCCAAAGAGTTGAATTTTTCATGATATTAAGTAGTTTGATATGTTTTTAATTAACCATTTGTCATTCGCTTGATGATGAATTGCTCCAGTTCTTCGATGCCGTGTATGTCCGGCAGCATAGGCCGGATGTTTGTCACGCGCTGACGGACAGACTGCACCGCATGTTTCTGCAGCTTCGCCTCACCGGGTGTGATAGCCTGCTCCAAAGCATCAAAGTTAACGTCGTAGAGCATCGTTCCGTGCACGATAGTGGCGTTAGGCAGTGCATAGCAGGCATTACCGCTGACCTTACGACCGTTGACCAGTATATCGTTATGCGCCGTGGTCACCGCCGGCAGACCCAACAGCCTGAGCACATCCGCCACCTGACCGATGAACCGGTTGAATACCTCCTCGCTGTGCGTGTCAGGCGAGATGAAACTAATCATCAGATTGCCCTCGTCAGCATACACGCATCCTCCCCCACTCTTGCGCTGTACTACATCTATGCCATGCTCGCGGCAATAAACTTCATTCACTTCCGCCTCGCGCTGCTGATGCCGCCCGTAGATCACGGTAGGCTTCACTCTCCAGCAGAAGAGCAGTTCTTCCTTGACGTCTTGCGCCAGATGTAACTCTTGTTCAAGATACCAGGCAAGCGACTGACCGGTGGGCAGAGTGACTAACTTCATTACTTGTCAGTTGCATCAAGAAGTATAAACGCAGCCCAATAACGCGGGTTGGCAAACGGGTACTTCTTCGCCTTGTTAGCTGCCTTAACCTGTGACTGACGGAGGAAGTTCAGTTTACGCGTCTGCACCTCTTCCGTATCGCCCTCCTCAATAGGCTCGGGCTTGAAGCCACGCAGGTCGTACTGCGCGCTGCGGAGTGCTTCACGCGGCGTCATCCCTTCGTTCAGGTGCTTGTAGAACGCCTTCATCATCTTTTCCGTTGCTTCGTCATTTACAGGCCACAGCGACATGATCAGGGCATGTACACCTGCTTTCTTGAATCCGCGCTGCAGACCCATCACGCCATCGGAGGTGATGGCACCCAGAGCCGTCTCGCAGGCAGAGAGCACAGTCAGTTGGTTGCCCGACAGGTTCAGTCCGGCTATCTCCTGCGCGGTCAGAATGCCGTCTTCGCGCGTAGGCTCGACATCTTCGCCCTTCCAGGCGCTCTCGGAGTTGGCGAACAACATACCTGTGCGCTGCATGGCGTTAACCTCCGTTACATCGGACAGGCAGAAGCCGTGAGTGGCTATGTGCATCAACTCCGGAGCATGTCCGGAGTAGGACTTGAACTGCTCCTCGGAGGCACCCATGGCGGTGAACATGTTCTTGGCACCTATCTGCTCGGCGATGGATTGTACCTCGCTCAGGGTTCCCGGCAGGTACTGGATAGCGCCGCGCTGGTTCTCGGGGTTGTAATACACGCCACCGTACAGCACGGCCTCACGCAGACGCGCTTTCTCGAGCTTGAGCGCATTGGCATTGCGGAAGCAGAGTTCACGTGTGGACGAGAGGCGGAACAGGTTGTACACATCAGCCATGGTCGGCATCACGGTGTCGGTGGACATCATCGCAGCGCCACTATACTGCGCCGTGTATGGCAAGTACTCGATGGCCAGCTGGTAGAGCGGTCCGTCGGGTGCGAAATAGACCTTGTCGCTCGGCTTGATCTGACCTACGCGCACAATGTCACGCCAGATAGTATCGGACAGTTGGGTATTCAGATAGGTGCGGGCACGCATGTCCACAAAGGGCTGCAGGTAATCCCTGCCGGGAATCTGCACCATCTTCGGTGCCGACCACTCCGGACGCAGGATGAGGGCAATCATCTCGCCGTTGTTCTTGCGTCCCTTCTCTTGCATAAACTCAATGGCTACCTCGCCTTTCTTCAGGGCTTTCTTGACGTCCGCCGTATTGATGCGCAGGCGATCCATAAACGAGCCGTACTCGTGACAACGGATCATCACCTGTTGCTCCAGGTCGTTGATCTCCGCCTGGCGGATACGTATCGAGTCATCGTTGCGGCGCTTGGGCGGCTGCTGCATGTACTGCTGCAGGGCTATCTGCTGCTTGCGCAACTGCTTGTACTGACGGATGAGTGCCGTGTCGCCACTCTGCTCCACATAGCGTGCAAACTCGATGGACGAGGACAGCAGCAGACCTTTGTTGATCAGGTTGGCGTCATAGAGCAGCGTGGTGGCAAACGGCGATTCGGCTTGCAGCGCCACGGGGATGATGTTATTGAAGTGGAAACGCAGACTGGCGTAGTACTCCGCTCTGGCGCGCTCGGTGAGCGAGGGGAAGATGCGGTTGACGCGGGCTGCGATGATATCCACTATCTCACGCTTGGCCTGGAGCGACTGCTCGTACTTCTCCGTCTTGCGGTACAGGGCAGCCAGGTGGCCGAGTGCCACGGGGAAGTCGCGGTTATACACGCCCACCGAGTCGCGGAACGTACGGATGATCTGCTCGGCTTTTGGCAGGGCCTCATCCATACGACCGGCATCGGCAAGCACGTTCGTTATGTTGAACTCCAGGATTAGCGATGCCTCCAGATCCTCACGTTGCATGATCTGCACGGCTTCGGTATATAGGGCGAGTGCCTTGTCGATGGAGTCAAGCTTATGGTAGTCAGCCGCCAGGTTACCCAGGGCAAGTGCATACTCGCGATGCTGCTTGGTATAGGTCTGCTCGGCTATCTCCACCGCCTGTTGGTGGTACGGCAGAGCCTCCTCCACCCTGTCCGACTCGCGGTAGTAGTTACCCAGGCGCTGGCACAGATCGTTGTAGTTGAACGACTGCTCGCCGTAGAACTTCTTATACAGCGGCAGCACCTCCTTGGTCACCTCAATGGCATCGTCGTAGTTCTCGATGGCTGCGTAGAAGTACGACAGCGCTGCCAGACGTATAGCCAGGTTCGGCGACTCAGGTGCCACCTCGCGTGTGCGCTTCACAACCTCGTACATGATCTCGATAGCCTTGCCGTAGTCGCCGCGGTACGAGTAGTTGTACGCCTGGGAGTTCATCACCTCCAGGGTGGCGTTGTCGGTGGGCTTGAGGCTGTCGTTGGCAATGATCACAGCATGGTCAAGGTAGCGCTTGGCCTCGTCATTGCGCTTGGCTACGTCCAGGCAGTAGCCCAGGTTAGCCAGAGCGTGAACGTAGGAGTGCACGTACATCTTATCCTGCTTCTCGAGCACATCAACGGCTTTCTGGGCGTACTCAATAGCCTTGGACATACGACGCAGGGCGTAGTAGCAGTACATCTGGTTGGTGTACACGTCGTACAGGTCAGCATAGTTGGGCGACACAGAGTCCGTGATCAGCTGAATCAGGCTGTCGCCAACGGCTATAGCCTGCTTAATGTCACCGGACTGATAGTACGACGACGCCAGATAAGTCACCGAACGCAGGTAGGCTGAGGAACGCGGACCCAGCAGACGCTTGCGCCACGATGCAGCCTCGCGGAAACAACGCTGCGCTTCGGTGAACTGACCCTTGCTATACAAGGCGGCACCCAGCGAGTCCTGTCGGGCTGCAGCATTCTTCATACTCAATGTATCACCGTCAGTCACAGGAGCCTGCGCCATAAGCAGCATGCTCGACATACTCAACAGTACGGATAAGATTAGCGGTTTCATATCATTTCAAATTTAGTCATTTACTATTTGATTTTCTGGAATATCTTGATTTTCCAGACTTTCCGGATTCTCCGGTTTGGGTTTGCGGAAGAACAGCAGGCAAACCAGGTAGTTGATACAGCCACCGATGAAGATCACTACAAAACTGATATAATCATCCCTCCACGTCGGCAGCAGGCTGATCATCAGCGGCAGGAGCCCCAGCTGAATAACCAGATTGATGGCTCGAGCCAGCAGGAATCCTCCGGCGTTCTTCTTGCTGGGCCGTGTACCGAAGGTGTACCAGTTGGAGAACAGGTAGTTGGGTATCATCTCCAGCACATAGCCGATGCCGAACGCAATGTAGTACAGCCAGGTGCCCTTCTCCGGATGCGCCATCATATACAACGCAGCCATAAAGAACCACGTCTGCACGAACATACCTGTTGTACCTACCACGGTGAACCGCACAGCGGAGCGGATCTTCGTGGGCAGATATGACGAGGGCAGCTTCATCCTTTCACCTTTCACCTTTCACTTTTCACCTTTCACTTCAGCGCAGCTTGCAGTTCATCCATTGCGGCAGCGAGGCCGTTCACGTCGCGTCCGCCGGCTGTAGCCATCCAGGGCTGACCACCGCCACCGCCCTGAATATGCTTGGCGGCTGACTTGATCATCGCACCGGCATTCTTACCCTCATCTACCAACGGTTGGCTGAGGAACACGGCTATCGTCGGTTTGCCTTGCCACTCCGTGGCGGCCAGAACGGCGTACTTCACATCAGTAATCGCACCACGCAGCAGCGGCATCACGCCACGGATCATATCGGGTTGGATCTCGCCCTGCAGGCGTACCAGCTTGATATCACCAAAGTCCTCCGCACGGCGGATGATGTCGTCGAGGAAGTGCTCTGTCTTCTCTGCCATGAACTGCTCGATCTGTTTCTTCAGTCCGGCGTTCTCTTCAATGGACTTACGTACCGCTCCTGCCAGGTCGGGGGCGTTGTTGAACAGTCCCTTCAGTCCGGCATGCATATCCTGCGTGGCGTAATAGAGTTCGTCAGCCTTGGCAGCCGTAACAGCCTCTATACGGCGTATACCGGCAGCCACAGAGGTCTCCATTACAATGCGCACGCTGCCTATTCTTCCCGTTGACGACACGTGGCAGCCGCCGCAGAGCTCGATGCTCGGGCCGTACTTGATCACGCGCACGTCATCGCCGTACTTCTCGCCGAATAGCGCCATGGCACCCATCTCTTTGGCTTTGGCTATCGGGGTGTGGCGGCTCTCCTCCAGGCGGAAATCCTGACGGATCAGTTGGTTGGCTAATATCTCAACCTTGCGTAACTCTTCGGGTGACACTTTCTGGAAATGCGAGAAGTCGAATCGCAGGCTGTCCGGCGAAACGAACGAACCTTTCTGCTCCACATGCTCACCCAGCACTTGACGCAAAGCATAGTGGATAATATGCGTAGCCGAGTGGTTGCATGCAATCGCCTGACGACGCTCGCCGTCCACTTTGGCGGTTATCTTGCCTTCAATGTTCTCCGGCAGCTCGGCAAGGATGTGTACCGGCAGTCCGTTCTCGCGTTTGGTATCCAGCACGCGCACGTTGGCCAGCGTACCGGTATCGCCTACCTCACCGCCCATCTCGGCATAGAACGGCGTCTTGCTCAGCACTACCTGATAGAACGACTTGCCTTTCTGGCTCACCTGACGGTAGCGCAGGATCTCGGTCTCTACCTCCAGCTCATCGTAGCCCACGAACTCCGATTCGCCCTCGCGAACAACGTTCCAGTCGCCCAGATCCTGCTTGTTGGCCTCACGTCCCATGCTCTTCTGGTGCTCTAAGGCTTTGTTATACTCCTCTTCGTTGGTGGTGAAGCCGTTCTCGCGCAGGATGAGCTCCGTCAGGTCGAGAGGGAAGCCGTAGGTATCCTTCAGCGTGAATACATCCACGCCGCTGATCTCGGTCTTGCCGGCCTGCTTGGCATCGGCCATCAGTTTGTCAAGGAGGGTTATTCCCTTGTCCAGTGTACGCAGGAACGCCTCTTCCTCACTCTTGATCACCGGAGTGATCTGCGCCTCTTGCTTAATGAGTTCGGGGTACGCACCGCCCATGTCGGCAATCAGTTGCGGCACGAGCTTGTACAGGAATGCCTCACGCATGCCGAGGAACGTGTAGCCGTAGCGCACAGCGCGACGCAGGATACGACGGATCACATAGCCGGCTTTCTCGTTGCTCGGTAACTGCCCGTCGGTGATCGCGAACGCTATGGTACGTATATGGTCGGCTATCACGCGCATGGCTACATCGGTCTTCTCATCCTTGCCGTACTCGCAGTGGCACAACTCGCCGATCTTGCGGAGCATAGGTTGGAACACATCCGTATCATAGTTCGACTGCTTGCCTTGTATGGTGCGCACTAGGCGCTCAAATCCCATACCGGTATCGATCACCTTCATTGCCAGCGGCTCAAGACTGCCGTCTGCCTTGCGGTTGAACTGCATGAATACGATGTTCCATATCTCTATCACCTGCGGATGGTCTTTGTTCACCAGTTCGCGTCCGGGCACCTTGGCGCGCTCCTCAGCACTGCGGCTGTCCACGTGTATCTCCGAGCACGGGCCACAAGGTCCCGTATCGCCCATCTCCCAGAAGTTGTCGTGCTTGTTGCCATTGAGTATATGGTCGGCAGGCAGGTACTTTGCCCAGAGCGATGCTGCTTCGTTGTCGCGCTCCAAGCCTTCTTCTTTGCTACCCTCGAACACGGTGGCATACAGGTTCTTCGGGTCGACCTTCAGTACATTCACAATATACTCCCACGCAAAGTCGATAGCGCCCTGCTTGAAGTAGTCGCCGAACGACCAGTTACCGAGCATCTCGAACATCGTGTGGTGGTAGGTGTCGTGACCCACCTCTTCCAGGTCGTTGTGCTTGCCGCTCACGCGCAGGCATTTCTGGCTGTCCGCCACGCGCGGATACTTGATCGGATCATTGCCGAGGATGATGCCTTTCCAAGGGTTCATACCTGCGTTGGTGAACATGAGTGTCGGGTCATCCTTGATGACCATCGGAGCAGAGGGAACAACTTGGTGTCCCTTGCTTGCCATAAAATCTAAAAACGATTTACGTATTTCGTTTGCTGTCATATTGTTTGTTGCATTAATCTCATTCTCTATTCCTGAATTTGTTTTGAGCATACTTGCGATTTCTTGTCAGGGAGTTATGGTGACCATGATGACCGGGCATAAATCACAAAGATGCCGGAAGAAATCAGGAAGGCTTATATCCGGTGCTTTTCGGCTCGGAGAACGACCGGAACTCGGGGCGGAAGTCATTCTCATCAGGATCGGGCACAGGCAGCGGGTTAGCCGTTAGCTCCTTGTTCAGCGCGCGCTGCTTGAGCACGTCAACAGCCATGAACAGAGCGTTGCTGAAGCTCTGGGGCGAGGCTTGGTTCTTGCCTGCCCGGTCGTACGCCACCCCATGGTCAGGCGAGGTGCGGACAATACTCAATCCGGCCGTGAAATTCACGCCGTTCATATCCATCGACTTGAAGGGGATAAGTCCCTGATCGTGGTACATGGCCAGGATGGCATCGAAGTGCGTAAAGTGTCCGCTGCCGAAGAACCCGTCGGCAGAGTACGGGCCAAAAGCTAATATGCCGTTCTTGTTCGCCTGCTCGATGGCGGGCTTGATGACATTGATCTCCTCCGAGCCCAGCAGTCCGCCGTCGCCTGCATGCGGGTTGAGGGCCAGCACGCCTATGCGAGGTTTGCAGATGGCAAAATCCTCCTGCAGCGCCTTGTTGAGTACGGCCAGTTTGCGCAATATACGCTCCTTCGTTATCTTCTCAGGCACCTCACGGACTGGTACATGGTTGCACACGAGTGCTACCTTCAGCACATCGCTAACCATCATCATCAGCGAGTCGCACGACTCGTCGTTGTCGTGGCTGCCGGTGCGGAACAGGTGGGTCAGGTACTCGGTGTGCCCGCTGAACTTGAACTCGTCGCACTGGATGTTCGCCTTGTTGATGGGCGCGGTTACCAGCGCGTGCACGAATCCCTGCTGCAGGTCGGCACATGCGCGCTTTAGACTGGCCAGCGATGCTTTGCCGGCTTCGGGCGTGCTCTGACCGATGGCGAGAGGCGTGTCATCAGCATAGCAGTTGATCACGTTCACCTTACCCTCCTGCGCCTTGCGTGCATCGGTGATGATCACGCCCTGCGGCGAGGTGTACTCCTCGTCCAGTAGCTGTGCGTGCTGCTTGGCGACGGCTACGTTGCCGTACAAGATGGGGGTGCACACCTCCAGCACCACAGGCTGGAATATGGTCTTCAGTATGATCTCATAACTCACGCCGTTGATATCTCCGGCAGTGATGGCAATAATCGGTTTCATTCTTTGGAGGCTTTTGGCCATTTGCCATTGGCTAATAGCTAACGGCTAATGGTTAAAATTGTTCGTTGTGAATTTTGTTGTATAGTAGTTTGCTTAAGTCGTAGTTCTTGCGTTCCTCGTTCTTGTAGCCAAGGGCAATGACGCACAGCACGCTGTATTTGTCGGGGATGCGGGTCAGTTGCTTCACCAGTGCCTCTGACTCTGCCCGGCCGAATATGTGGCACCAGCACGCCCCTACCCCTTGCTCCTCGGCGGCAAGCAGTATATGCTCGGCTGCTATGGCGGCATCCGCCTGCCATGTGTCGGTCAGTGAGGCGTCGGCTGCCACAACGATGCCTGCCGTGGCGGTGCCGAACATCTGGCTGCCGTAGGTCTTGCACCCGGCTAACTGCCGCAGCACGGCTTCGTCGGTCACCACAACGAACTCCCAGGGGTTGAGACGCTTGCCGGAGGGTGACATCAGGGCGCATTGCAGGATATAATCTATCTTCTCGCGCTCCACGGGCTGCGCGGTGTACGCGCGGATAGAGCGTCTATGTTGGCATAATGTACGAAAATCATCCATAACTCTTCTGTTTATTGCTCCTGACGTGCGCGCCGCATGCACATACTTGCACATACACACATGCGCACACACTAATTCGACCACAAAGTTACAAAAAAAATTGCACATTTGCAACTTTTTTGCAAAAAAAATGTCAGCACCACAGATTTTTTTAGGCCGATGTACACCTTATGCTTGCATAGAAAGGCCTTTTTTTAACCGATCTGACCACTCGCCAATTGCGGTTAGATCTTTTGAGAGCCATCGAAGTTACAGGTCATTGTGTCTGGATGTTATCCGGACAACGGCTCCCAAGAGCCGCCCTTTCTCTTCCTCATCCGCCTCTTACTCATCGGGGTTTATGTAGGTTTATTTTCTTTTACCTCTCTCGCACAGAAAATGGGACTCTCCTGAGCCCCATTTTCTTTTCACCATTCACCTTTTGGTAACAACTTAACGTTGCGATGCATCGCAACCATTGTAACGCTTTAACTATTTAACGCCTGTTTTCTGCGGAGATGTTTTACTCCGCAGAACAACATCGCCATTAGAAGCGTCACCCACACACCATCGCCGATGGGATTCGGCTCTTCCGGCAGTGTAGGCTCGTCTTCATCCTCAAAGCCGTCGTCGCCGTCAGCCGCACGCTATCCACCGCCTCGCTGCTTGCCGCCGGCACTTCTTCCCCGCTCCACTTCACCGGCTCAACCATCTGCGCCCCCGCCCACACCGGCAGCAGCAATAATAATATAATAAGGTACTGTCTCATACAATTTGCACTATATTTCTTCACTAGTGTCCACTATAAATTATGCCATTGTGTTGCAATTCATTAATATATTGATTGTTACATCCACAAATTGAGCGCGACGATTTGTTTTTGTCTGTTTATTGCTTTTGAATGCTTTTAGTCGTTAGACTGCGGAATTTAGTAGTAAAAACTGTCTGTGAGCTTGCTTACAAGCAGGTTTTAGTATCAATTTACCTGGGGTCCCCAAAGTAAACCGAAGCCGAAGGCTGTTTGCTTTGGGGAGAGCGAAGGCAACTGTGCGCTTTATGTCGCTGAGCGACATCTGTAGCGCAGTTTGCCGAACGCGAAGCTGAGCTCAAAAGCATTCAAAAGGGTTTATGTTGGTTTTTGTTTTATTTTAGTGGACATTAGTGATATTTCTTCCTTTGAAAACTATTATACAACTACATTGATGGCATACAACGGATAGTTTGTTAACCATGTCTGTTCTTTATATCCGGACATCGAGAAACGCACACCATGCAACCCTTCATTACTCTGTACGAACAATCGCAGACTCTTGGATTGCAAATTCTCCTCAGCCTTAACTTCTATCGGTATAATCTGCTCGCCTTGCTGAATCAGAAAATCCAGTTCGCCTTGTGAGTTGTCTTGTGACCAATAGTAGATCTTGTTTCCTTTGTTCAGCCGCAGTTGCTGCATTACAAACTGTTCGGTCATCGCTCCTTTGTAGTCTGTCAACATGGCATTCCGTTGCAAAAACTCCGACTAAAAAATGTGCAAATGTTACACAAACTCCGCATAAAAAGTGTATCAACATTACAAAATCTCAATGTTTTCGTTTATGTCTGCTGCTGTCTGTTACAGCGGATTTGACTCGACAATGTTTTTGGGTTATTTTTGACTAACATAAACCAAGGCGGCACGTCATTGACGCACCGCCTCAGTTCATTTATCACGCTGTCTCTTTTCTGCGCATTCACATGCTTATCTCAGCAGATGCGTCATATACATGGGTAACAGGATCGTGTCCTTGTCGTGAGAATAATCCTTGGTTGTTATTAGGAAACGCTTTTCCACGCGCGATGAATACTTCTTGCTGAACTCGTCCAGCGAATGGTGTGAGTTGTAGCCCGAAGACTTAACCTCTATCGGCCACAGCTTGCTACCGTGCGACATGAGGAAGTCAACTTCGTATAACCGCTTGCCGTCTTCTGTCGGGAATGTATAATAGAACAATTTCTGCCCTGTCGCCGTCAATAATTGCGCCACAAGGTTCTCGTAGATATACCCCAAGTTCGCTTGCAACTTGTCGTTGAGCAGTTTGCTGTAGATGATGTTCTCCGTCACATCTTTATCCCAGAACGCCAGCGTAACGAACAATCCAGTGTCTGCCACGTACATCTTGTAGCGTGTTCTGTCCTGCGTGAGCGACATGCCTACGTTCGGATCATTGCAGCGGTAGCACATCAACGCCGTCTTGCTGTCCTCAAGGTCATTCAGCAGTTCCAACATCTTGTCCTCTTTCACCTCTCCGATGGCTTGGTATGGCATGTATCGCGATACATTGTTGCTCAACTGGGCGGGGATGCTCATATACATCCTCTCAATGCGTCCCGTCGGGTCAATCTTCCGGAAGTCATCCAAGTACAATTTGATGATGTCGCGCTTCACTTGATCAACATCGCTCAGGTTGTTCGTGTCCAGATACGCATTCACCGCTTGCGGCATACCGCCAATTAGCATATACAACCTCAAGTCACGCAAAGCCTGCCTGTGGGCAGCACCAAGAGCTTTCCCCTGTGCATAGAACTGCGGCAACAACTCCGTTGTCACCTCATCGCCCAACGCCCAGCGGAACTCGTCATAATCCATCGGATACATGCTTATGCGCGTCTCCTCGCTCGGGATCGTGATGTCCTTGGTGTTCTTTTTGATGCTGATCAGCGACCCCGTCTCGATGAAGTCATACCGACCATCTGCCACAAGGTACTTGATTGCCTGACGTGCAATAGGATACTTCTGCACTTCGTCGAAGATGATCACAGATTCACGCTCATACAACTTCACTTTGAGCTGTTGTTGCAGCAACAGGAAGAACAGGTTCATGTCCGTCAGGTCTTCGAACAGCCGTTTCACTTCGAGTGTCGTGTTGTTGAAATCTATCAGGATGTACGATCTGTACTCGTTCTGAGCAAACTGCTTCACGATAGTGGACTTCCCCACACGCCGTGCACCCTCAATCAGCAGTGCTGTACTGCCTTTGCGGCTTTCTTTCCATGCTTGCAGTTGCGCATAAATCTTGCGTTTGAATACTCGTTCCATACATTGTTTAGCTCTTCAGGTTTGATGTTTTCTGAAAAGTGACACAAAGATACAACTTTTTTCTCACATTTGCAAATATTTGCACAACTTTTTTCGGCTGACCGCACTTTTTTATCCATTTTGCAATCGACTGACCGCAAAATTCCAATCATAGTTCATTCGACTGACCGCAATATTCTCCATTGTAATAGTTGGTTATTGTCTTTAATAGTTGACCTATCAAATCCGGCGTCGCTTTCGACTTTTGACTAATTATTGTTGTTGTTTGTTGTTGGTAGTTGTTGACTTATTAGTTTCGTCTATTGAAGGCGGATTCTATCCGACATTTTGGATTATTTTGGGTTATTTTTGACTAATCTAATCCATTGCAACAAGAGAAACGGAGCCTAAGCCCCGTTTCCCTCTTACATCGTGCATGTTCTGCTCTCGCCGCGACTCCGGCGAGCCCTGATCCTCCGCATCATCCACGCTCCATACCCCGCTGCGAGCAGCATCAGCACCCACACCCCGTCACCGATGGGTGTCGGGTCGCCTTCCGGCGTGGGAGGCGCTACTGTCTTCGGCTTGCCTGGATGACCGGAAGAGCTGCTTGGCTCGGACCCATCATTGTACGCCGCCGTGCCATCGGCATTCAATATGGGTGTGGTGCTGTACGCGCTGCCCGAGGATTGCATCGTGCTGGTCGATTGGAACGCTACACTCGGAGCGCCGGTGCCTACCGTCTGCTCATCGCGTGTGTTCCACTGCGCCATGGCCGGCAGCGCGAACGCTGCCACCATAATCGCTATCATTATCAGCTTTACTTTGTTCTTCATTTCTTTAATCTTTAAACACTAAACTCTAAACTTACCGTACCATCACACCCGTAGCGTCATACATCCTTCCGTTGCGGATGATGTATAGCGTACCGCCAATCAGCAGTTTTCTGACGTCTGATTTCTGATCTCTGATATCTGACATCTCCACTCCTGTCGGCACCTCGCCAAGCGGCGTAGCACTAATGATGAACCGCGCCTCCATATCCTCGTCAGCCGTACTGAACGCATACGTGTTCCCCGACAGGATGCGCGTCGACTGCTCAGTTTTCAGGTCGTTCAGATACCATGTGCCCTCGCCCTCGTACTCGAACGAGAACGTGTACTGGTTGTCCTCCGATCCAGCGCGGAAACCGACCACTGTTCCTTCCCAGTCTGGCACGCAGTTGATAGCCATGTATCCGTCCTGTGTGATAGCATACAGCTGCGGAGCCACGCTCTCACCGAACAGTTTCGGACCGTCCCAACCATTCTCAAAACCTTCGGAGAAGTCGGCGCGCTCCAACAAGTAGAGCATATCGCCGTACCCGTTCTCGGAGTTGATGTACAGACGCATCTTGTCCGGTTTGTCGTCACTTATGCTACGTCTCGGAGCAAAGTTCGGCTTCGAAGCCAAACCATCTACTGCCGGATCATATACCAGTCGTTTGTAGTTCAGCGTAACACTGGAGCCTCCCGTCGCATTCGTAAATACCGAGAACGACTGCATGGAAGGAATAACATCACCATCATCAGCTGTACCCGGAGTGAATGTCTCATAGTTGTTGGCCAGACTTGTGTAAGCGTTCTTACTGGTTGAGTTGAAGATGTATATCGCAGCCACCGTCTTCACAAAGTCACCACTCTCAAACGCATTGATATGGATCGGTGCCATCCATGAGTTGGCGAGCAGGTTCTCGTTGTTCTCGTTAGCTGTACCCAAACCGCTTTGCCAGTTCAGCGACGAGCAAGTGTGGTTATTGCTGGATACCAATGTACCCTGCTGCCAGTAACTGTGTCCGCTGACATTGTCCCATGCATCGCGAGAGAATACGCAGTAGCCCTTGAATGGAGTCATTCCATTACCTTCTTCTACACGTTCCCAATCGATATTACCATTCGGATAGTAGATACTATAAACCCACGAGTTGTACCAGTTGTACAGGATGTTCGTTTCGTCGTTGAACGGTGTTCCAACATACTGTGCAACCGATGTGTTCTCGTTCTTCTTGCCGGTTGACTTCGTGTAGAAGTTCACCGTCGCCTTGTTCGTGCCGTCGTGTGTGCCCATTACCAATGCACCCAAGGCGAGAGTTGATGTCGAACTTATCTCAATGTCGCTTACATCTGTCGCCACAAGCGTTGAGCCATTCGTTGTCTTGCGAACAGTTGTTGCAACTACTAACTCTTTTCCGGCAGGAATCTCCAGATGACCGGTATTTCCACTATTTTGCTTCAGCACAACGCTTTTAGCTACTGCATCCGTTACATCTACCGTCACCGGCTTCAATATATCCGCACGCTCACGGATGGTCGGCAGGCGATCATTCGTCCAGTTTCCTTCTGTACTCCATAGTCCATCGCCTTCTCCATCATTAAATTCACGATAACAAGCAATACGGTAATTGGTAAACTGTCCGCCTGTGACATTAAACACACCTGCTCCATCGTCGTTTTGTGCAAACTGATATACAAAACTATACGAGCCGTCACCGTTATCGGTTGGACCACTAATATATGAGGGACTATTTGCTGCAAATGTGCCACTCGACTTAGTAAATGTCAAACGAGTTGTAGAATTGAAATCATAGCCGCTTGCAGGGGAGGCGATTATCGTTACCTGTCGATCAGCAGCAGTGCCGCTACATGTAGCCAAACTGAACGCACTTATATCGTCTATCGTGGCATTGGTTTCCGTACCACTATCCAAGTTCACTATCTTACTGCAACAAGATGGAGATGTCCAGTATGAAGGCGTTTTGGTCTCTTCGTAAAGAAAGATTTCTTGTGCTGTCGAGAAAAGGAAAAAGGCATCATCACTCTCATCTAGTCCTAAATAATAATCATCTTCGGAATAATTACTTTTAATAGTCCACACGCCATCAGAAAACGTAATAGTATAACTATCAGCAGTAGAAGTATATCCAAACCAGCCATAACTACCCCATGACATATCCATATAGTTGGACGCAGCTTCATTCACTCCATCGCGAATCGTATAATTCCCAGTTGTTCCTGCTATTGTATATACCCAATTCTGATGGATTGCTCCTGCGTAGTATTTATTAGCAAAAGATTCGTCAATTTGTGCTCCTTCCACTGCCGAATAGCCTCCAATCATCGTTGAACCATATTTCATTACATAATTTTCCCCGCCTTCACTCTTGCCAACAATCAGATACTTACGGCCACTCGTTAATGAACTTACTTTTGTATATTCACCTTTTGCATAAATGGCATACAACGTTGCCGCTGCAGTCGGATAGAAGGTATCCCCCTTCTTCCCGACTATTGCAGGGATTGTTGATGTTTCTGAACTGCAGTTTGTCGTTGACCAACCATAGAAAGCCCAGCCTTCAGCTATACATGTGGAGGATGGTGTTGCATCAGGAAGTGTATATTTTGACACCGCAGAAGTAGTTGTTACATCACAAGAACCTGTACCTGCATTGAATGTAATAGCATAAGTAGATGTTGAATACGTTACAACAATAGACTTTAAATACATTCCTTTTGCGGTGGCATTGTTATCCAATGTAACCTCAATCGTTCCGGAAGACACACCGGTGAAATCATATGCAGTGGCTGTCGTCGTTAAATCGACCTTCATGCTGCCGCTACACATGAAAGATGTTGAACCGACTTTTACATAGACGTTTGCATCTCCGCTATTCGGGATAGATGCATTAACGGTTACTTGCGTGATTCGCCCGGAAATGCCACTCGTGGATAATTTCACAGTTGTTCCTCCATAATCGGTATCATTTTTCCCTATTTGAACTCCTTTTCCGGCATCGCCTCCACTCCATCCTAAATATTTATATGAACTATTATACCAAGTCCAATCGATATTCCATGTTTTAGAACTTGCAGTCACAGAGGTTGACGGAGAATCAGATGATCCTAAACCGCCATTGGATAGTGTCCATGTATATGTGTCACCCCACATATTTCCAAATCCTACTATTAGCAAGATCGCAATGCTTGCCAAACGAATAATGGTTTTCATATTTGTATTTTTTAAGTTTGTTTCCATAATTTGTTTCCTTTCATCGTTTGGTTAGTATTACTCATTGAAATCCGCAAACACGGCATAGAATGTTTGATCGCTCGATGCAACAGGGAATCCGCTTGCCGTTGTGTATAGTGGTGATGAATTATAAACATAATTCGCGTCAGTTGTCCATCCCATAAACTTGTCACCACAGAAATCTCCCGTGTCAGGCGCAGTTGGCAGAGTGCTTACCTTGTAGCCCTCGTATACGCTTGACGTTCCCCCTTTATCGTTCCATGTTGTTCCATCTACCATCCATGTCACAGAGTAACTGGTCAATGCTTTAAAAGTCGCATTAACTGTAACAGCGTAAGCCGGCATAGTAAATGTAGTTGATGCCGCTGATGCATCTACCGGAGAAACAGTCGTGGCAGGAGTGCCGGTCTTGTATATACTCCAACTGACGAATGTATAACCCGTTGCCGCCTCTGCCGATATACTTATTGTCGTACTTGCGCAAGCACTGGTCGGGTCAACTTCAAATGTACCACCGGTCACTGTTCCGCTACCTGTTAACGTTACATCATGTGGTGTACAACAACTTGTTATGTAGTTCGGAGTACCACTTGCAGTCTTTTTGTAGAGATATACACTGTTTTGACCGCCATCTTTGTAGAATCGGAAATAACCGTCAGTATTATAGTGAAATGCCGTTGAAGATACGGTAATGTCTATGTCAGACTGACTTGTATATGTTACCGTTAAAGGATTGTCATCTGCTGTTTCTCGAACTGCTGAGGTACTTATACCATTTGAATTGGCTGTTCGATAATTATATAACCCGTCTTGCGTTTGCAATAGGTATGTATTAACATCAGCCGAAACCTTCTCCAATGTAACATAGTATGTATCACCCCAAGATGCGGCAACCACATCGCCACTGAGGTTTGTGGACGGATTAACAGATGCATCCTTAGCTCCAATTCCTGATTCTCCACCAGTGCGACCATCTGCGAATACCGAAGACGAATAAGCTATCAGGTAATCTCCTTCCCAATTGGCTGCACCGGGATTAGATGTTACACGATTATACGAATATTCCGCATCCGTGAATACAGCGTAATAGGAAACAGCACCGGAAACAACAGGTAGTTTTCGCTCTTTGGTGTAAATTGTTTTACCACTTATATCTGTTGTTCTTCCTGTCCATCCGGCTGTTGCCCAGCCGTAAAAGCTTGGAGTGTCGTCAACGCAGCTTTCCGGTGTATCTGGAAATTTCGGCTGTGTGCCACTACGTACTGAGGTAGTAGCATAAACGGAATTGTTTCTATACCAAGTCACCGTATAATATGTACCGGGAATAGCACTCGCTTCTTCGGATGGATCACCGTCACAATATGTCGTTCCATTACCAATAGCTTTAACTTGGTAGGTATAAGATGTTCCATTCGTTAGCCCTGTTTTGGTTACCGGCGAAGCGGCTGCGGTCCAAGCACCACCATTCCATGATAATTTGTAACTACTTGCATTGCTGACAGCTGGCCAAGAAAGCACTATTTGGGTACTTGATGGTGTCGCTGTTACAACCGGTGTCCCAAGTTGTGTGCCGGTACATCCTGCCACCTCATGATAATATTCGACTTTAGTGAGACTAACTACACCATTTGTTGTTGTTGTATTAGAACATACAAGTTCCACCTTATAATACCTCGATGCGGTAGGAGAAGCTATCACAAAAGTCATCTTGCCATCAGTAAATGATGTGAGGGCGGAAGATTCTACTTTATTAGTAGTATAACTAGAATTTGAAGCATAAATTAATTTTGCAGAAACACTACCCCGATCCAAAGTTCCATAAACAACTACCTTTGTAACGGCATCACTATAGGCTGCACTTGTATTGACAGAACATGTGGTTACTTTTGTTGCGTCAGCCGCTTTAGATTTCTTTGCGCCCATCTTAACATAATCCCATGCTCCATTGTTGTTGGCTGCATTAACAAGAGACCAAGAATCGTCACCTACTGTACATTTGATGTTACTTGTGTAATTGGAGTTATTTGTACAATTGGTAGATGTGAATGTGGCCGTTTTGTAAATTTCTTCTGCTCCCCACGCATTTCCAACTCCGATGGTCAGCAGAATTGCAAGAACAGACACGAGTTTTAGCGGACAAACACGTAAACGAGTCGATAACGAGTCGAAATCGACACGTAAACGAGTGCTACTGTTCAGCCACTCTCGCGCCACTCTCGCGCTGGTTACAGAGTCATGACGTTGTACTGACGTTAGCCTTGACTGTCGGTTGACCGTCGGCTGACTGTCGGGATTGACAGCATCTGCTCTCAATCCATTCATTCCTCTCATTCCACTCATTCCACTCATTGCGAACTCCCTCCGCAATAAGTTTTCTAAAAAGTTGAACTTTTTCATATTGTTTGGTTTTTAATGTTTATATTCTTATCCTTCGGAACGATTATTTTTTATCCTCATATTCCTTCGGAACGATTGTTGTTCCAATTTTCCTTATTTATATACGCACACGTGCACGCCTTATTTTTATTGTTTTGTCTTGTTTTGTCTTGTCCTGTTTGTGAGCACAGGCTAATCCAATAGCCTAAGCCCGATTTGATCTATTTCATTTTACATATTGAAAAGACTGATAAGCATTTTTTGCGTAAATATGTCTAACCCCAAAGCCCACATTTAACAAATTTCGCACATTTTTGTTTAGTGCACTTAACACTTTCA
>CAMIZG010000034.1 GCA_946403215.1 uncultured Bacteroidales bacterium | reverse complement strand
CATTGAGCGGCGAGGTGATCACCACCGAACTGCACTACCTGAACTTCACCTACCAGACGAAGGAGGTTGCTGACTGGGATACGATCTATGTGAAGAAAGCCGACTTCCCGTACCAGTGGCAAGGCGAAGACCGCAACAAACCGGGTGAGTACGCGAAGTGGTTGCAATACGAGAAGACGCAGTACCAGATTGACAACGGTCTCGAAGCCTGCGACAGCATATTGCTGCGCGTTCGTATCGTACAGCGCGATACGGTGGAGGACTTCATCTGTAACGGCGACACCCTGCTCTGGCGTTGCACGCAGGCGGGCGAGACGAAGATGTATATGGACGAGCCTGTTACCGCTATCGGCGACATCAGTGGCGAGGAGACCATCACCGAGCTGTACTACCTCGACTTCACGTACTATGCTGCCCCGAAAGACAGTGTGAAGGATGAGATAGTAACTTATTCGCCGTACTTGTGGCGCGGCCGCGAACTGACCGAGAACGGCACGTACCGCGACACCACGTACTACAACGACGACCCCACCGGATGTATCGACAGCCTGTTCACCTTGAACCTCAAGCTCGAGGTGGCAATAGATATTGAGACCTCCGACACGATCTGTAGCTGCGACTCGGCGTTGCTGTGGCGTTGCATCAGAGCTGACACGACAGGTACGTACCGCGACACGGTCTTCTTCGAGTCGGGCAACGACAGTATCCGCTACACCTTGCACCTGCAGGTGAACACCGACTCCGTGGCTCCGCTCGAGCAGGTTATCCTGTGCAACGGCGACTCGCTGCTGTGGTACGACAAGGAGACCGGCGAGAAGACCCGCTGGCTCAAGACACCGGGCTTGTACCGCGACACCACACACTACGCTCCGACGCTCTATCAGCAGTCGATGGGCTTTGAGGGTTGCGATAGCGTGGCACACGAACTGCTGCTCGTGATCCGTCCGGTACGTGATACGATCTATGCATCCGATACGATCTGCTACGATGCAGAGAACCCCGTTTATCCTTGGAAGACCTGGCACGACACGATCTTCAAGATCCCGACGACGGACACTGAGTCGAAGTGGTACACGTTTACCGATACCGTTCGCTACGTATTCCCGTCGGATTGCGATAGTGTACGCTATACGAAGAAAGTTTGGGTTCGCCGTACGGAGAACAGGTACTTCGTGACGAAAGACAGCGTCTGCGCTGATGGTGGAGTGGTACCGACTGAGTATAGCTGGACCATCGCTGCCGATGGCGGTAGAGAGAAGTTGGTAACCCTGACTGCCGACGAGCGCACACGAACCGGCAAGTTCATCGTTACGCGTTATGACACCGTTCGCTACACGCCGACCAGCAAGGGCTATCGTTGCGATAGTGCATACTACGAGTTGAACCTGTACATCTTCCGTCCGCAGCTGAATCAGAACGACAAGACGAAGCTCGATACGCTGGTGACCGACACTACGCTTTGCTCGACTGATCAGCTCGAGTGGTACGGCACGACGTACAGCGTAACGGATATCAACACCTATCCGCGCACGGTAACCGACCTGCACACCTTGTACTACGACAACACGGAGTGCGACAGTGTGACCTGCCGTTTGCAACTGCACTTCCGCAAGGAGTCTGACACGATCCAACTGCCGATCATGCTGTGTAAGGGTGCCGAGGAGCAGAAAGCCGGACCGCATGATATACCCATCACGTCGGACGAGAGCCGCGTATATTGGGATTCGATCTACTACGAGAACACCCAGTGTATAGAGCACTACTACAAGATCGACGTAACCGTTCTTACTCCGCAGGATTCCGTCTCGACTGCCGTTGTATGCCACGGTGATCCGTTCACCTGGGATCTCACGGGTGAGGTGCTGAAGGATACCGGCTGGTACGTTCACAAGGTTCCGTACCAGAGACTCGGCGGCTGCGATAGCTTGATCTATCGACTCCATCTGACGGATATCGAACTCGACTCGATGCCTGTGGAGACCGCCTATATCTGCCACGGTGAGTCCTACACCTGGCGTGGTACGACCTACAAAGAGACCGGTATCTACCGCGACACCGTCAAGTCAGTAGGCGGTTGCGACAGTATGTGCTATATCCTCAGCCTCGAGATGCGTCCGCCGAAGGGCATACGCCGTGATACAGCATACATCTGCGGTACCAGCGGTGAATACATATGGCCGTTCAACGGCAAGACCTACACTCGCTCCGGTGAGTATGAGGACACAACCTGGGTACATGGTTGCATTGATACAGCTGCAATCCTGCTCGTTCGCCTGCAGCCGATGATCCTGGCGGATGTTGAGACTGCCACGATCTACTCGTCGCAGAGCTATCTGTGGGACAAGAGCGGACTGGAGTACAGCACGCCCGGAACGCATGAGTGGATTGACAAGTATGCTTCCGGTTGCGACAGTATCAAGTACACGCTTGAGCTGATCGTTAAGGATGTAGAGTTCCACTACGCTGATGATGTGAATCAGATAGTATGCGCCGGAACAGAGATCACCGACAATCAGCAGCGCTTGCATGTGATCGACAAGTATTCAGAGTTCGCTGACACCGTACGTGTGGAGGAGGCAGACCTGATCTATGACTTGATCACACGGTACTACATTGATGTATATGACACCTCGCTCCCGCAGAACTTCCTGAAGTTCGCATACGCATCTTGCGGTGCTCCAATCAGCATTGATTCCGCTGCACATATACTCGATAAGCATATTAGCGAAAGCGAGAACTATGCACAGGTAGCCAACATCACCTGGGAGTATCGCGAGGGCGCAGGCGAGTGGCAACCGATCGAGGAGGCCAACAAGCTGACCGGCAAGTTGGATTCTGTTGAGGTACGCTGCACGGTTGAGACCGAGTGCGGTACGCAGACCGAACGCACCTCGCTGCCGGTAATGAATCATGCTACGCCGGAGAACTTCACACTCTACGACCGCCTGCCGATCGTAACGAAGTACAACGGTACGCTGCTGATGATCGACTTGAACTGGATACTCGAACGCTTTGACTGGAAGGATGGCGTAGATATCCATCCGGAAGATGTACGCTGGTACAGGATCGAGGGTAAGATGGATAACCTGACCTACCCGGATCAGACCGACCCGAACGACGTATTCATGAACAAGTGGGGCTACTACTACACGCCGCAGGATAGCAAGGACTATTACGCATTGATTGACGGTACATTACCTGCCGAGGTAGATGATTGCGGCGTATGGGCTCGTACACTGCCTATTGAGGGCAGCTCGCCTATACAGTTGCAACCGAACGTTGTACAACCCAACGCAGTAGTGACCATTGCCAAGATTACCGATTGCACTGTCACGATACATGACATGTACGGCAACATCGTACTGGATAAGTATCACAGCAGCGGTACATTCAAGGCACCGAACACGTCAGGTACGTACTACGTAACCATCGACGACGGTACGACCACCTACTACCGTACGCTGATCGTTTATCCTTAAATGACGCGTAGGCGAATGAAGGTGCGCTTCGTCACCCTCGGGTGCAAATTGAACTTTGCTGAATCCAGTGCTCTGGGAAGGTCGCTCCTGGCGAGCGGCCACACCCGGGCAGAGGATGGAGAGCAGGCAGATATATGCGTGGTGAACACCTGTTCGGTTACCGATGCAGCGGATCATAAGTGCAGGCAGGCATTGAGCCGCCTCCGCCGAGAGAACCCCAACGCGGTGATCATAGCTACAGGCTGCTATGCACAGCTGGCTGCCGACAAAAGCCAACAGACAATGGCCAGCAGCCAAGGCCTGAAAGGGTGGGAACAAGTGGATTATATCCTCGGCAACAACGAGAAGTTCGATATACCTGAGCTGATAGCGCGTCTGGAAAACCAACAGCCAATGGCTAATAGCCGACAGCCGATCGTTCTGTCAACACCCATACGCGAGACCGATGCGTTCCATGGAGCACTGTCATTCTCGTCAAGCGATAGCGAGACAGATGAACTCCACACCACGATAGCCGACCGAACACAGCGTACGAGATGCTTTCTGAAGGTACAAGACGGATGCAACTACTTCTGCACCTATTGTACAATCCCATACGCACGAGGCAAGTCGCGCAACCCGCATATCAGTGAACTGACGGCTGCGGCACAGCAAGCTATCAACGAGGGAGCGAAAGAGATTGTACTGACAGGAGTGAACATCGCTGACTTTGGGCGAAGCACAGGCGAGACGTTTATCGAACTGCTGCAAGCGTTGGACAATCTGGAAGGTGAGTACCGACTGCGTATAGGCAGTTGCGAACCCAATCTGCTGACAGAACAGATTATTGATCTGGTAGCAGGTAGCCGACACATAGCACCGCACTTCCATATTCCGCTGCAGTCGGGGAGCAATGAGGTCTTACAAATAATGAAACGCCACTACACCCGCGAACTGTTTGCCCGGCGCGTAGCTTATATCAGGCAACGGTTGCCACTGGCCTTCATCGGAGTGGATTGCATGGTGGGTGTCAGGGGCGAAACGGAGGAGTATTTCAGCGACTATCTCGCGTTCGTGGAGCAGCTGGACGTAAGTCAGCTACACGTATTTACATATTCGGAACGTGCGCGCACGCGTATGGTAGAGATGGATCTACCGGTCGTTCCGCCCAAGGAACGCAAGCGACGCAGCGATCTGCTACACCGGTTATCGGAGCTAAAGACACGGGCGTTCTACGCCGCCAACAGCGGACAACAACTCACCGTACTATGGGAGAGCCGCAACGCCAAGGGACAAATGGCAGGATTCACGGAGAACTACCTGCGTATGACAGCCCCCTATGACCCCGAAAAGGTCAATCAATTTGAAACGATACAATTTAACTTGTAAATATTTATATCACCTATAATACAATTTTATGCGCTACACAAAGCAAAAATTATTACAGATGACATTAGAGGAACTTCAAGCTGTTGCAGCCGAGTTCCGCATACCTGATGCAGAATCGAAGGATGCCCAGACTCTCGTCTCCGAAATCGTCGGTGCGCAGGCTGACCAGGCCTTGGGTGCCTATCAGGCACGCGAAGAAGCCACCCAGCCCAAGCGGCGTGCACGTGTCATGCTGTCGTCACCTTCCGCACAGCGGGTGGAGACCAAGCACATGAAAGGCGAGCGCGTGCTGGCTACTGTTGGCAGCGAGCAGCAGACCATGACCGAGATGCACGAGGCACAAGCGCAACAGCCGCTGCCTATGGGCGTACGTCGGGCACAAAGAGCCATGGAGCAGTTCATGCAGCAGAACGAAGTGATTACTGCCGATGAACCCAATGAACTGCAGCAACCGGCTGAACTACTGCCGGAGCCTGAGATCGTAGCTGTTGAACCGGAGCAGCCCGTAAAGAAGAAAAGAGGGCGTCCGCGCAAGGTCGTAGATCTCGAACCGGATACCCAGCAGACCATCGAACTGCCGGAGGACTCAATGCAGGCTGAGGAACAGGAGTTGTTCGATGCACCGCTGCAAGATCAACTGGCGAACGTATCTCAGCATGAGGGATTTGAAATAGACGGAACAATAACAGCAACCGGCACATTGGAAATACTGCCCGAAGGCTATGGTTTCCTCCGTTCGGCTGACTATAACTATATATCCTCGCCTGACGACGTATACGTCACCCAGCAGCAGATCCGCAAGTACGCCCTCAAACCCGGCGATACGGTGGAGTGCACCATGCGTTCGCCTAAGGACAATGAGCGCTTCTTCCCGATGTCGAAGGTCATTCGCGTGAATGGTGTGGCACCGGAGAAGGCCGCAGAACGTGTGGCATTTGAGAATCTGACACCTCTGTTCCCTGACCAGAAGTTCACGCTTTGCAAGGGTGACGGACGCGACCCGCTGTCGTGCCGAATCATTGACCTGTTTGCGCCTATAGGCAAAGGCCAGCGCGGACTGATCGTAGCGCAGCCGAAGACCGGTAAGACCATGCTGCTCAAGGATATAGCTAACGCAATATCAGCCAACCATCCGGAGGTATATATGATCGTACTGCTCATTGACGAGCGCCCCGAAGAGGTGACCGACATGATTCGCTCCGTCAAGGCCGAGGTGATAGCATCTACCTTCGATGAGCCGGCAGAGAACCATGTGCGCGTGGCAAATATCGTTCACGAAAAAGCCAAACGCCTCGTTGAGTGCGGCAATGATGTTGTTATCCTGCTGGACTCCATCACGCGTCTGGCACGCGCCTATAACACAGTAGCGCCCGCGAGCGGTAAGGTGCTGTCAGGCGGTGTGGAAGCGCAAGCACTGCATAAACCCAAGCGGTTCTTCGGCGCAGCACGAAACATTGAGTTCGGCGGCTCACTCACCATCATTGCCACCGCACTGACGGAGACCGGTTCGAAGATGGATGACCTGATTTTTGAGGAGTTCAAGGGTACGGGTAATATGGAGTTGCAGCTGGATCGCAAACTGTCGAACAAACGTATCTTCCCATCCGTTGATATCCCTGCCTCTTCCACCCGCCGCGACGACCTGTTGTTGCCGCCTGACGTATTGAGTCGTATGTGGATGATCCGCAAGCAACTGTCAGAGATGAACGGCGTGGAAGCCATGGAGAAACTCCGTACATTCATGGAACGCACGCGCGACAACGACGAGTTCCTGCTTGCCGTGAACGGAATGCGATGATAATATTATAGTGATTAGAGTATAGTGTTCAGAGATGCGTAAGCATATAGTCATATTAAACGGAGCTAACCTGAACTGGTTGGGCAGACGTGAGACCGCGATCTACGGAACGCAGTCCATGGAGCAGGTGATGCTGGATATCCAGCGCCGCTACCCGGATGTATGCTTTACGTATTACCAGTCGAACCACGAAGGTGACCTTATCGACCGCCTGCAAGAGCCCCTGGAACAGCAGGTGCGCGGTGAGGAACCGATAACAGGTATTGTGCTCAATGCCGGAGGATACAGCCACACGAGCGTGGCACTACGCGATGCAGTCGTATTGTGCCCCGTGCCGGTGGTGGAGGTGCACATCTCGGATATATCCAAGCGCGAGCCGTTCCGACACGTATCCTTGCTCACGGACGTGTGTGCACACAGTATTATAGGTCATGGTACGGACGGATACTTCGAATCCGTACAATGGCTACTTAACAATTAACCCATTAACCATGAAAACGAGCCGCCTAATAGTTATATTGCTCATGACCATGCTTGCCGGCGTGGTTGGAGCGCAGAACCTGATAACAGGTACTGTTCTTGATGCCTCTACTGAAGAACCGCTGGATTATGCTAATGTGGTCGTTTATCGCGAGGGAGAGGAAGTGCCGCTGGACGGAACAACAACCGATGAGGATGGGATGTTTTGGCTTTATCGCAAGGTAAAGGCGGGTGACTACAAGGTTACGGTGAGTTTTATGGGCTATGTTGACCAGATATTCAGTGTTCATCTCTCCGGCAAAGAGGTAAGCCTGGGTAAGATCTATCTGGAGGAAAATACGCGCTCGCTCAAGGAGGTGGAAGTAGTGGGGCAGGGGAGTACGATGCGATTTGAGTTGGATAAGAAGGTGTTCAGTGTGGATCAGAGTATCTCCTCAGCCGGCGCAAGCGTGAGTGAGGTGCTGGAAAATATTCCATCTGTGGAAGTTGATCAGGAGGGTACAATCACATTGCGTAACTCGGAGGATGTAGAGATTTGGATTAACGGCAAGCCTGCAGGCCTTACGGCCGAGAACAGGGCGGAGATACTGCAGCAGATGCCTGCGGATGCCATCAAGGAGATCGAACTGATCACCAATCCCTCTGCCAAATTCAGTCCCGAGGGTACGGCCGGCATCATCAACCTGGTGATGAAGAAAGACCGTAAGGCCGGCTACTATGGCTCAGTCAGTGCCGGGTTGGCCTATACGTTAGCCAAACCATGGACTGCAGTACCCGGCGGAAAGATTGGCATGAATCTCAACTTCAACAAGGGGATAGTGGACGCTTACTTTAATGTGGGCTACAACTACCGCAATATGAACGGCAAGTCGAATGTGGACAGATATAACTTCGGCACAGCCGATACCACCCGTCTGATTAAGGACGGAACGGGACAGAACCGCGGTGGCGGTGGAATGTTTATCCGTGCCGGAGTGGATATTCATGTTACTGACCGTTCAACTATCGGATTGTCGGGATTTACTGTCGTGTCGGCTGAAAATGATCCGACTGCACATAGCAATTATGCGTTCTTCTCAGGCTATAGAAATGCGCCTGTGCTCTATGAGCTGTATGACGTTGATACATACGTAGATCCGCAGAACAAGAATAATAAAGAGACCCTGCTTCGTTCGTACCATCGCGATCAGTCAGGGCGAATGGTGCACCCGACGTATAACGCGCTACTCAGTTGGCAGTTTGAGATCAGCAAGCGGCACAACCTGTCGGCATCTGCCCAGTACGATTACAACCGCTTTATGCAGGATCAGTTCTATACCCAGTACGAGACGGCTACGCCCGATGACAAGCAGGTGCAGGAGCAGCTGTCGGATATGCGCAATCATTCGATGCAACTAAAGGCCGATTATGAATTCAAGGTGAGTTCGGATATGCGTCTGGGCCTAGGCTGGCAATCGTCATTCGGTTGGCGTACGTCCAGTTCGGATGCCTGGGACGGACAGAAAAGAGATCTGCATCTGGAGAACTACTACAATAAGTTTGTGAATAACGAGCACACACACGCGCTCTATGTGACGTATGGCTACACGATAGCTGAGCGCTTCTCCGTGATGGCAGGTATACGTGCCGAGGTCTTCCACCGAGACCTGAGCACGGAGTATTTCGATTCCCCGGGACATATGACCACCCTGACTTCAGACACAACGTACTTCCAACTTTACCCGTCACTGTTTGCCAGTTACGATTTCGGCGGCGGACACGAGTTGCAGATCAACTACACGCGTCGCGTTGAGCGTCCGCGAGGCAGACAGATCAATCCCCGTATGGACTTCTCCGACTCCACGAACATCTCCTTCGGTAACCCCGCCTTGCTGCCGTCCTATTCGTCGAACGTTGAACTCAGTTACCTCAAGAACTGGGATAGACACGTGCTGTCAGCAGGCTTCTTCTGGCGCTTCCGCGAAGGCATAATCCAGAATATCAAGTTCATGGATGGCGGAACGATGAAGAATACCTTCGTCAACTTCAAGACGCGTCATGAGGTAGGTATCGAACTGGTGGCAAAGAATAAACTGTTTGGCGAAATCCTCAATCTGACCACCTCGGTACAAATGTATTACAACGGGTACAAAGGCGGAACGTATAGTTCCAACTTATATGGTACCGACTTTACCGTGGTTATTCCCAAGCGTGATATATTTGCCGCCAATGTGAGTGTGACGGCGCAGTTCATGTTTACCAAGAACTTCTCGGGTTCGCTGTCCGGACGCTATCGTTCGCCGCACGTACTTGCACAAGGTTTGACTACACACTCTTATTCCATTGATGCCGGACTGAGGCATACGTTCCTCGACAAGCGGATTGTTCTCTCGCTCAATGTGCGCGATATATTCAATTCACGTGCCCGCAGAAGTACTACGTATGGCGACGGGTTCTGGCAGTTCCAAGAGAATCAGTGGAACAGCCGAGTTGTTCTGCTGAACTTTACGTATAACTTCGGTAATCAGAACTCGAAGAAGAAAAAGTCACGTAGCGATGACGCAGGCGATGATGATCTTGGAGGCGGAGATGAGTGATTAAGATGATTGGAATTTTGAAGACGAAACAATCGACTTTACGTATATATAGTGTGTTGCTGCTGTTGGTGGCAGCTTGTTCGTTAGGTGCTCAGGTACGCAAGAACACGGGCATGAACAACCCCTACTACGATGATAAGCGCGTGCATTTCGGCTTCTCTTTGGGTGTGAACTTCATGAGTTATTGGGTAACGGAGTCGCTTGTGCCGCAAGATGGCGAGTTGTACCATGCTCGCGTGAGCAGTTTACTGCCGGGGTTCTCTGTAGGATTCATTACCGACATACGTTTGGCCAAGTATCTTAGTCTGCGTGTTACGCCCACCTTGCAGTTCTCATCGCGTACGCTCACATTCAAGAACGAGAGCGGTCATCCTCTCCCATTCGGTCGCCCGGCTGAGCAAAGCATTCTTTCGCTGCCGATAGAGATACCTATCACCCTCAAATGGACAGCCCTGCGTGAGGGGAACTACCGTCCTTACCTGATCGGAGGTTTCGGAGTGAGTTATGATTTTACCAACGACAAGGAACGCCCGCTCTTGCATAAGCCGTTTGACTACTTTGTGGCATTTGGTGCAGGCTGCGACTTCTATTTCAGCTGGTTCAAGTTCTGTCCTGAAATACGCTATCAGTTAGGCTTTAACAATATGCTCACGCCGGTAAGTGAACGGCCGGAGCTTTCGGAGCCCGACTATTTTTATACAAATGCACTGTCGCGCCTGCGGAATCAGGCTATTGTGCTGATATTTAATTTTGAGTAAGTATGGTAGGAGTCGAAAGTCGAAGGTCGAAGGTCGAAAGCCTACTAGGCAGGGGGGTACTCTTTTGTCTTTTAGCGGCAGTGATGGTGTTACCTTCATGCCGTGAGGAGCAGGTCAGTTATGATCCGTCGCTGCGGCTACGGCTGTCGGTTGACTCTTTGGCCTTTGATACGGTGTTCACCGGTTACGGCACCAGTACACAGCGAGTGATCTTGTACAACCCCAATGCCAATGCCCTAACGATAGAAAGTATGTCGCTGCGCGACGGGAAGTATTTCCGCGTGAATATTGACGGCGAGGCTGATGCCGGTCGCTGGCAGCAGATGACCATTCGTGGCAAGGATAGCGCGTTTGTCTTTGTGCGTGTGTATATTGACCCAATAGGGCAGAACAATCCGCTCATTGTAACGGATGAGTTGCGTTTCAACTACAATGGCAATCGTACAACTCTCCTCCTGTCGGCAATAGGCCAGGATGTTACGGTGTTGCAGAAGGCTAATTATACGAAAGCGCATCGCCTGACGGCTAAGAAACCGTATCTGGTGCTGGATACACTGATCTTCCAACAGGATCTTACCATTGATGCCGGTGCAACCCTGTACATGCACAACAACGCGGCAATCTTTGCCTTAGGGAACGTAACAGCCAAGGGAACGATAGATGAGCCGATTATTATCCGCGGCTATCGTACGGACAAACTATTTGACTCCGTGCCATATGCGCATGCGTCCGGGCAGTGGAACGGCGTATATATGCTCCATTCAGGTTCGCAGAAGAGTTATTATACTTTCCAGTTTGTGGATTTGTTGAGCGGCAATGTGGGCTTGTTCTGCCAGTCGGACAATACATCAGCACCGCTGCCGCAACTCAGTGTGTATGGATGCAGGATACATAACATGTCCGTGTATGGCTTGGTGTGCCTGAATACGGATGCCATTATCGTCAACTCCGAGATATCAAACTGCGCATCGCACAGCGTGTATCTGCAAGGGGGCAAGCACACGCTGGTGCATAATACGATCGCAGCATATTTCGGTTATCCATATACCAACCTGAATATACATAGTGCGCAGCGCGAGGATGTAGCTGCTGTGTTCATCAATAATTTGAGCAAGCAGATGGCACCTATGCAGACGTACATGTACAATAATATTATCACAGGTGCGCGCGCGAATTGTCTGGTGCTGGCTGCTCCGATGCAGGAGATTTATCAGGGTGAGTTCCGTGGTAATTATCTGCGTAATGACACATTGCAGTTGCCCCAGTTCACAGATAATACGTACGCCAAGGACGATGATACGGTGTTTGTCAACAATCACTACCTGTATAAGGAATACAAGTACTTCGATTTTCATCTGGTAGATCACTCGCCGGCTATTGGCGTAGGCGATGCAGATAAGGCAAGCACCTATGACAAAGACCGTGAGGGAGTGAGCCGCGCAGGGCGCGCTGATGCAGGATGCTATCAGTATGTACCATAGAAATTCGGAGATCGCAGCAAATAAAGTAACCTACAATACAATGAAAAAACTATTCATGATCATGGCCACAGTAGCCTTTGTCGGCTGTCAAGTCAGCAAGCCGAACTACGAGTCTGTCAATAATTATCCGGTCAAGTCCGGCAGTGTGAAGGAGGTGACTTATAGTCCTCAGCAGACTGATTTCTCTCTCTGGAGCCCGAATGCCGATTCGGTTCGTCTGAGTTTGTATGAGTCGTCTGAAGCACTTGAGCCCATTCACACGCAGTGGTTGAAACGTCAGAAAGATGGTTCGTGGCAAGGATCTATCACCGGTGATTGGCAGGGGAAGTTCTATTCGTTCCGCGTATGGGACGACCAACGGCCAATGGCTAATGACCAACAGCCCAAATGGGAATTGGAAGAGACGCCGGGTATCTTTGCCGTAGCAGTGGGTGTGAACGGTCGTCGTGGTGCCATCATTGATATGCGCAGTACGGATCCCGAAGGGTGGAGCAATGACCGTCGTCCTGCTATGGAGCGTCAGGCGGATGCTGTTGTCTACGAGCTGCACCACCGAGACTTCTCGATTGATCCGTCGTCGGGCGTACGGAACAGAGGTAAGTTCCTCGCTCTGACCGAACATGGTACGCTGTCGCCTCAAGGTTTAGCTACGGGTATCGACCATCTGAAGGAACTGGGAGTAACCCATGTGCAACTCCTACCTTCATATGACTATGGCTCGATCGACGAGACGCGTCTTGACGACAATCGCTACAACTGGGGGTACGACCCGATTAACTACAATGTGCCCGAAGGCAGTTATTCGACCGATCCGTATGATCCGGCTGCCCGCATCCGTGAGTTCAAGCAGATGATTCAAGCGCTGCACGAAGCCGGTATACGCGTTATATTGGATGTTGTGTATAACCACACCTTCGATGTCGCACACTCCAACTTCACACTGACTGCTCCCGGCTACTTCTACCGCACGCGTGAGGATGGTTCGCTGGGTAATGCTTCGGGCTGCGGCAACGAGACAGCCAGCGAGCGGCCGATGATGCGGAAGTTCATGTTGGAGTCTGTTCGTTGGTGGGTAGAGGAGTATCATCTGGATGGTTTCCGCTTTGATCTGATGGCTATTCATGATATAGAGACGATGAACGCTATCCGTGCTATGCTCGACGAGATCGATCCGACTATCCTGCTGTACGGCGAAGGCTGGGCTGCCGAGACCCCGCAACTTGAGGAAACTTTGCGCCCAATCAAGGCCAACTGCACGAAGATGCCCGGTATAGGTGCCTTCAGCGATGAGATGCGTGACGGCTTGCGCGGCCCGTTTAGCGATGACCGTGTGGGTGCGTTCCTTGCCGGTTTGCCGGGCAACGAGCAGAGCATACGATTTGGTCTGGTGGGAGCCGTTGAGCATCCGGGGGTTGAACTGGATAAGGTCAACTATAGCGACAAACCCTGGGCGCTGCAGCCTACGCAGCTGATTGCCTATGTGTCCTGTCACGACGATATGATGCTGACCGACCGTCTGCGTGCGAGTGTCAAGCCCGCTGACAAGGGCAAGAAGGTGATAGCTGACGACGAACTGATGCGTTTGGATAAGTTGGCTCAGACTGTAGTGCTGACGTCACAAGGCTTGCCGTTCCTATGGAACGGAGAGGAGTTGATGCGCGATAAGAAAGGTGTGCACAACAGCTATTGCAGTCCGGACTCCATCAACGCTATCGATTGGACGCTCAAGGCGCGCAACCGCGATCTATGTGCGTACTATGCGGGGCTGATTGCGCTGAGGAAGGCACACCCTGCTTTCCGCATGGGTGACGCAGACGCAGTGCGCAAACATCTGGAATTCATCGATACGCCGGAGTGCACCGTGGCTTTCTGCTTGAAAGACAATGCAGGTGGTGATGCATGGAAAGAGATTGTTGTACTGCTGAATGCCAACCGCAAGCCCGTGGAGATTGCACTGCCTACGCAGGAGCAGTATACGGCTGTTGTGGCTAACGGCAAGGTGGATCAGCAAGGATTAGGCGCATATAAGGAAAAAGCCGTTGTGCCGGCACAATCAGCACTGATCCTACACTTGTAGTGCTGATTGTACGTGCGGATTATAGCACGTGCCATGCGGCATTATGATTCCGGACGTTTGTAAATGATAGTTAGTCCGTCACGGACAGGCAGGATGACTTGCGACACTCGCAAGTCATCTGCAATTAGTCGGTTGAACTCACGCAGAGCAATAGTCTGTTTGTCCTTGTCGTAGGTGGGATCAATGATGTGTCCGTCCCACAAGGTGTTATCCGCCAGAATGAATCCGCCCGGGCGAACAAGAGGCAGAGCGCGCTCGTAATACGCACAGTACTCACGCTTGTCGGCGTCGATAAAGATGAGGTCGAACCAGCCATTAGCAGTTAGCTCTTGGCCATTGGTCAGTAGTTGCTTGGCATCACCGATGATGAGTTCTATCTTCTTGCCGAGAGGGGAGAGTGACAGGTTGTGGCGGATCGTATCCTCCAGTTCGTCGTTATGCTCAATGGTAATCAGCCGGCCGTCGTCTGTCAACCCTTCAGCCAGGCATAGAGCGGAGTAGCCGGTGAATGTGCCCAGTTCCAGAATGCGCTTCGGACGGATCATCCGACTCAGCATACGCAGCAGTTCGCCTTGCACCTGTCCGGACAACATGTGAGGATTGAGTACATGTAGATTCGTGTCGCGTGTGATGGATGCCAACACATCGGGCTCGGGAGTGGTATGCAATTCGATATAATCTTGAAGACTTTGCATCGTAAAATGGTACTAATTTTAACAAAAAGGTACTTTTTCTGACAAAATGTGCACAAAGATACAAAAATATTTGCATATTTGCAAAAAATGTTGTAACTTTGTATGTAGATAATGAATAATTGCTAACAATTTGTCATTTTTATGGAACTCATTGACGATTTAGATAAGAAAATCTTGACAATCATTACGCAGAATGCTCGTATTCCGTTTAAGGATGTAGCCGAACAATGTGGAGTGAGTCGCGCGGCTATTCACCAGCGCGTGCAGCGAATGTTCGATATAGGCGTAATTGTCGGTTCTGGCTATCGCGTTAATCCGAAGATGTTGGGTTACAACCTGTGCGTGTATATTGGTCTGACGCTTGAGCGTGGGCACATGTACAAGCAGGTCTGTGCCGAACTGGAAAAGATCCCCGAAGTAGTGGAGAGCCAGTTCACACTGGGTGCCTATTCGATGATCATCAAGTTGTATGCTCATGATGACAAGCATCTGCTTTATCTGTTGAATACGAAGATCCAGGCTATTCAAGGCGTAGCGAACACCGAGACGCTGACAGCATTGGATGAGAGCATTAACCGTGCTCTACCTATTGAGCACCAACCCTGGGAATGAAACACGTATGGAGCATAGCAGGAGTGTGTCTGCTGGCTCTGATTAGTGCCGGACTGACGCGGGCGGACGACTATGTTGAGGACGTCTATTATTGGCAGGACTCCAAGTCGGTGAGTGCCGGCGGTAATGTGGTGCCCACGTACAACAAGCGCGCCAAGGAGATCATCTTCATTGAGGATTCAACAACCATGCAACACCCGGATACGGTGCGTGCCATAATAAGATGACGAAGCGTTCTTTCACATATAGCTTTGTTATTGTTGCTATACTGATGGCGCAGGTTGTGCCGGCACAAACGATCCATCCATATGGCTTGGATCAGCTGATGGCTGTGTCAGAGGACGATATGTCCGGTACGGCACGATACGTCGGTCTGGCAGGTGCAATGACAGCCGTGGGCGGTGATCCGACGGCGGTTAAGATCAATCCTGCCGGATTGGGTATATACCGCCACAGTCAGTTCTCCGCAAGTGGTGACGGTACGTTCCGTAAGTTTCTGCAGCCGGAGGGCGTGAACGAGAATCGCTGGTACGATAGTTGGCATCTATCACAGGTTTCGTACGTGTTTGCACTAACCCGTCCGCAGCGTATAGCCGGTGTGGTGAGCAATAATATTATGGTTTCATACGCCAAACGTGCAGACAGCAAACGTATCTTTACGCTCAATGATGCCAGTGCCCACACCGATGCCAAGACCGATTGGATAGAGACGAAGGTGGATGAATATGTCAACCGCCATGATATAAATGTGCATTTTGCGCAAAATATTAGCAACCGCGTGTATTGGGGTGTAGGCATGAGCCTTGAGTGGCTGAATACCAGGCAGACGATCAGTCGCTGGGAATATATGGCGGCAGGCAAACGTGATGTCCCGGAGGAATACGACTTGTGCGAGACCTATATGGGCAAAGCCGTAGGCTGGGGTGCAAGTGCCGGCGTACTGGTTCATCCGGTGCAGGCGGTGCGCTTTGGTTTGTCGGTTGAGTCGCCTATCATAGGACAGATGCGACAAACGTATTATTTTACCGAGGATATAATCTATTCTGGTTCATCCAGCACGAAAGTGCAGTACGGCTCTCCGGATATCAACAGCCGTTGGATGCTGGTGACGCCCTTGAAGGCCAGCGCAGGCTTGGGATTGCAATGGAAGAACCACGGTTTGCTATCGCTACAGTATGACTTGCAGTACCATAAACTGACTGGCGTGGCTCACACAGCGCGTGCCGGACTGGAAGTAGCGATGACCAACCATTGGATGCTTGACTTGGGCTATGCCTATTCCACATTATATGCCCGGCAACGAGCAGCTCTGGGAATAAACTATATGGGTAACTGGCTCCGGATAGGGGTGGCATACAACTTCTCGTGGAGTACGGGACAAGTGAAAGACTCGTATTACTATACGTCGCAAGGCGTATATAAGATGCGTGAGAACAAGATTGTCGTCACGTTCCAATGGAACAGCTAAAGTGACGATTGACCATTGACATTAGAAATATAGGGAGTGCCGGTAGAGACCGGAAAACTCATCAAGTAAATAAAACTGCCGAGGTCCCTGGCGTACCAATGGCGTGCCGATACTCTACGCCGTGACCCCTTCCCCTAATGGGGCCCCCAACGCAACGTTGTTGTGGTGGGGAGAGCGGAGGCAACCGAGCGCTGTATGACGCGAGCGTCATCTATTAGTGAGGTTTGCCGAACGCGAAGGGTAGCGATGAGGTGGTCGGATTACAAAGGTACGTGAAACCTCAAATCCTGTTAATAGGAGTTTTCTCGCGAGAAACGGCACTCCCTTTTGCGTCAGCAAATGGGGCTAACAGATGTCGCCATGCGACATAAATCGCCCCATTGCTTCCGCAAATCCCCACCACAACAGATGTTGTGTCAGGGACCCCAATTAAAAAGGAAAGGACAACTATGTTATTACAAGGAAAGACGGCATTGATCACAGGTGCGGGGCGCGGGATTGGTCGCGCTATTGCCTTGTGTCTGGCTAAGGAAGGCTGTAATATAGCGTTCACGGATATTAGCTTGAATGAGCAGGTGCTTGATACAGAGGCTGAACTGAAAGCACTGGGTGTGCAAGTCAAAGCTTATGCGGCTGATGCAGCATGCTTTGAGCAGGCGGAGGCTATTGTCGGTCAGGTGAAAGAGGAGTTTGGCGCAATAGATATATTGGTGAACAATGCGGGTATTACACGTGACGGCTTGTTGCTCCGGATGAGTGAGCAGCAGTGGGATGACGTGATACGTGTGAATCTGAAGTCGGCCTTCAACTACACGCGTGCCGTGACACCAATTATGATGCGTGCGCGTAAAGGAAGTATAGTTTCGTTGGCTTCGGTTGTAGGTATTGCAGGTAATCCCGGGCAGGCGAACTATGCGGCCTCGAAAGCCGGAATCATTGCTCTAATGAAATCCACGGCTAAGGAGTTAGGTGCTCGTGGTGTGCGCGCCAATGCAGTAGCGCCCGGGTATATAGATACGGATATGACGCAAGCGTTGCCGCAAGAGGTGCGTGATAGTTTTGTGGAGCGCATACCGATGCATCGCGCCGGCACTCCGGAGGAAGTAGCGCAAGTAGTATTGTTTCTGGCATCGGATATGTCATCGTACGTTTCAGGACAAGTTATACCGATAGACGGCGCGATGGGGTGATTGGACCGGCTACGCCTCAAAGAAAAAAGACCGTTTCACTCAAAGAACAAAGACTGCATACAAAAACAACCGGCTGTTGAGCCGGTTGTTTTATTTTAGATGTGTGATTGATTAGTCGTTCTGGTGGAATCTGTAACGTACGCCGAGGGCGATACTGGTAACTTCCCAGTATAGACCGGCTTGAGCGCCACCGTTGCCATTATCGAACAAGCCGCCACCCAGAGTGGGACGCCAGTCAATCGAGAGTTGGAGCGGGAACCAGAAGTCGTACTCAACACCTACACGTCCGGCAGCACCAATGAATCCCCAGTTGAGATTGGTGCTATAGCTAACGCCAACACCGCCTGCAGTGCCCCAAGAGTATGCATTCCAGCCATAGCCACCAGCAGCACCAACACCCATGTACCAGTGCCACTCGCCTTTGTGTTCCCAAGGGAACTTGGCGTTGAACGGATCAATCCAATCATAGGTGAACGCAGCCTGAAGTGTACGTCCTCCTACTCTGGAGTGTGCGGTTGAACCTGAATAACTTCTCCAGAAGTCCGTGAAGCCATCAACAGCAAGGCCTAATTCTACTTCAATCATGTTGCTCTCGCCGAGAGAGTGCTCATAACTGACTCCATCAAAATAACCGAGGCGACCACCGATTGCGCGGGGTTGCGCATAAGCCATTGTGCATGCAAATGCTGCAACAGCAATAAGTAACAATTTTTTCATTCTGTTAAAATTTTAAATGGTTTGTTAATTTATGTGTTGTTTTGTATATCTTTTAAGTGCGTACTATGTTAGCGAGCCTGTTATTAGAACGGGGGCTCGCTAATGGTGAGATTCTTGATAGCCCATGTGAATGCCTTATCGGCCGTGCTCTTGTAAGCAAAGGCTATTTGCGTTTGTGCTGATACAAACTGATCGATGTTGACGGTTACGACTTGGAATTGCGGTAGTGTGCCATCGTTCCATATATCATCGGTGGTCTCTACCTGTGTCCACGTATTGCCACCATCGGTGGATGCGAGGATCTTCAGCAGGTTGTCGCGGTCAGCCTTGTCACCAACATAGTATTGGGTGAGGGAGATCCGTGCGCCACGTGTGAATTGTGACATATCCATAACGGGCGTAACGAGCCAACTCTCAGCTTCTTCGACTACGCCATTGATCTTAGCTGTAGCGCGTACGCAACCTGATACCCCGTTCTTGGGATCTATGTGTGCCCATACAGGCGCGGATGCTGCTTTCTTGTCAACAATAGAGAATACGCCCAATCCCTCGTCAAACGACTCTCTAAGTATTACGCGTGCGAAAGCGTTGGGGTTGGTGGATGCAGCCAAATAGCCGCCTTGTGTAAGCTGCGGGGCGTTCAGACGGTTCTGGATTTGCCCGTACACAACAACCTGGTCGCCAACCTCGAGTTGGTTCATGTCGGAGAAGGACTTGTTGTTTGGCCCTTTGAGGCGGTAGCATAGCATAAATAGGTCACCCTTCTTGTTGGTAAGGATGGGGTAGCGGTTGCCGTACTCCTCGAAGTTGCTTTCGGTATCTTGTGCATCAAATCCCATGACGTATCCAAGGATATAATATGACTTGGTTGAAGTGGAAGCGGGATCCTTCGTGCTGGACGGCATTGAAAATCCGATGGAGATAGCTTCATCCAGGTCAATGGTGTCACCCGTAGCTTCGCGGAGTGTGACATTCAGTGGCGCAGGCGCGGGGTTGGCAGGGTTGTCGGTAGTAACCAAGTATCCACCGGCGATCTGCGGCGTATTGCCGTAGTTCTGAATATGGCCGCAAACAACAATCTGGTCACCGATCTGCAGCTGGTTCATCTCCTGGAACTTGGTCATACGGTAGTTGAGCAGTTGGTAGCACTGCAGGGTGCGGTTGCCTATCTTGTTGGACAGGATGGGGAATCGGTTGCCGTATTGCTTCATGCTTTCCTCGCTGTCATTGCTGCCGAAGCCTTTCACGTATCCGATAATATAGAACGGCTCGTGGGTGATGGATGTTGGTCCGGAAAGGGATGAAAGCGTAAGTCCGCGGCGTACAGCCTCGTCAACATCAATAGTGTCACCGGTAGCAGGCCTAATATCCACCTTAACGGTGTCGTAGGCGATTTTGCCTTGCTGGATACCGTCTGTACCCAACTCATCTGATGGGATTGCGTTGTCCTTGCAGGAAACAGCCAGGCAGAGGGCAGCCATCAGCAGAATAGAGTGACGAAATAGTTTTGTCATATCAGTATGTATTTAAGGATTAATCAAAATCACGGGATATATACATAGTATATATAGGGTGCACCGGAATACGGTATAAGTCCGTCTAAAGTCCGCTTTCTTTCCGAAAACGATTCGGTAAGCCCTTAATCCGCTACAAAGGTACAAAAAAAAAATGATATATGCAAATAAAAAGTGAATTTTTTATCGATAAGTACGATTATAGTGCACATTTACCTGTCAAAATGCAGTTTTTGGCAGAAAAATGCTCAAAACATTTGCGAAAATGCGAAATATTTCGTAACTTTGCTGCCGAATTCATAGCGAGTGCTATGGCCAGGTCGCTACCGGTGGCTGTCAGGCGCGTGTGTCGGGCAGCGGTAGGTGTACGCGGCATAGAGCTTGGCTGTGGAGGGAACCAACCTTTATAGGAGGACAAAACTATAGCAACAAATTTACCCCGTGCGCCCCGTGGTAATCGCGGGCGTGTAGAAAAAGAATTGCCTAACCGCATTAATGATGCAATCCGCGGCGTGGCAGAGGTTCGATTGGTGGGTGACAACGTAGAGCAGGGAATTTACAGCCTGCGCGAAGCCATGCAGATCGCCGACGAACAAAACCTTGACCTTGTAGAGATATCCGCCAGCGCTGTGCCGCCTGTGTGCAGGATATTGGACTACCAGAAGTTCTTGTACCAGAAGAAACGCAAAGAGAAAGAACAGAAAGCCAACTCGGCTAAGGTGGTTATTAAGGAGATCCGTTTCGGTCCGCAGACCGATGAGCATGACTACAACTTCAAACTCAAGCATGCGCAGGAGTTCCTCAAGGATGGCAACAAGGTGAAAGCCTATGTGTTCTTCCGCGGTCGTTCGATTCTGTTTAAAGAACAGGGAGAGTTGTTGCTGGCGCGTTTTGCGAATGACCTGGCAGAGTATGGCAAAGTTGAGGCTGTGCCTAAGTTGGAAGGGAAACGGATGATAGTCAATATCGCGCCAAAGAAGTAAATAACAGTTGTCAATTATAAAAAATGGCTTCAGGGCTTTTGTGCTGCCTTGGGTCAATTATTAACTAAATAAACAACAAACAAAATGCCAAAAGTAAAAACTAATTCCGGTGCAAAAAAGAGATTTACTCTTACCGGAACAGGTAAATTGAAACGCAAACACGCGTTCAAGAGTCACATTCTGACTAAGAAAACGAAAAAGCAAAAGCGTAACCTGACGCATGTTGCCCTTGTCGATCACAGTAACGTTCGCTCTATCCGTGAGCTGCTGTTGCTGCGCTAATGTCTAACCATCAAAATTGAGTATTGAATTATGCCAAGATCAGTAAATCACGTTGCTTCGCGCAACCGTCGTAAGAAGATCATGAGCCTCACTCGAGGCAATTTTGGTGGCCGTGCAAACGTATGGACAGTTGCCAAGAACACATGGGAGAAAGGTTTGCAGTATGCATTCCGTGACCGTCGAAACAAGAAGCGCAACTTCCGCGCGCTGTGGATCCAGCGTATCAACGCTGCAGCACGTCTGGAAGGCCTGAGCTACAGCCAACTGATGGGTGCCCTGAAGAAAGCCGAGATCGTCATCAACCGCAAGGTGCTTGCCGACCTGGCCGTAAATCAGCCCAAAGCCTTCCAGGCTATAGTAAAGCAAGCGAAGAAGTCACTCGGATAAGAATGTGCAGAAATAAGGTGTTTTCCTTGAATTTGGGAAACACCTTATTTTGATTTTAGCCACACAATTCCTTAAATATTTTAACCAATCATGAATAAAACCACACTTGTTCTGGCAGGTCTGCTGTTGCCTTTTATGGTGTTTGCACAATCGTTGCGCGTGACAGGCACTGTTATTGACGGGCAGACCT
>CAMIZG010000033.1 GCA_946403215.1 uncultured Bacteroidales bacterium | reverse complement strand
TGGTTCGGCACAAAAGTGCAAAAAGTGCACGGTAAAAAATCAGCTGAAGATTATGCCTTTGTTTTTGGACTGGCGGTTGTAGTCCATCAAGATTTGTTTGATGCGTTTGCAGTCGCTCTTGTCAAGACCGCAGGCGGTGAGTGAACCGCCGACGGCTTTGATGGTTATGTCCGCACCGATGAGATGCTGGTCGATAGTAATACGGCGGATAAAGCGGAAAGCCAGCGTATCTTCGTCAACACCGATCAGGTACTTGTTGCGCTTGCGGATAGTGATGGTTTGTTCATCGGTGTCAATCTCTATTTGCCACGGTGTCAATATATCCGCAGCACGACCATTAGCCAAAAGCGCGGCTTCGTATTCGCATTGCTGATGGGTGTGATTATCGGTACGTTCTCGTCACTGTTCGTGGCATCGCCGATCGCTTACGACATTCAGCGTGCCATCGCCAACCGCAAAGCCAACAAGGCCGCCAAGTAATTGGCGCCTTGCAGGGCAAGACATAATCGCCAAGGCGATAAACAAAAGGGTGCACCGGTTGGCGCACCCTTTTGTTATGCGAGATGGGGTGAGGGGTTACTTGACCTTGTACTCCGTCTTGTAATACTCGGTATGAGGTACAGCACTGACGGCCTCGAGCCAGACATAATTGTTATAGCGCATGCGTTCATTCTCGAAAGCGAGGTAGATGGTACTGCGGCCCTTGGATGGGATACGTCCGTTGCAGGACTGCGTGCCTAAAGTGGAGTAATCGACATTATAGGGCAGATTAGCGGCAGACTTGCCGTCCTGGAACTGCTTGGCATACTTGGAGTCGTAGAACACGTACATATTGATGTAGGCGTCCTCCTCGCGTAGCGGCTGGTTCTCGCCCAACAGGGTGGAGATGATTCCCGCTCCGCGTTGCGACTCATAGACAGGCAGACCAAGCATCTTGACGCGCTTGTAGGACGTTTGCATATTGTCGTGGAACTTGCCGTCAGATGCGCGGTCGGGTTCGTTGGTGGATATACGCAGCGAATAGAGCACATCGGTTGCGCCCTTGGGCACCTGCAGCGCCACGATGGCACGACTGGAACCGGAGAAAGCTGCCTTCAGTTGTCCGCGCAGGGTGAACTTGCGCGGTTCTTCAAACAGGTTCTTCATGGCTATACCGGGCTTGCTATAGGCGAGGAAGTCGCCTTTCCGGGCTTCGACCTCCTTCGTTTCCACCTGCTTGACATTCATCAGTCGGTCAACAGAGCCGGGCTGATAGCCAATGCGGACATCCACGTACTGATGCATCTTAGGCGTTATGTGAATAAGGTAGATGCCTTTGTTCCGGATATCCATCGAGTCGAGCACGGAGCGCTTGGCTGTATAGGTCTTGAGCAACTGGTGGGTGTCGGTATTATAGATGCGGACATCTACCGTTTTTTCGGCATCCACGGCATAGAACAGCTTGTCGCCACGCTCCAGATAGACGGGGCAAGCTTGGGGTTGCTCAAGCACCTCGTCCTGGATATCCAGCAGTTGCACCAGTTGGCTGCGGGAGAGCGTCTCGATGCGGCTGTTGATGCTGCGCTTCACGCTATCGATACGCAGCTGGAGAGCCTTGCATTGGTCTGCCACCTCGGGTTCAAGCTGCATGGGATCGTAGTCGAAGTCGAGCTGTTCGCAGATATCTGACAGCTCCTTCATATCCTTGACACTGGTATTAGGTGTAAGGACCTTGTCGGCTTTACGCTCGAGTTGACCGAGAAGCTTGTTCACCTCTTGAATCTGAGCGATGATCTCTTGGCTATCCGTGCTCTGTGAACCACTGCCGCTTCCGCCGCCAAAGCAAGCGGTAAGTACGGTCGCAAAAAGAATGATAACGGTAATCTTCGTTTTCATGATAGTGAATAGTTTGGATATCTGATTGGGCTTGTTATCAAAATTCAGCGCAAAGGTACGAAAAAAAATCGACACTTGCAAATAATTCATGAAAAAAATAGTTGTAGTTGCAGCCTGTTTTTGCTGTTAACCTGCTATTATGCACGCTGGCGCAGGTCGCGGTAGATGGTAACGTACACGAAATTGTAGAAGTGCGAATACTTTTTGCCGGCGGATTCGGGCATTGCCTTATGTTCCGCAAATGCGGCTTCCCATTGCGGGCGGAGTTCGGGGTCGCGTTCGATGGCATGCGCGGCTTTCTGTGCGGCCTTGATCATCTCGCGGTTGCGTGTTGCGCCTTCGCTCCAGGGGCCTTCGTGGAAATGATAGTAATAGAGTTCGTGGATCTTGCGGCCCTCGGCATCGTAGTTGATGCGGGTATATTCGTGTCGGCGGCAGATGAGCCGTGCGCGTTTGCGTTGGGCGTCTTTATCAGACTCCCAGGCACCAATATGAGGTTGGTAGCCTTTCTTGAATGTAACTTTTGCCATAAGAAGTTCAATGATTGGGTTAGTGGTCAATTCGTCCTTAACTCCTACTTGCCTTCGAGTATTGTCTAGGATTTGGGGAGTCAGTCAACAATTATCGACAATTAAACAAAATTATGATGGCAAAGTGGCAAAGTTGTCCGAACGAAATGATAATGAGAGTGATACACACGGCGGAACTTTGCCACTTTGTCACTTTGTCAACAAATTTTCTTGTAAACGCCATACTGAGCTTTGGTGATTAAACCTTCCGCCAACCATCGGTCGTTCCACCGGAAAGCCGTTCGCGGAGAAACGCCCTGTGCTTGCGCAACTGCGACCAGTTCTTTGTGTGCATACTCCGATTGGAGGCGGGAGAAGAGCAGTTGCTTCTGGCAGGAGATGGCAATGCGCGGGACAAGTTCGGTGCGGTCACCGGCTATGAGTTTGTATGCCGCAGCCATGTGGAGGATAAGCTTGCTACCGATCAGTTCGGCGATGGCATAATCGGTGTCGGAGCAAGTTATTGGCTGTTGGCCGCTAGCCATTGGCCATTGGCTTTTATGGAAGCGCAAGGCGGTGAGGATGAGGGCGATGCGTTCGATTTGTACGGCCATGCGGATGACGGCAGAGTGGAAATTGCTGCCGAGGATACGGATGAGTGCGTCGTACTCGGTAGAGAGATGTGCGGACAAGCGTTGCTTCTGTTCGGGCGTGAGCGTCCACTCCTGTTCCGGTTGGGCATAGAGTGCGGCACAGAGCTTGGCGAGCTGTTCGCCGACCTGACGACTGACGGGTTCGGCATGACCATCGGCTTCGACGAATCGCGGGTCGAACGGTTGCGTATCGCGCACGATAAGAGGAAGGAGGCGCGAGAAGTAGCCATTCTCGATGCTTGGTACGAGTTCGCGGTACTGGCTGAAGGTGCCGGTAAGCAAGACACTGAGGCACGGATGCGGAATGACCTGCAATTCGCGGCAACGGTTGTGGCTAATCATCTCGTGCTCGGCTGCTTTACGGAGCAGGGAGTTGTAGGTGGCAGTCTGTGAGCGCCAGATGTCGGTGATGACTGTGCCTTCACTCTCGTGGACATAGCCGTGGCCGCCGTTCTCGTACAGGCGCTTGAAGAACGCGGGGAAGGTGCTGTCGCCCGGGATGAGTGACGGATAGACGGCTTCGACAGGCTGCATCATCTCCAGTGCTTGTCCGGCGATGCCTTTGCCGGAGGCTGCAGCTGCGAGAATGAAGCATTGGAGGTTGGCGTAATAGCGTTTGCCAGTCAGGCCGTAACGGAAATAGAGCTTAGGCAGACAGGCGCTGGCAGCTGTGAGCGTTGCCATAAGGAGCATGTCGCGTTCAGCCGGTGTGGCGGCTTGCGAAAGCATGCGTTGCAGCGGCTGAGGCAGGTCGCTAAGGTTCAGGTAATCGACGATGTGCAGATCGTCTTGGTCTTGGCTGTCCTGCAAAGACACAGGGACAGCAGGAAGAGGTAGAATTTTCTTCATACTACTTAATTGGTTTTAGTTAATAAATAAGGTTAGTTGTGTTTTCTCGGAAGCTTAAAGCGGGAAAAATCATGTTAAGGTTTAGGCTTCTTTTCGAAAACTGATGCAAAGATACAAAAAAGTTTTGATATTTGCAAATTTTGTCCCCCGGTTTTGTTGTATTTTATAATAGATACGTTGTAATCCGCACAGAATCAATCACAACGGATTCCAATTCCGAAAGACAAGTACAAAGATACGATGAAGATTATAGGTTTTGCAAATTTTTGGAGAGATTTTGGAATGATTTTGGAAGTTTTGGGATGTGGAGGTGGCAAAATCGGCAGAGCCGAAAAGCGTCACGCGGTAAGGCGTGACGCTCGGCTCATCCAAGGTTGGCTGATAACTATATCAGCTGAAGATTATGCCTTTGCCTCTATACTGGCGGTTATAGTCCATCAGGATTTGTTTGATACGTTTGCAGTCGCTCTTGTCCAAGCCGCAGGCGGTAAGAGAACCTCCGACAGCCTTGATGGTAATATCAGCGCCGATGAGGTGCTGGTCAATCGTGACACGGCGAACAAAACGGAAAGCAAGTGTATCCTCGTCCACGCCGATGAAATACTTGTTACGTTTGCTGACGGTGATTGTCTGGTCGTCAGTGTCGATTGTTAGCGTCCAGGGACGGAGTATGTCGCCGGCACGGCCGTTAGCCAGCAAAACGGCCTCGGATGAAGTAAATGAGTAGCGCATAGATGAGTCGTTATTGTTTTCTATTTATAAAGTTGTTGGCTCCATGTATGATTTTAGCGACCGAATCCAGAGCTCTTTCATCAAACTCTCCAAGCAGGTTCCGCAATTGCTCTTTTGATGTCTGTTGGATTTCTTCGGATAAACAAGATGCCAAAGCTGTAATTGCGGCCAACAGGCCTAATTCGTCATCAGTAAATCCACCGGGTAATGCATCCGGTAAGAAATCGAGTGGCAATATTACATAGCCTAATGTGCCTATTATCATTGCCTTTTCTTTCAAATTTACTTCATTTGATTTAAGTAAATTATATAGCAACAGAACAGGATAAAGGATTGTGGCACCCATCGTCTTGCCGAACTTTTCAACTTTCTGCCAAAGTTCGTTTTCTGAGAAATACTTTTCATACACTTTAAGATTGGATGTAATATCCTCAACCTTAAAGTTCTTTACAGCGCCGCTCACTTTCTGAGAAGCATCAGTAACAGTGTTCTTGATGTTTTCAAAAAATCCCATAATACTATTTGTTCTATTGTATGATTATTATCAGTTGTTCGATTGTCTGAATAGCAGTGGTGGCATCCAATGTTTTCGGGATATGCACAAAGAGTGCTTTTTGTCCTAAGTGCAGTGCCTCGAAATACACGCGGTTGCAGACGTATAAGCCAGCGGAGTTGGATGCACGGACAGGCAAGTTGTCATTCGCCAAAGTCTCTGTCAATGTGCGGACGGAGAACGGTGTCCGGTATGCCAGCGGAGCGTCCCGATAAATGGTTTCTTCATTGGGGCAACGCGTATCGTTGTCACCATTCGTGGAATCCATCATGTTAACCGCAAAACGCTCCAGGCGTATTTTCTCCTCGTCACCGCATTGTCCGAGCATCAACAGCATATCCGGAGGAAGTGCCTTCTCTACATCCGGTTCAAACGCATGGTTAAAGACATCTGCGATTTGTTTCGTTATTTCCAAGAAGCGAGCATCAAAAACCCAGAGAAAAGCCTCCACACGCAATGTAAACACATTCGCTGCATTCAGGTGGTTTGCTACATTGGTGGATAGGATAGCGTACCATTCATTTTTATCGGCACGTAGGTTGTATTTCTCTTCCATCACAGAAACCATTTCATTGTACATTTTATCGAAGGTCTTATAATCCCTTATTCGGCTCTTCGGGTCATTATAACTGTCATCATGTTTGGTGGAATTATAGCAAAAATGCAACTGTGTCGGACGGTCTTTGAGACCGACTTAATGCTATAGTCATATGAAGTTCAACAATATTCTTTTCTCAAGATATGATTATTTTTGTTTTCTGTATTGTTTTAGGAGTGTAAACTACATATTTATTAGTTTCTAATTGGGTGAGTTCTTCTATTTTTGTAGGTTTACCTCCATCTTTATACGCCCCCCACAAATACCAATCAACTTCACGATAGTTCAATTGTCCCTTTAATCCATAATCTGCCATAAAAGTATCGTAGACATTAACGAAAAAGTCATAGTCTCGTAATTTTTCTTCAAATTCACCCTGAGTCATATAAGTGTTGGAGCTTTGTTCTAATGTCTGTTTTTTACGGATGTACGGTGGTAATTTGTCGGTAATCATCAATTTTGTTAACACAGCTGCAACAATGCTATCATAAATCGGGTATTTCTCGGGTTGGTGTAATGCGCAGTATTTAGTTGCGAATGAATAATTATTTCTGATTTTCCCATTTTTTAGTTTTAACTCCGCTATCGCCTCTACTAATCCTTTGCTGTATGTTGGCAATTGGAGAATCTTATCAATATCCGCAATGCTCATAATATTCTCAACCATAGCATCGATGGCTTGAATACCAGTTGAATAAAACATATTAAGTAACTTCGCCTTTACTTCAACAGCCTCATAATAGTCATGATTCGGATATTTAGCAATGAATTTACGCAGGATATTCTCCTGTATATCGTAACTCACTAAATTTTTATGTTGCTCAAGAAACTTTCGAGCATCAGAAGATAGATCCTGAATAAGCATGATATAATCTCTATTTTTAATAGTCAGGCGGGCGTTCAAACCCGCCTGATGTAATTATTAAGTTCTATAAACTGGCTTTTATGCTTCTTATTCTTGCTATTTCTGCTTTTTGCCGGGCAATCATTTGCTTATATTCATTAGCAATTCCTGTGGCCCCGACTTGCTTATACCGAATGATTTCTGCTTGAAGGTGAGCAATTTTTTCCTGATGTCGAGCTATTGCACGATCGCAATCAGCTTTCGTTTGGTAAGAAGAACTACCGAAAAGTGCTGATAAAAGTCCCATAATTGTATGCAGTTACCTATACACCGCAAGGTTTTTAATGTTAAACAAATGCCTACTCACTTGACGGCTTTTCGGCATTCTCCGTTTGTTCTATTAAATCGTTTGCAAAATTACTGCTTTTTCTTCATTATTGCAAAGTCCTTGTTGGTCCTTTTGCAGTGGCAATTTGCAAATGTGCTGAAAATGTAGTATCTTTGCAGCATTTCAGCGCATACAAAAAATGCGGACAACTGATTGTTATCCGGCGAATGAGGTTGTAGGATACCCGTGTAGTCAGATAATCAATGCAGTTGCCCGCTTGTGTATAATCAAACGCGGATTTGTTCCGCAATGAAATAAATACACAACGTGCATCCGCCTCGACTTGCTTTTGAACTACACGTGAAACTTCCTACATTTCATTCGCTCAAATAACAAGCGTTAGCAAACGCTTAATTTGTTCAGTACGTCCTCCTGTTTAACGTCAGTGAGTGACGTGCCCGCGTTTTACCCTGCGGGGAAGGGTTATAGTACATTATTTATTATCGTTTTCGCTACAAAGATATAAAAAATATTTGATATATGCAAGAGAGAAGTGAAGATTTATCGGGAATTGGTATAGAAAAATTAGAAATTACCGGGAATTCCTGATTTTGCCTGTGAGTTGTGGCAAGAGTTCGGAGTCCAAATCCACATCGCGGTGCGTCCAGAGGTTGAAGAGTTGTTCGCGGAGCGGGTCGCTGTCAGGATACGTGGCAACAAGTGAGTCACGCAACTGCCAGCTGCGCTGGCGGATAGCCGTGTATTCGTTCATAAAGGCGTTGTAAGCATTCATGTCGGCGGCACTGCGGGTGTCAAACGAGTCCGGACGGGCAACGAGGGCGAGAATCTGTTCGCGCTCCTGCGCGATGTACGTATCAACCTGCGCAATCATGGCGTCGTAGCGCTGTTGTTCGGCGTGACGTTCGTGCCATGCAAGATAGAAAAGCACGGCAGCAACAATCAGCAGGACAACGGAGAGAATGATCGGGAGCAGGCGGATGAAGCGTTTGCGGCTCATCATGGCGCGACGGAGAGCGGCGATGTTCGCATAACGGCCGTCACGGCAGCGGCGTGCAAGAAGGCGCTGCTCGGGCAAAAGTGCAGGAAGTAGTCGCGCGAGCGCCTGTATATCCGCGCTCACATCATTCGGTACAGGCGTGAGCGTGGCATCGGTGGCTGAGAGGCCGAAGTCAATCAGCTTGACGTTGGCACCGTTGCGAGTGACAAGGATGTTGTCGGCCTTGAGGTCGTGGTGAACGAGTTGCAGGCCGTGGGCGTACTCCAGAGCGTCCATCAATTGAATGAACGCGCGCTCACGTGCGGCACGCGTGGGAGAGGTCTGCAACCATTCGCCCAGCGTAACGCCGTCAATCCACTCCTGCACGATGCAGCGACCGACAGAAGGAACATCCTCCAGGCTGTAGGTGGCGGCAATGTTCGGATGGACGAGTTGAATGCCCAGTTGAAACTCCTGTTCCTGCTGCAAGCGGAAATCTGTGAGACAGGCATCCTCAGGCGCAAGCGCCTTGAGCAGGAAGCGACGACCGTAACGCTCGCCGGTATAAACGACGCTGTTGCGCCGCGTGTGTAGCAGTTGGATATTCTGCCACTCATGGCTGAACTGCTCCGGTGCTATGAATCCTGAATCGCTGGTCATGTAGTTAGAAGTTAGAGCGCTACGCTGTTAGAGGTTAGACCGCTGCGCTGTTAGAGGTTAGAGCGCTTTCGCTGTCAGAGGTTAGACATGTGGCAGTGAGTATGCCGTTGCGTTTGCCGGCGACGTATGAGGTCGGTTGCTCACTGCCGCGGACGAGACGGTCGGCGTACAGCGGTTTGCCAATGAGGAAACAAGCCGCCTCGAAGCGGTCACCAGTCTGCAACTTGGTGTTATGCGCCTCAATGACGGTGTAGGTGTTGCCGCCCTCATAGCGGAAGATGCACCGGCGGTTAGGAAGCCAAGTGATCTCAACCAACTGTCCAGCACGGAGTTCACCGCTGCGAACGCCTTCGCCGGCAAAGGTCTCGCTCTCCACATCCGTACGGGCGGCAAGCGATGCCAGATAGGCGTCCCAGTCGGCATAACCGAGGAACTGCGCCAAGAGGCAGAGCGTGGAGTGACGGGTGGTTTCCGCGCCGTCGATATAGCCCCACAGACGCTTGAGCGTGGTGGGCGATATATGCTCATGCAGACGCATCCGCACTTCGTTAGCGAGGGACTCAAAGTCGTATGGCGTGCGCAGGTGGCGGTTCACATCGCGCTCAATGTCCTGACGCAGACTGCGTATTTCGGGGGCGTTCTTGTTCATCGGGGCCTACTGTTCAAGGTGGTCGTAACGCTGGAAGAGGAAATCGTTGTATGGGTAGCGCTTGATATGAATGGCTTTGACGCGATCATAGATGAGTTCGCGCAGCTCGTCGATGTTCGTCTTGTTGCGGGCGGAGATGAAGACAGCTTTGGCCGTTGGCTGTTGGCCATTAGCCGTTGGTTGTGCGCTGAGCTTCGCCATCCAGGTGCGCTCGAGTTCTTCAAGGGAGATATTTTCGCGTGTGGGCGGCAGCAGATCGTCCTCCGCCTGTGGGGTGTAGGTGAAGGCGTCAATCTTGTTGAAGACGACGATCTCCTCCGGACGGTTGACCACTGTCTGCTTCTTGTCCTTGGCGCGGTATTTGCGGTCCGAAGTGTTGCGGTTGTCATCGCTCCACGGGTCGGACTCCTCGACGCGGTGATCCTTCTGCAGCAGTTCGTTGATGGTCTGCTCAACGACCTCGTACTGCTCCTCGAAGTTCGGATGGGAGATATCCACCACATGAATGAGCAGATCTGCCTCGCGCACCTCGTCCAGTGTCGATTTGAAGGACTCGACCAGGTTATGCGGCAGCTTGCGGATGAAGCCCACGGTGTCGGAGAGCAGGAACGGCAGGTTGTCAATGGTCACTTTGCGGACGGTTGTATCCAATGTGGCAAAGAGTTTGTTCTCAGCAAAGACATCGGACTTGCTCATCAGGTTCATGAGCGTCGATTTGCCGACGTTGGTATAGCCGACCAGTGCCACACGCACCATCTTGCCGCGGTTCTGGCGCTGGGTGGCCATCTGCTTGTCGATGCGCTTCAGATCTTCGCGGAGCAGTGCTATGCGGTTGTTGATGATACGGCGGTCCGCCTCGATCTGCGTCTCACCCGTACCGCGGTTGGTGCCGCCACCACCACGCTGACGGTCAAGGTGCGACCACATACGCGTCAGGCGCGGGAGCATGTACTGCAGGTGCGCCATCTCGACCTGCGTCTTGGCGTAGGAGGTCTGCGCACGCTGGAGGAAGATCTCCAGAATAAGGATGGTGCGGTCCATGACCCTTATCGGCCATTGGCCATTAGCCATTTGCTGTTGGCTATTCAGAGCTTTCTCGATGTTGCGGAGCTGACGGGGAGAGAGTTCGTCGTCGAAGATAACGAGTTCGATGGGCTCTGTCTCGCCAAGCTTGGCGGACTCATTGTAGTTGGTGATGTAGTCGCGGATCTCCTGCAGCTTGCCCTCTCCCACATAGGTGGTGGAGTTGGGCGTTTCGAGGCGCTGGACGAAGCGCTTGACGGGCTGTATTTGGTTGGTGTCGGCAAGGAACGCCAGCTCGTCGAGGTACTCGCGCGTGCGGTCCTCGGGTTGCTGGGGGGTGATCAGGCCGACAAGGACGGCATTTACCATTTTATCATTTACCATTTAACCATTTATTTATTGATTTAATCATTTTTTAGTGTGCCTCTAACCAATTCTTGCCGACGCCGCATTCGGCGATGATGGGAACGGTCAGGTGCACGGCGTTCTGCATGTTCTCCACCACAATCCGCTTCACCTGCTCAACTTCGTCAACGGGGACGTTGAAGTTCAGTTCGTCGTGCACCTGCATGATCATCTGCGCTTTGAGATTGCGTTGTTTGAGTTCGCGGTGGATGGCCACCATGGCTATCTTTATGATGTCGGCAGCAGTGCCTTGCACGGGCGCGTTCACGGCATTGCGTTCGGCAAAGGCGCGGACAGTGCCGTTGTGCGAGACGATATCGGGCAGGTAACGCTTGCGGCCGAACAGCGTTTCAACATACAGGTGTTCGCGAGCGTAGGCTTTTTGCGCCTCGATGAACGCCAGAACCTTGGGGAAGGCGGCAAAGTAGTCGTCGATGAGCTGCTTGGCCTCGGAGCGCGAGCAGTCGAGCTGCTGGGCAAGGCCGAAAGCGGAAATGCCGTACAGGATGCCGAAGTTAGCGGTCTTAGCGCTGCGGCGCTGCTGCTTGGTCACCTCGTCGAGCGGCACACGGAAGATCTTGGCTGCCGTAGCGGCGTGGATATCCTGTCCGCTGCGGAAGGCGGCAAGCAGATGCTCGTCCTGCGAGAAGTGCGCCATGAGCCGGAGCTCGATCTGCGAGTAGTCGGCACTGAGTATCTTACACCCCTCATCAGCTATCACGGCACGCCGGATGAGCTGTCCTCGCTCCGAACGGATAGGCAAGTTCTGCATGTTCGGGTTGGAGGACGACAGACGCCCCGTGGCCGTGACGGTCTGGTTGTAGGTGGTGTGAATCTTACCCGTCTCGGGATTGATGTACGAGGGCAAAGCGGTTATATACGTACCGATGAGCTTCTTGAGTTCGCGGTAGTCCAGTATATCGCCGCAGACGGGTGCTATGGGCTTGAGGGCCTGCAGCACCTCCTCGGAGGTAGAGTAGTTGCCGTTGCGGCCTTTCTTCGCCTTCTTGTCGAGTTCCAGCTGCCCGAACAGGAGGTCACCTATCTGCTTGGGCGAGTTGATGTTGAATGTTTCGGCCGTTAGCTGTTGGCCATTAGCCATTGGCTTTTCGGCGAGCATGGCGTTGAGTTCGGCAATAATCTTCTGCTCCAGTTGTACGAGCTCGGCGGAGAGCTGCTGCTCGGCTTGCCGGAGTATATCTACGTCAAACCGCACACCGGCCTGCTCCATGTCGCGCAGTACCTCCACCAACGGCAGTTCGACCTCGTTGTACAGGTTCCACAAGGCACTATCAGCCTTGAGCTTGTCCCACTGCGGGGGCTGGGCAGGGTTGTATGCCTGCTCGGGGTTGAGCAGGTAGGCGCAGAGGCGGGCTTCAATATCAGACCGCTGCGCTGTTAGCTCGCCGGTGCTGTTAGAAGTAAGAGCGCTGGCGCTGTTAGAAGTTAGAGCGCCGGTGCTGTTGGCTGCCGGACTGTCGTCCAGGTCGGCGAAGAGGTCGAGTTGCGCTGTTACGGGCTTGGACGGTGCAGGCTTTTGGGCTGCCGGTGCTGCCGGTTGCGCTGCTGATTGCTGGCCGCTGACTGCCGATTGCCGGCCGCTGACTGCAGGCTGGGGCGGGAGCATGGGCTCTCCTATTTTGCGGAGCAGGGAATTGAACTCCAGTTGGCGGTAAAGGTCAGCCAACGCAGGTTTATCGACCTGGCGGACGATCAGTTGTTGCGGCTCAAAGGTGACAGGGGCATCGGTACGGATGGTGACTAGGTAACGCGAGAACTCGATCTGCTCGCGCTGGGATTCAACTTTCTGTCGCAGGGCACCCTTAATCCGGTCGGTGTGGGCGAGCATATTGTCAATCGAACCGAACTGCTCCAGGAGCTTAACGGCTGTCTTCTCGCCTACCCCCGTGCATCCGGGTATATTGTCCGACGCATCACCCATCAGCGCCAACAGGTCGATCACCTGCTTCTGATTGGCGAGGCCGTATTTGTCGCAGACCTCTTTGGGGCCCATCTGCTCAAAGCCGCCGGTGTGCTTGGGGCGGTACATATTCACGCGCTCGGTGACGAGCTGGCCGTAATCCTTGTCAGGCGTAGCCATGAGCACCTCAAATCCCTGCGCCTCCGCCTGCTGCGCCACGGTACCGATGACATCATCCGCCTCAAAGCCCGGGCACTCCAGGCGCACGATATTCATAACATCGAGCATCTGCTTGATGACGGGTACAGCCCGACGGATATCCTCGGGTGTCTCCTCGCGCTGCGCCTTGTACTCAGGGTACGCCTCGTGGCGGAACGTAGGACCGTGAGGATCAAACGCTACGGCTATGTGCGTGGGATTGATCTTCTTAAGCAAATCATCCAGGGTGACCGCAAAGCCGAAGATTGCCGACGTGTTCTCGCCACGAGAGTTGATACGCGGCGCACGGATGAAGGCGTAGTAGGCGCGATAGATCATCGCATAAGCGTCAATGAGCAATAATTTCATTTATCGGACAATTTAACAATTTACAATTTACAATCGGCGAATGAAATATAAAAATCTGCACAAAGTTACTAAAAATTTTGCATATTTGCAAAAAAAATTGTATCTTTGTAGAAAATTTTAAACATATGAAGCGATTTTTGTTTCTTTTGGTGTGTCTGTGTGTAGGTTTGAATGCCTCCGCAGAAGTTAAATATGTGTTCTACTTCATCGGCGACGGCATGGGTGCCAATCAGGTACTGGCTACGGAGATGTACTTGGCCGAGCTGGACAGTCAGATAGGTCGCAACAAGCTCCACATGACGGGTCTCCCCTACTCCGGTCAGGCGGCTACGTTCAGCCGTTCGAACAGCATAACCGACTCGTCGGCAGCGGGCACGGCTCTTGCCACAGGCACCAAGGTGAACAACGGCACGCTTGGCATCACGCCTGAGGGTGACACGCTGGTGACCATAGCCGAAAAGCTGAAAGCGCAAGGCTGGGGCGTAGGCTTGCTGACCACGGTGGCTATTGACCATGCCACACCGGCGGCGTTCTACGCCAATGTAGCCAAGCGCGATGACTACTACAATATAGGTCTGCAATTGATTAAGACGGACTTCGACTTCTTCGGCGGAGCCGGTTTCCACCGTCCGCGTCCGCGTACGGGCGTGTGGGACAACCTGTACGACCTGGCCGAGCAGGAGGGCTACACGATAGCCAGCGGTGTAGCCATGGCTGAAGATAAGCGCACCGAGGCGAAGAAGATGATACTTGTTCAGCCCCACGAGGCCATTGACCGCAGGAAAGAGGGCAGCAACTTCCCCTACTGTATTGACGGCCGATCTGACAGTTTGCGGCTGAAGGTCCTGACGGATTTTGCTATCCGGTTCCTGGAGCAGAAGAACGAGCGCTTCTTCCTGATGGTTGAGGGAGGAATGATCGACTACGCATGCCATGGTCAAGACGGCGCAGCAGCCATACAGGAGACGATAGATTTTGATGACGCGATAGGCGTGGCTCTGGAGTTCTACAAGCAGCACCCCGAAGAGACGCTCATCGTTGTAACAGCTGATCATGAGACAGGCGGCATGGCACTGGGAAACAGCAAGTACGTACTCAACCTGCAGCAACTGCAGCACCAGCATTGCTCGGCGTGGGTGCTGTCGGACGAAGTTAGCAAGTTATACGGCAAAGATAAGCCCAAACCCAAGTGGGAGCAGATTCGCGCGATCTTCGAGAACCGTCTGGACTTCTACGGCGGTGTGACCATCACGGATGAGGAGGATGCCCAACTGCAAGCGGCATACAAGAAGACGCTGAAGAAAGCCAAAGGCCGTGCAGCTATCAAGACGATGTATAAGGATATCAACGAATTGAGCGGCATCGCGTTGCGCCTATTGAACCGCAAAGCGATGCTCGGCTGGACGACATACTCGCACACGGCGTCGGCAGTACCTGTCTTTGCCATCGGTCAGGGCGCAGAGCAGTTCACAGGCTGGAAGGACAACACGGAGATTGCACCCGCCATCCTGCGTATAGCTACTGACGATTAAGCGCTAAACGACTTACCACTCCAGCAGCACCTTGCCGCACTGGCCGCTGACCATTACGTCAAATCCCTTCTGGAAATCATCGAACTTGAACCGGTGGGTGATGACCGGACTGAGGTCAAGCCCGCCAAGGAGCATCTGCTCCATTTGATACCATGTCTCCCACATGCGGCGGCCTGTTATGCCCTTGATAGTGAGGGCATTGAATATCACGTCACTCCAGTTGACCTGCGTATCTTTAGGTAATATACCGAGTTGGGCGATGTTTGCGCCCTTGTACATGTGCGCGATCATGTCATTGAACGCCGCCGGTGCTCCTGACATCTCCAACCCGACGTCAAAGCCGCGGATACCCAATAGCTTCATTGCCTGCTCCACCGTCTCGCCCTTACTACCGTCCACCGTGAGGGTGGCCCCCATCTTACGAGCGATGTCCAGACGCATGGGGTTGAGGTCGGTAACTACAATGTTCTTCGCTCCGGCAAAGCGACAAATGCCGGCCGCCATCGTACCTATCAACCCTGCACCGGTGATAAGCACATCTTCACCCAGCAGGGGAAACGCCAGGGCGGTGTGGGTCGCGTTGCCGAAAGGATCCATGATAGCAGCAAAGTCGTCGGGAATCTCCGGGCGCAGTTTGACCACGTTGGACTCCGGGATAGTGACATATTCGGCAAAGCAACCATCCTTGCCCATTATACCGACGGATATCGTGTTCTCGCACACATGCCCCATGCCACGCCGGCAGTTACGGCACTGGCCGCAAACAATGTGTCCCTCGGCGGTAACGCGCTCGCCGATCTTTATATTGCGCACACCCGAACCGGTGTAAGCAACCTCGCCGACAAACTCATGCCCCATCGTATATGGCGGTCGGCAGTGGGATTGACTCCACTCGTCCCACTTATACATGTGCAGGTCGGTGCCGCAAATGGCGGCTTTCTTGACTTTGATGAGTACATCGTTGACGCCCACCTCGGGCACGGGTACCTCTTCCATCCATATGCCGGGCTTGGCATAACGCTTAACTAGTGCTTTCATGTTGTTGTATTTTGTTGCCGACAGCGAATTCGCATCCGCAATATGTCTGGTTATAGAAATTGTATTGCTTTAGCAGTTCGTTTCTGCGGTCTTGCAGTCCGTCCTTTCGCCAATTCTGCGCCCAGAACCGAACAGGCTCGCCGTTAGCCGCCGGCCATTGGCTGTTGGCTGCCGCAGCCGCAGCTATACCCGCGGCATTGACCTGCTCGAGGTTCTTCCATCGTGAAGAGGCGAGCGTGGTAGCGAACCAAGCGATGCCAAGTTCCTGAGCCTTGCGTGCCGTAGCGAGCAAGCGGTGGTAGAAGCATACCTCGCACCGTTTGCCTCGTTCGGGTTCATGCTCCAATCCGGCTACAGCCTGCCTCCACTGTTCATGCCCGTATGCACATGGCTGTTCGGCTCCAGTGCCTACCCCATCGGCGTCAATCCAGCGAATGCCGAGGCTCTCAGCATGGCGCTTGCTCTCCGCCTTGCGGATAGCGTACTCCTGAAGGGGGAAGATGTTGGGGTTGAAGTAATAGACAGTCGGCCGGATATCATGCCCAAGCATCCACTCAACGATAGCCGATGAGCAGGGGGCACAGCAGGCGTGCAACAGCACCTCATGCAAACCCTCGGGCACAATAATATGTGAATGTGTGTTCATGGCAACGCACTAACGCCCCGACGACGTCATTACGAAAAGTACGCACAAAGTTACAAAAAAAATATGACATTTGCAAATTTCTTAGGAGAAAAATTGCATAAGGGACAGGAAAAAGTAACTACTCCTCCGGTCGGTCAAGTGCCCATCGGAAGCCCAGATAGATCTTCCAGCCGGTAGTTGGTGCCCAAACCATGGATGCATCGTAGGGAAGCGAGCCGTCCATGATTACCTGTCCCTGAGCGTCATACGTGCCGATAATCGGGTGGTCCTGGGTGAAGTTGGTCATGTTCTCCGCGCCCAGGTAGAGGGAGCAGGTGCGCCAGTACTTGGTTACCTGTGCCAGCAGTTGCGGGAACCACTTGTGGTACATGCCGTTCGTGGTGGCATAGTACTGCCCGTTGTCAGTCAGTCGCGGGTAGCACATGTTACCGCCGGGCATCTGATACCAGTCAGCCACCACGCCGTCGGGCATACGGCCCGGACCGTTGAACTGCGCCGTGACATCGAACTGCCATTTCTTGAGCGGCGTTACGTAACTCATGGTCACCAGACCCTTGAACCTGTTCTGCAATGCTTTCTCACGCAGCTCGAACTTGCCGGTAGTGGTGTTGAAGCTCGTCTGGCGGACATCGTTGTAGCGGAAGGCAGCCGTGACAGTCCATCCGCGCAGCACCTCCATCGAGGCTTCTATCTGCGCCGTGTGGCTGAACGAACGCGCACCCGGTATGTCGGATAGGTTGCAGAAGGTGATGCTGTTTGGTGAGGCATCAAGGTCAACCAGCATGCCGTCGAAGAAGTTCGTAAAGTAGTACTCGGCGGAGATCTGCAGGTTACGCCGGCCGATAGGTATGTCGAACACGGTGGTCAGACCGGTGTTCAAACTGCGCTCCTGATGGAGATTTGAAGATTTCAGGATTTGAAAATTTGAAGATTGAGGGTCGCCAAGAAGCCAGTCGCGGGTGGAGACGAGGTAGGCGGCATTGTCGGCAATCAGGTTCGGCGAACGGTAGCCCAGACCGACACTTCCGCGGAGCGTCCACCACTCGAACGGCGCATAGCGGATGTTCAGACGCGGTGTGGCGAACAAGCCGTAGCGGCTTGACCAGTCGCCGCGCACACCGGCAATCAGGGTGAGGTTCTCACCGTGGGTGAACGTGTATTCGGCAAAGATGCCGGGCGTCAGCTCCCGTCGGTCGAGTAGAAGATTTGAAGATTTCAAAATTTCAAGATTTTCCCAGTATTGGTCATAGTTGACGGACAGACCGGCAGAGAGCTTGTGGGAAAGTTCGTGCGTATGCTCCTCCTCTTCTTCGCCGTGGTGGTGATGGTGGTGATGTTCGCCACCCCAGGTGTTCTGGAAGATGGCATTCAGATAGCCGTTGGCCTGCGAGGCTTTCCAGGTGGTCGGGCCATAGGTGTTCATCTGGTCGTGGTACGAACCGGCAGCAATGATACCGAGCGACATACCCGACTCCTCGTCAAACACTATACCGTTCTTCATAAAGGCCTCTACCCTATCTGCACGCAGATCAATTAGATAAGGAACAGCGGGAGGCCGGAAGCCCATCTTCCTGCCCATTGCGGTCTGACGCTGACCACCATGACGCTCGTCGTGCAAGCCGCGTGCGAGGAACTGGAAGGTATATTCGTCGTTCTTGTAATACCAGCGGTTGAGCAGGTTGAGGTTACGGTTAGTAGGCATATCCAACACGCCGTCCATATTATCATCCATCGGCCACGCGCCCTCCTGATAATGCGCCAGCACGCCTGTTGACAGCGTGCCGAGCATCGGGTCGTCGGGGATAGGTATATCCCATCCGCCTGTAAGGTTGACCTCGGCGTGCAGTTCTTTGTTCAGCATCAGGTTGACGGCAACAGGTTCCTGCGTCTGCGGCTTGAGGTACTCGACGTTGATTTGTCCGGTGATAGCCTCGTAGCCGTTGATAACCGACGAGGTGCCTTTGCTGATCTGCACGGCATCCATCCACGGACCGGGTATATACTCCATGCCGAAGTTCTGCGCCAATCCGCGCACGGCAGGCGTGTTCTCGGTGAGCAGTTGGACGTACGTGCCGCTCAAACCGAGCAGTTTGATTTGTTTGGCACCCGTGGCTGCATCGGCGTAGGATACATCGACCGACGCCGAGGTCTCGAAGCTCTCGCTCAGGTTGCAGCAGGCAGCCCTGCAGAGTTCGCCCTGCCCGAACGACTGCACGTCAAACGCCGAGTAGCGCGACTTAATGACCGACTGCCGGCGCGCCTCAACTGTCACTTCGTCCAACTGCTGATCGTCAGGGATAAGCACAACCATGATGGTCGAACGATCCTTGACGCGCGTGGTATCGTTGCGGTAGCCGAGGAACGAGGTCACGAGCAGTTTGGTCTGACGGATGGGCTCTATCTCAAATAGTCCTTCGGCATCGGTCGTTGTGCCTACGGTAGTCTGTGCCCACCAGACATTTGCTCCGGCCAGCGGCTCGCCCTGATCATCAAGAACCACACCGTGCAGGTGCGCCGACACTGTCAGAGAGCCTGACAAGACTGCTATCAATAGAGAAAAACGTAAATATTTGTTCATAATAAAGAATACTTGATTGTTAACGGATAAAAGTAACGGCAAAACTATTTTGCCGGACACAACGCGGCAAGCCGCGCTATCCGCTAAAGAAGCAAGCTCTTTATCTTGGCGAGAACAACTCTACCTTTTTCTTTTATATCGGGCGGTTCACCTGTATGCAGATGTTCGGGCAATGACCACCCGGGTAAATCTATGCCATCTATCGGCACGATGCAATGCAACATCTCCAGTGCCTCCGGCGAGGGCAGTTGCAACACATGCGTCAGGCAGGTTACGGTAGAATCGATTTGTATCACACCGCAATGGGCACAATGGTCGCACTGCTCGCAGCAGCCGTGATGCGCATGTTCGGTATGCGCTGCAGCACAATGCGCGCAATGGTGCTCCAATGTAGCACCACAACTGGTGGCTGCCACCACTACGGCGGCAATCAGGCAGAACATATATCGCAAGCACGTATGCGTCATTGTTGAATACTATTGTTTTGCGCCTTGCAGCACTGCTGCTTCAACGCGCATGCACTACAACCACCATCAGAAGCATCGCTGCACGAGCCACCGCAAGCGCAACTATGACGTTGCTCCTTGCGAACGTACGCCCACAGCCCGAAGGCTGCACAAGCAATGATCAATATGGTAAGAATCTGTTGTATCATTGTTACAATATCAGTTGTACCAACCAAGCCATCAGCCAAGCCACGACAAGCGAGTTAATCACAGAAAACGTTGCCCACTTCCAGCCGACCTCTTTGCGCAAGGTAGATACGGTAGCCACGCACGGGAAGTACAACAGGATGAACACGAGGAACGCATAGGCTGTGCCGGCAGACAATGCCATGGTTGAGAGATCGTAGCCGAAGAGTATGGCAAACGTGGCGGCTATAGCCTCCTTGGCAGGAATACCTGTCATCAGGCATACGCACATACGCCAGTCGAAGCCGAGCGGTGCCATCAGCGGCTCAAGCCAACGGCCTATATCGGCAAGCCACGAGTGCTCGATATCCGTCACATTACCGGCAGGGAAGAACTCCAACGCCCAGATGATGATTGATGCAAAGAGCACAACAGTGGTGATCTTCTTAAGAAAATCCTTGACGCGGAACCAGACGTGCGCCGTGATAGAACGGAACGAGGGTAACTTGAAGTCAGGGAGTTCGTTAACCGTGTCATCCTCACCTGTGCGGAACCACTTGGTCTTCTTCAGGATAAACGCCATAACGAAACTCAGCAACATACCCAACAGGTACAGCGAGCCGAGGATGAGCGCATGGTGGCTGCGGAAGAACGTACTGATAAGCAGTATATACACCGGCAGACGTGCCGAGCAACTCATGAACGGCACCATGAGCATGGTCACAACACGGTTCTTGGGATTTGGGATGGTGTCACGGGCAGCTATGATTGCCGGCACGTTGCAGTCAAAGCCCATCAACAGCGGGAAGAAACTTCGTCCGTGCAACCCCAGAAGGTGCATAAAATGATCCATAAGGAAGTTGATACGTGCCGTATAGCCGATATCCTCAATCAAGCTCAGGCAGAAAAACAGAATGATGATGTTCGGCAGTGCAGTTACAAGCGAACCTACGCCTTGCACTACACCATCGGCTATCATACTACGCAACCATCCATCGGGCATGCGCTCAAGAATAAGGTCGTACAGCCAATCAACGCCTTGTTGCATCCAGTCCTGAATAGGTGCACCTATGGCGAATGTGCACCAGAACACGAAACCCATGACAGCAAAGAAGATGGGAAATCCCGTCCAGCGGTTGGTCAACAACCGGTTGATGCGCTCCTCCCAAGTGCTTGTATCAGCATCAGGGTGAATAAGTACTTGCATCAACAGACCTTCCATATATGCGTGCCATGCTTCGGCATCGGTCTGCTCCCAGCCATGTACGATAAAGCGCTCCGCTGATTGGTCGGCGGCGCTTGCGGCGCGAACGACTGCCTCTCTTAGCTCCTGCAGGCCTTCGCCCGTCACCGTACTGACAAGCACAATAGGTACACCTGTCTGTTCACGGAACGTTGCGAGGTCAAGCTGATGCCCGGTAGCTAACAGCAGATCGTAGCGATTGATGGCTATCACCAGCGGGTGACGGTGCTCCACAAACGAGGGCGTCATCTGCAGACACTCACGCAAACGCATAGCGTCCACCACCTGCAATACGACGTCGGTGGGAGTGGTCAGCGTATCCATCTGCTCGTGCGACGAACATTCGGCAAACTGCCACACGCCGCCAGCAGGGTGCTGTCCGGAGACATCTGACTGCTCACTCAGACGCTCGATGACGGCACTCTTGCCACTGCCATCCAGACCAACTACTGTTATATAGACCGGTTTATTCATTATCTGTACCAGGATTAAACGTTGCAAAGATACTGCTTTTTTCGCACATATGCAATACCTATTTGTAGGTATTTTTGCACCATTGCGGGCACCTGCTACTCATTCATATGGTATTCTGTCGGGGTACTTTGGGGCACATAAGCCTCAAGGTTACCCTCGAGGCTTATGTTTGGTGACTATTGACAGAACTATTGGCTACTCCTCTGTATCTTCCAGACTGTCGCCGACAATCTTGCGGTAGAGTTCCTTCGGGTCGGTGGCGCGGCGGATGATGTCGTGCAGATCCTCGATCTTCACCCGATCCTGCTCCATCGAGTCGCGGTAGCGGAGCGTAACGCAACCGTCATTCAATGAGTCATGATCCACTGTGATGCAGAACGGCGTACCGATAGCGTCCTGGCGGCGGTAGCGCTTGCCGATAGAGTCCTTCTCGTCGTACTGCACGCGGAAGTCGAACTTGAGTTCGTCCATGATCTTGTGCGCCAGTTCGGGCAGACCGTCCTTCTTCACCAGCGGCATAATGCAAGCCTTAACCGGAGCCAGTACAGGCGGCAGACCGAGCACTACGCGCACATCACCACCCTCAAGCTGCTCTTCCTTGTACGAACCGCACATGATACTCAGGAACATACGGTCAACACCTATACTCGTCTCGATAACGAACGGCGTGTAGCTCTGGTTCAGTTCGGGATCGAAGTACTCAATCTTCTTGCCTGAGTACTTGGCGTGCTGCGAGAGGTCGAAGTTCGTACGGCTGTGGATTCCCTCCACCTCCTTGAAGCCGAACGGCATCTGGAACTCGATATCCGTTGCAGCGTTGGCGTAGTGAGCCAGCTTCTCGTGGTCATGGAAGCGGTACTTCTCGTCACCCA
>CAMIZG010000032.1 GCA_946403215.1 uncultured Bacteroidales bacterium | reverse complement strand
ATGAGAAAAAGCACTACATATTTCCTATCACGCGACGCCATATGTCAGGCAAACACATTATCCAGCCTGCAAAGTTACAACAAAAATTGCACATTTGCAAGCATTTTTGCAAAAAAATCAGCTATTTGCCTAAATTACTCCTATTCAAGCCCATTGCTTCCTTTAATAGACCCTTTTTTCGGGCATAAGATTCGAGTTGCTGTCAGGGGTGGCAGTTGTGGTGGCGGTGCGTGAGTTCAGGCGCACCGGCAGGTTTCCCGGGAAATGTTAAAATGATTTTGTTCAACATACTACGGGCGGCTCAAACGAGTCGCCCGCAAAGCATGTGTGTATGGAAAAAATACAGCGAATAGCAACTTTCCGCACCAAGGATTTGCAAATATCAAAAAAAAATCGTACCTTTGCACGCAAATAGTGTAAAAAAATCATCCTCAGATTTAACTTTTGCATGTTCGGTGCATCTTATAAGGTAGAAGGTTAACCGAAAACATGTACAACCCTAAAAATGTAAACAACATGAAACGAATCCTATTGATGGCAATAATTGCCCTCTGCACCACAGCAACACTAACCGCCCAACCGGCAGCCAATAACGGGAAACCGGCCCCCCGCCCCGAGTCAGTACAAGCAGAAAAGAAACGACCTGACGGCAAGTCACACCTCATGCAGCAAGCCAAACACTACGTCGAACTATTTGCACTCGATGAGAAAAAAGCGGCAGAGTTCACCGAGATATATCACGCCTACAACAAGCAGCTCCACGCCATCAAGAAACAGTACCGCAGGGAGCGCCCTGAGGAAGGCGAAGAGCTGACCGAAGAGCAGGTGGAGCAACGGATGCTCGACCACTTTGCACAAAGTCGCGCTATACTGGATGTGCGCGAGGAGTACTACAAGAAGTTCCGCACCGTGCTTACAGCCAAGCAGGTGCACGTGATATATAAGGAAGAGAAAGACCGCCGTGACAAGATGATGTGGGCACGCCCGGACAGAAAACCCGAGAGACAGATGGAAGGCCGACCGGAAAGACGGCCGGAAGACAAAACGGCGGGAATCCCCGATATGCGCCCGGAAAGACCCGAACGTCCACAACCCATACGATGATCCTCCGTCGCACCATAGCGGATAAGCCCCAGAGTGCCCGTGAGCAATGCGCACCGGGGCGTCTGATAGAGCGGTACCAGAAGCCGCTCTATTGGCACATCCGCCGCATGGTGGTAAGCCATGACGATGCCGAGGATGTGCTGCAGAACACGTTTCTGCAGATAATCGAACACATCGGCGATTTGTGCGACGCGCAGCACGAGCGCGCATGGGTGTATCGCATAGCCACCAACGAGGCGCTGCAGTGGCTGCGCACGAGACATGAGTTCGTATCGCTCGATGCCGAGGATGACGAATCATCGCCGCTACTGAACACGCTCATGGCCGACACTTACACCGAGACAGGTGACTCACTCGTGCTACTCTTCCAGCAGGCTATCCTCACGCTGCCTACCATGCAGCGAACAGTGTTCAACCTGCGCTATTACGAAGAGTTGCCATTCGAGGAGATTGCCGCTATAACGGGCTCAACCGTAGGCGCAGCCAAGACGAATTACCACATAGCAAAAGAGAAAATCAGTAATTACATACTGGAAATCAGAAGTTAGACCGCTAACACTGACAGATGCACGAATTATGAAACAGGATATCTTTGACCAAGTAGGCAAGCGCACCCCCTACCGGGTGCCGGAAGGCTTCTTTGAGCAGACGGAAAAGAACCTACAACAATTAGCCGTCAGCCATCGGCCGTCAGCCCTCAACTACCGTCGCGCCGCACACAGGACATCGTCCCCTCGCACGTGGCTCTACAGTGCTGCGGCTGCCGTGTTGCTGCTGTTGGCTGTGGGCGGCGTCTGGCAATACGTGCAACAGCAGATGCCCGTGGATGTGGTATATGTGTCGGACGGTAACTCCTACGACAGCAGTTGGGAGGATTTTGCCGAGGCGGATGTGTTCTTGGACAACTTAGACTGGTAACACCAATAAACGCTTGCCGGAGATGAACGGGTGCAACAGAGCGATAGGAATAGTATGGTTCGTGTTATGTACGGCATTGCTTGTGCCTGCGCAGGAACGTACCCCATCGGATAGCGTTGCGGCGGGAGCGCCGTCAGGCGAGAGTATAGAGCACACCAACGTGCTGAAAGTCAAAGGCGGGGGGATATATCAACTGGATACCTATCTCAGTCCGCTGGCGTACAGGGGTTTTGCGGTAGGTATAGGCAACGAGTGGTGGCAGCCCTTCCGCCAGGATACGCGCTTAGGCAAGACGGGGCGGCTGGCGAACTGGGCACATGTGGGACGGGTGGACGTGAGCGGATTCAGGACGATGAACGCAGCGCGCTCGAACGGCATAACGGGTGTGGATATCCATGGCGGATGGGGTGCATTCTACTGCCAGAGGTGGAGCGACACCAGGCTCAAGGTGTTTGCGGGCCCTTACATAGAGGCAGGCCTGACAGTCCGGAACATGAACACGAACGTCAACAAGCCCGTGTCGCTGGACATAGCAGCCGATGTGATGGCAATGGGGGGTATAGCGTGGTCGTTCTACGGAAAGAAGACCAGTTACCGGCTGCACTATCAGATACGGACGAACCTGATCGGATTGGATTGTATGCCGCACTACTGGCAGTCGTATTACGAACTGACGGAGGGCGTGCCCGGGGAGATACGTTGTTCGGGACACTGGAACCACCACACGGTGAAGCACGAGTTAGGCATAGATATGCAGTTCATCCACTCCACCTGGCGGTTAGGCGTCGGGCACGACTACACGAACTACCACAGCAATAACCAGCAGTTCATACATAACTCGGTTAATCTGATTATAGGCTGTATATGGAATTATCGCCTGCAAGGCAACAAACGTTTATGAGCATCCGCAGTTATATAACAGTTCTCGCCGCCGTCCTGTTAACGCTGGCGTGCTGCCATCCCAAGGAGGAGATGGCGTTCACGACTGACCCGATAGCGAACGTAGAGGCGCTGTGGCAAATCATCGACACTCGGTACTGCTACGTGGACAGCAAAGGCATAGACTGGGATTCGATACATGACGTATATGCCGCCAAGGCGGCCCACGTGGACAAGAATGACGCGGTAGCGCTGTTTGACCTGTGCGGTGCTATGCTCAACACCCTGCAGGACGGACATGTCAATCTGTACTCGCCGTTCGATGTGTCCCGATGCTCGTCGTGGTACGACACCTACCCCGCCAATTTCGACACGCAGCTCCAGGCACTGTACCTGCATGACTACCGGACGGCGGGCGGGTTATATTACTGCACGATTGCCGATGACAGCGTAGGCTACATCTACTACCCGAGTTTCTCAAGCGGTTTTTCGGCTATGAACATGCAATGGGTATTCAAGTCGTTTGAACATTGCAGGGGACTGATTATCGATGTGAGGAACAATGGCGGAGGGAACCTGGACTATGCATATCAACTCGCATCGCCGTTCTTCAGTGACAACCGTATTGTCGGCTACTGGCAGCATAAGACCGGCACGGGGCATGCGGATTTTTCGCCGATGCAGGCCCTGCGCAGCGACACGTCATTGGTGCCCTACAAGTGGCGGCGACCGGTGGTCGTGCTGTGTAACCGGCGGAGTTATTCGGCTGCGAACAGCTTTATCAACATGATGCGTTATGCGGATAACGCGACCATAGTGGGCGGCATAAGCGGAGGGGGCGGAGGCATGCCCATGAGCTACGAGCTGCCCTGCGGCTGGACAGTGCGTTTCTCCAGCGTAAGGATGTATGATGCCTACAAGCACGATATAGAACAGGGCGTTGCGCCGGATGTAACAGTGAACATGGTGAGCAAGGACAAGGATGATATCATCGAGAAAGCTATCGAACTCATGCAATAAGAACGAATCATCCGGCCGGCATACACACCAATAAAAGAACCCACTGGGAAAGTTAAATAACGTAATCACAAATGGAAACCAGCGAAACGACATCGTCCTACGGGGGCGTAGAGATCCTATCCGCGCGGCAAGCGAATGTGCTGCAGTACCTGACGGAACATGATATACCGTTCACCACCTATAATCACCCCGAAGGCAAGACCATCGAGGAGGCCAAACGTTGGTGGCACGCCGATGGCAGCTTGCACTGCAAGAACATATTCATGCGCAACCACAAAGGCAACCAGCACTACCTGATATGCTTTCCGTGCGATGACGATCTGGCGATTCATGATATAGAGCACTGGCTCAAAGAGGTGCTGGTGGCACAGGGGCAGAACGCTCCCGGCAAGCTGTCGTTCGCCTCGCCCGAACGGATGATGAAGTACTTAGGTCTGGAGCCCGGTAGCGTGAGCCCGTTCGGATTGATCAACGACACCGAGCACCACGTCATACTCTTTCTCGACAGCCGTCTGAAGGACGCCGCGTCGCTGAGTTTTCACCCGAACGACTGTCGCGGGACAGTGGTGGTGACGCAACAGGCGTTCCAGCGCTACCTGGCGATCGTGGGAAACAAGGTGGAGTATATCCAAACAACCCAAAACTAACCCTGCAGCAAAGCGAATAGCCCCATGACCCTACAGCAATATATAGAGCAGGTTATCCTGCCGCAGTACGATGCCTTTGACGGCGGTCACAAGCGCGATCACGCCGAGGCGGTGATTAAGGAGAGCGTCAAGCTGGCGCAGGAGCACGGCGCAGACGTGCAGATGGCTTATGTGATAGCTGCGTATCATGATCTGGGTCTGCGCATCGACCGCGAGAAGCATCATATCCATTCAGGCGAGATTCTGATGGCGGATACGACGCTTAGGCAATGGTTCACTGAGGAGCAGCTGCTGATCATGCGCGACGCGGTGGAGGATCATCGTGCCAGCGCGTCGAGAGGCTCAACATCCGGCAAGCCCTGCGGTGAGCCGCGCACCCTATATGGCGCAATAGTAGCGGAAGCCGACCGGCAGATCGATCCGCTCACCGTGGTGCATCGCACGATGGCTTACAGCGCCAAGATGTACCCGGATGGCGACTTTGAACAGCTGTACCGGCGCAGTCTGGAGCATCTGCTGGACAAGTACGCGGAAGGCGGGTATATGCGCCTGTGGCTGAACTCGGAGCGCAATGTGCGCAGCCTGGAGACACTTCGCGCCATCATCCGCGATGAGGCACAACTGCGCCAACTATGCAGGGAGTGGTATGACGCGCAGATAGCCCAGAAGCCTACCCCTGCTTCAAATTCCCGATAGATATACGTAGCTGAGCAGGGCGGGCGAGCCGTTACTTGTCCACTTGCTCGATCAGTTCGTCGCCGGTAGCGGTGATGGTGAACTCAACACGTCGGTTCAAGGCGCGTCCTTGCTCGGTGTCGTTGGTGGCGATAGGTTCTGTTTCACCCTTCCCCTCCGCCTCAACGCGCTTGGATTGTACCCCCCGCTTGATGAGTTCGTCGCGTACGGCATTGGCTCGTCCTTCGGAGAGGCTCATGTTCGCCTCGTCAGAGCCGATATTGTCGGTATGTCCGGTGATGCGTATGGCTACCCCCGGGTGCTGCTTCATGAACGCAGCCAATTCCTCGAGCGCTCCTTCCGACTCGGGCAGGATATATGTCTTGCCTGTAGCAAAATGCAGGTTGTGGAGCACGACCTTTGTACCTACGCGTACAGGGATGTCGATGATAGGTGTATCGATCACCACCGGCTCCGGCTTGCGGTCAAGTGTGAAGCGCAACTTCTCCGTGACACCATCGCTCTGAATGCTTGCGTCCTGCGAAGCGGATATGTACTGCTCGTTGGCCGCCGTGATGGTGTAGTCGCCTATATAGGCGCGATAGCGGTACTTGCCGCTCTTGGCGTCGCGCACGATTGTTCGTTTCTTCGTCTTGTCGTAGATAGTCAGGCTGGCCGGTATAGGCTGTTGCGTCTCGGCGTCGGCAATCAGGATGTCGAAGTAGGAGGGCTTGGGTTTGTCGGGCTTGATCTCATTGAGCTGGAAGAGCACGGCAAACTTCGCACCTACGAGCAGGGAGTTGACCTTCACTCCGGATGCGGCAAAGTAGTTGTTGAGCGTTATCTGCCTCGGTTCGCCCACCTCCGCCAGAGTTACAGGAGTAGCGGCCTGGAAGACGGATGTCAGGCCATAGTCGGCGAACAGTCCAACGCGGTAGAGTATAGGTTTCTTGCCCTTGCCTCTTGACGAGGATGACGATTTGCCTTTGCCCTTGCCACCTTTGGGGGCAGGTTTCTCCCAGAACGAATTAAGCACCAGTCCCACCTCGGCAGAGAGCTGTGCGTTAAGCATGTTCGCTCCCCAGCTCGGCGAGGCTTTCTCGGTGGAGGTATAGGCATCGTGAACGGGTACATTGTTCATCTCGCCAATCAGTGTGGGATCGGAGAGGTAGGTATGTACGGTGGAGCTGATGCTGCTGCTGTGGAGCACAGGCAACCCCAGACGTGCACCGGCAAGGAAGTAGTAGCGGTTGGCAAACCAGCCGCCGACCTGAATGGGGATGTTCACCTGCCCGAGCATCTGTGTTTCCGTCCAGGACTGAAAGTCGAAATGCGCCGTCATGGGCTGTCCTGCCGGCAAGCCTATGGTATAAGGCGTCTGAAGTATAAAGGGCTCCACGCGCGTGCGGTCGTTGATCAGGGCGAACTCTATACCTGTATGCACGAGTAGCTTGCGGTAGTTCCATTCGTAACCTACCTGCAGCTTGCCGCCTGCCAGACCGGAGGACTTGCCCAGGTCGGAGCGGTTAAGCAGGGCAGAGTAGCCTATGCCTGCCTCGGTGGTGAGGAAGTGGCGGCTCTCCTTCTTGACATCTGCGTGCAACGGTGTCATGGACAGAGCCAGCAGAATCAGTATGTATGCGTATTTTCTCATTTAGTTGACCGGTACTAATACTTTGCTATAAGTTATCCCTGCAGCTGTGTGACGAGTGACCAGATACAGGTCATAGCCGCCGAGGTGCATGATCAGTTGACGGGTTTCGCCGGACAGCAGTATGTCGTCTGCCGCAGTCTGTATATCCGGTTTCTTGCTTACGGTTACGCTGTAACTGTTGAACGCACAGGCTCCCGTTGGCACAACCTGCTCAAACGGAGTGTCAATCGGTGCGTCGGCCGGCACGGTGTACCAGTCATCCACCTTGTATGGCAGTTTGTCGTTCTCGATGCTGACCGGCACTTCTGTCGTATCCGCCTTGGTGATACGGAGTGTAAGTACGGTTGTGCTGTCGCAGTCCCGGGCGGTACGCTCCGTGTGCGAGTATTCTTTACTCTCTCCTGCCGCAGGCATATCAGCTTTGGCTATGGAGAAGCCGTAGCCTTCGTACGCCTGCTCCGTCTCGCATAACTCTGCCTCATAGTTCTGCTCTGCCGTACAACGGCTGACGTTTACCTGATAACGGTGGTAATGATAGCCGTCGGCTTTTACGATTACCTCGTATGAGCTTATAGGCGTACCGGCCGGTACGGTGTAGTAGTCGTCCACTACGTATGGCAACTGGTCGTTGGTGATGTCCACAGGCACGTCAATCGTGTCATACGGGCTGTACAGCGTGGCGGTGATGGATCCCGGGTTATTGCCGTTGATGTCAATAAACTCCTGCCAGTCATCGCTGTTCAGATCGCGGTAGCGTAGCATCACGCGATACGTGCCGGGCACCTGCTCCAACGGACCGGAGAACGTGCCGGAAAGCATCTGATTGGTAGCTATCTGCACCTGCTGTATCTCGCTCTTTCCGCGCGAGAAGTAGTCCTGATAGAACGACACCTGCAGTTCGCCGTCAAACGTTGCGCCTGTGTTCTGAATGGAGTAGTGCAGATTGGCATCGGCTATGGACACATGTTCGTTGTCGTCAAAGTGAATGCTTTCGGTCAGCGCAAGACGCGGGTCTGGATTGTATAACTTGAAAGGCAGTACAGCGTATTCAGCCGGCTCAAAGTCGTGCCATGAGTCACCGGCACCGGCACGCCAGCAGAGTCTCATCTTGTACTGCGTATCCAACAGCAGGTTTTCATCAAACTTCTGCTGCAAGGCAGAACTGAGTGACTGATTGCGGCGGATGATCAGGCTGTCAGCAGTCTCATACTGCCCTTTGCTGAAGTTGCCTCTACTAATACGTGCGGATATATCGCCGCGGAACGTGCCGCCGGTGTTCTTCACTGTGAACGAGAGCGGCATGCCGGTATAGGGGATCGAATCCGTGCTGACACCTTCGGGGAAAGCTATCGGTGCAGTGAGCGTGAGTTCAGGTGCAGCATCATTGGCATAGAATGTTGCCACAGTATTGGTCAGTTCGATGGTCCTGTAGTAGTCATCCTCGGTGCACATCATGCGCATCCAGCCATAGTTGGCGTCCTTATATACGGCGCAGAGGTGATAGGTGCCGTTCTGCACAACCGATGCGGACGGGATAGATACGGTCAGGTCAGCTGCCGTTGTGCGGTAATAGCCTGCGGACAGGGAATAGTTGTCCTTCTGACCAAGAATCCTGACCAGTGTTGTCTCATCCTCGTCGTATAGGGCAACACCGTAACTGCCGCTGAAGTTCGTCAGTCCGTAGTTCTGCAGCTTGGCTATGGATACGGTGAAGTCCGTGCCTCGGTTGACCTGATTGGTGCTGACGGAGAAAGTCGTGGTAGCCATCTGCGGAATGGCTTTCGGCGTGTTGTTCTTTTTCGGTTGCAGACCAATGAAGAATGTTGTACCTTTGTTGTAACCCTTGGTGGTACCGCCTATGCCTTGTGACTTGCCCGGGTTGAGCGCGGTAAGCAGGTAATAGCCGTCATTGCTGCCGCCCCAGCCCCAGTTGATATGGAAGTACGACCTCGTATCGCAGCCGTCGCACACGAAGGCGTGACCGCCCTCGTCGTTCGAGCCACTGACTATTACCGGCCGCTGGGCTTTGAGCTCGTTGTAGATGATAGTATTCAGGCTGTCCACAGGGTACATGATTTTCTTGATGCTCTGATAGTTGGCGTCGTAGCCGAAGTAGTTCTTCAGGGCAGGCGGTACCTTCTCGGTATAGGCGCCACTGGACTGACCGTAGCCCATGTCAATGGATACGCCGCAGTGGTACATCAGCGTAGCCACGGCAGATGCCTGCTCGGCCGTATAGCCGTTGCGGTAGTTGTCCAGCATTTGGTCCCACTGGTAAGTGGTGCTGCCGAAGTTGGCGGACAGGGTTCCGGATTTGCCGACGGGCTCAGAGCAAATCCACAAATAGGAGTGTGAGCCTGTACCTTGAGTAGGATACTTGTGGAAGTACATCACCTGTGCCATGGCGGTAGCCACGCAGCCGGTGACGCATTGCCCGCCTTGGTCGTTGTAATACGGTGCGAGGTTGTTGTAGGGTGCCGACTGGTTCCACTTGCTGGTCACCAGCGGCTCCACCGCCTTGATTGCTGATTGCCGGTTGCTGGCGGCTGACTGCCGGTCACTGACTGTCTCCAGTTCCTCGGCATAGCATTGCAGCCAGTAGCGCATGGCGGGTGCCATGTCATCGGGGGAGAAATTGCCGTTGTCGCTGTAGCCCAGTACTTCGGGCAGGCGGTCGTCTGCGCCCACCAGCACAAAGCCTCCGCGGGTGTTCACCGCGATGTAGGCTTCGCCTTGTGCGGCTATAGTAGCGGACTGCTGCCCACGTGCCGGTGCACTCATGCCGCCTGCCGGCGTAGTGAAGGCTGTCGCAATCTTCAGTGCCTCATCTGTCGTTCGCACTGCCGCTGCAGCGTACACTACCGATAGCAAAGCCATCCATACTATTATCGCAATCTTTTTCATATTCTCTTCAGCCTTTACTCGTCGTATAATTATTTCGCCGAACGCGTGTCAGATAGCCCGAACCCAATCGGGCTATCCGTATTAAACGGTTACTTCACTGTAACGCGGCTGCTGGCAGCCTTGCCACTGTTGGTAACGCTGATGAGCGTATATACGCCTGCCGGAAGCGGATGCTGCTCGTCACCCTGACGGAGCGTCACAACCTTGCGGCCGAGCATGTCATATACGTCAACATGATCCATATCGCCGGAGATATTGATGATGCCGGTAGCAGTGCTATTGATTGTTACATCATAGCTGTACTTGGTGCAATCGTCAATATCCACAATCTGCGTGAACGTGCCGGGCTGCGTACCTTCAGGAATCGTGTAGTGCTCATCCACAACGTACGGCAGCTGGTCATCATTGATTACGACAGGATCCTGCTCTATCGTCTGGATGTCGCAGAGGATGGATAACTCGTAGTCAATGAAGAAGCAGAGTCCCTCTATCGGCTGCTTGATACCGGAGTAATCGCCGAGAGGTGTACCCGCAGGTATGAGGGTCAGCGGTTCCTGGAGCTGCTCGTTCTCATAGACATACGGCAGGTCGCTCTCGCGGAGTGTGGCACCCTTGATGCGAATCGTATCCGATGGCGTAACAGTCAGGAAGAGATTGATGGTGCTGTCGCAGCCATAAATATTCTCTGTTGTTATGTGATACGGTTGACCTTCGGGGTTCGACTCTTTGAGTTCATACGGCCCGAACTCATATACATCACCATGGCAGATGGTAGCATATTGCGTCTCCACCGGCGAAGCCTGACGTGTGGTCAGGGTAAGTTCAATCCAGCGGTCGCATCCGGTTTCATCGGCCAACTCAAAGCGCTTGAATACTTTTGACTCATTTGCCGGTGCAAGGTCTTCAGCCTTAATTACGAAGCCGTTGTTCTCATAATCACTGCTTTCACAAACATTGTCAGCAATAGGATATGTATCCGTGCAATTGATGCGGACATTATCAATGAGCAGATATGTCTGCTTGTCAGCATCACGATTATCAAGTGCTTCGTGGTAGAAGGCTACGCGGATATTCTGTCCCTTGAACTTATCCAGCGCAATAGAGATATTCGTAAACTCTGCAGTCAACTGCGGGGTTAGATTCTCTGCATTGTCTTCCTGCCAGGTTGCACCATTATCCGTGCTGATGGCTACATAGAAGCGTCCGACGGTTGCGACAGCTTCTTTCTGCGCATTACAATGCCGTGCATCGAAGCTGAGCGTTGCATCACCTTCAATAGCGAACTGCGGCGATATGAACCAGCGGAACCTCTTGTTATCAGACGAATTATTCGGAACATGCGAGCAAAGCATACGGTAGTCACCTAATTGTGCTGTCATGTTGGATGCCCAGGCGAAATAATTGTTTGTAATCAAATCCGTCGAATGTAGTGTTTCCACTCCGGAGAATACATATTTGATCGAATCATTACTGTAAAGGTTATCCCAGCATGTAAGCCTTGCTACACTGTTGCGCTTCAGACCGGAGAAGTCCTCCAATAATGGTAGCGAATTGACGCCGCAAGTTGTCTGAACAAAAACAGGTACAGACCATTCACTTGCATGTTCTGCATCGCAGATAGCGCGAACGGATACCGAATAGATCGAACCTTGCTCCAGACCGGTCAATACGTACGGGTTGGTTGTTACAGAGAACGGTTCGTTGTCATCCACCTTAATCTCCCACTGTTCTTCCGTACCTGCGAGCCAGTTGATGGTAACTTGGTTTTCCTGTACCTGTGTGAATTCTATTTGCTGCGGAGTGATGCAGTCAGGTAGCTTGGTTATGAAGACATGTTTAAGGTAGATTACGTCTGAACCAGCATTGCGGATGGCCAGTACGCGACCTGTTCCCTGGTAGAGATTCAGCATCTTCTTGAACGTCTCAATAATATAAGGATTTCCACAAGAACCTAAGCACTCCGATTCCAATTGATTCTCCGCTTGGAATCTTGCCAATGCTTGGAATCCTGTTACATCGAGAACATTATCGAGTACGCCAATTTCCACAGCCCCGAGAGAGAGGCTGCAGAACAGACCTACTTCAACATTGAGTTGATTGATAGGTTCGTCAAATTCGGGCAAGATAGCATAGCCGCCTGCATTAAGCTTAAGCACAGACCACTCTTCTGCCTCAGACATTTCTTCTGATTGATACCTCTTTGTAGTCACCGCAGCTTGATTGAAGATCCAGCAATCAGGCTTCTCGGCGAAACTCTCCATGTATGGCAGACTTTCTGCTGAACATGGTGTGCTGAATTTGCACTCTGCCCAATCGGTCTCTTCACCTACACAAAGCGTACGCACATAGAGGCTGTAATTCGTAGCAGGCTGCAAATTGCTAAACTGAATCTGCTGTTCGGCAGTTGTGCCGGAAGCTACCTTGTCGACATCGTCAATACCTGCAGGGTTGTTGAGTTGGGAATAGCGCGAGAGTACGTATTCGAAATTCTTGCACTCACCTGCAAACCAACTGAACGATGCTTGGTCGGTAGCTACGCTCTCCAACTTGAGTTGAGAAACAGCGGTACATTCATATTGCTTGATCTCAATTTCATCAATAGCAGCAGGTTTGCCGGCCGTGCCGAAGGTATTGCTGAACCAAATCAGGGCGAGAGTATAATCACCCGTTTGGGCGATATTTACTTTTGTCTCTAACAACGTCCAGTCATTAATCTTTTGCTCACGGTTGAATACGCGATAAACATTATCTGCTGCGTTATCACCGGAATTATATTTATATGCTTTTCCGTTCAAGAGATAAATGTTCTCATAATCCCGTATAGATCCATCACCAATACCCACTTTTGCTCCTGCGGGAACCAAGATGGCATACAAAGCATCCTGGTCTTGATTTGCTTCGGCATTACCAGGAACTTTTGCGCGAATAGAGATGGTATGATTACCGGTCTTGTCGAAACGGATATCACGCAGCGCCCAAGTCCAACCCATCTTTAGATTATAGGCGTACGAGGCGCCATCATTGGAGATATACAGTGCTTTCTCTCCGGTTGCTCCGCATGTTGCTGCATCACCGATGATGAAATCATTGCCTGAACGAGCACTGGTGAGCGTCCAGAGATTAGCATTTTCATCTGCATCTTCGAATGCATAGTTATATGGGATAGCGGCAGGGGCATTGGCCGTCTTGGCTGTAATCGGGCCTTCCCATGCAACGGTGGATGCATTTGCACGCACATAGATGTCGTACTCGGTATTGCCTTCCAAACCGGTGATTGTATGAGTCGTAGCATCAATCACAGTACCGGAAACGGATTTATCTGGTTTGGTAAACTCGCCATGCTTTCCGTAGGCTACCTGCCAAGATTCCACACCTGGTGTCACCTCTTGGAAGGAGAACGAGATAGATTCGTCTGTAACGGCTGTCACAGCCATGTTGGTCACAGGGAGAGCCACTGTTGCATCCTTGGAAAGAATTAAGTTGTCGATATGTACCGTAGCAGCATTGCTATTTATTGCAAATTGAATATATTTGTATTCGTTATTTGATGTATAAGTCTCGATATCAGAAACTTTAAGATACACCTTTTGCCACGTTGTAGACGCTTTGAGAGTTGTGATAGTTACATATGATGCAGTCTTAGTTGCTTCCTCTATTGCATCTATTCGCAGTTCTGTGTTGCTTGCGCCTCCTTTCATGTCGAAGACGATGATTAAATCTTTTGCGCTATTAATATCCAATTTCGGCGTAATAATTGAGGTGGTATATTTTGTCGCATATTGTCCGGAAGTAGAAGAATATGTTACTTTTAAGCCATTCACTCCATCTTTTACCGATGATGTAGATACACATGGTCCTCCGGAGCCGCCACCTATTATTTTTGTCCAACAGGCCGGTACTGCATTATTGGCATATGCCTCAAAGTCATCCGAGTATGGAAGGGCTTGCACAGTTCCGCAATTTGTACGGAAAGCACAAGGCGCACTCCAATCGCTATATGAGTCCTCGCTACACTGCTTACGAACAAACGCATAGTACTGCGTATTGCTGCTGAGATCCAAATCCACGGTAGTAGCGCCGTTTACTACAGTTTGCAACAGAGGCTCATCCTTGTCTCCATCAGCAGAAGAAAGCAGGCGGACGTCAAACGATGCGCCAGCAGCCTCAGCACTCCAGGATAATGTTGCTCCATCCTCATCAACATTAGAGGCTGTCACGTCAATCGGTTTAGCACAGGCAGGAATATAGTCCACGCAAATATCGTCAATATATATTTTACCGACAGATTCTGTTGTCCCGCTTATGGAAGGCTGAATATGAATCGCAATGTATTTGCCGAATCGACTTTGGCTATCACCGTGATAGCCGGATAGAACATATGTGCGATCATATATATCCGTCCGTTGCGTCAAGGATTCAGTACATACTGGTGTAAAGGTCGAAGCATCTTTCGGGTCATACATTATACCAATCTCAAATCTATCCGATTTAGATGCCGTTGTACCACCGGTTTTTATCTTCATCGATACTTGCAACTTGGAAATGTCATCAACATTCATTTCAGGAAAGACGATATAGTTCGCATCCGTCTTAGTCTCTTGTGCAAGTGCCAAGTGATATGTAGTAAATGGTGATTGTTTGTAGGAGAATGCGACCTGCTTCAAATCACGGGAAGTACCCACGAAAGAGAGGCATTCATTGCCCGGAATGACTTCATTATTTGCTGTATAACTATTGAAATCCCATGTTGCAGGTAATGCCATCGGTGCGCAGTTCGTGTGCAACAAGGCCGGTACGCTCCATTGACCGTAGTTGTCTCCTTTCTTCGACTGCACATACACATAGTAGTCTGAACCGTCGTAGAGGTTCTGCAATGCGTAACTGTTGGTCGTAACCGTTGTGGCAGCAAGCACATTGCCCTCCTGTGTCTCCGGATTGGCAAGGATGCTGTTGCTTACCTTGATGCGCCACTCCGTTTCTCCGTTTACGGCGCTCCAAGTTGCTGTAGCGGACTTATCTGTCACATTGATAAAGCTAATATCCTTAACACGGCCACAATCAGGAATAGCATCAATACGTATGTTGTCAATTTTAATATAAGTGCTTTCTTTCTTGACAAGATTACTTGCATCATTATCCTGACGGATTGCAATTTGTGTGCCGTTTCCTGTGTATTTGCTAAAGTCAAAATGGAACTCTGTCCATTCGCTCTTGTGCTTCACCATAAATGAATCAATGGCCACAAAATTACTGCCTTCCATCACGCCGACAAGGGTATAAGTCTGATAATTAATATACAGATATCCTTGTGCATATAATGTCATCTGCAGGTTCTTTACAGGTACGTCAAACTGCGGGAATACCAGTTGGCTGATTTTCTTGCCCGATGTCGTTTGCATGTTGAATCCATATCCATCCAATGCGCCTCCGTTACTTTGCATATTCTGAACCCAAGGTTTGTAGGTAGAAGCACTTATGTCATAGTATGCGGGAAGCGTGTTGTTTGTTTCGGACCCTTCTGGATAGTTATTAAATGTCTCTACAAACGGCAGCGACCATGTACCTGTTGCCGTCCAGAAGGAAGTTGATGCCCAGAAACCTTTCTCCTCGCCAACCTGAGCTTGTACATATACAAAGTATTGTGTAGAATGTGAAAGATCGTTAATCGTAGTCGTCGGATTAGTTTCTACTGTGAACGATTTCACTGCGGTCTCAGTATCCGGATCAGCCGGCTCAGAAGTAAAGATTTTGACATTCCATTTGGTAGCACTACCATTTTCCGTCCAAGTCAGTTTAGCAGATGTCTGCTCGATGTTGGACACCGCGAGATTAGTAAGCACTTGCGGACCACTGCTCTTTACGATATATAAGTTGTCAACACAGAAGTAGTTGTAACAAGCCTTAGAAGTACTTTGAATAGTATCGGAATAGAATACAATATATTTACCAGCAGCCGAAGCTGGCATCTTCACAACAAAAGTTTCAGGAGTTTTGGCGGCTGAACAACGCACGGCAGCCGCAAACGTAACTCCAGTCACACGTTTGGTCGAAGAGTTCAATTTAATATCCGACAACTGATCTACAGTACCAATATACAGAACGCCATACTTACCATTTTTAATAGGATAGTTTACGCCGGTTGAGGTGTTGTTGTAATACCCGGTGAAGGTAAGAGTTAGATCTTTGGCATCCACACCTTCCAGTTCAGGGGTAACTACATATCCGCCATTTTGAGCGATTGCCGTTGTTTGAGTAAAATACAGGTACGGGATTGTTACATTGCTCGGAACGTTCGTCAATGCTGTTGTTTCCAAATATGGAATCTGGCTTTGATTTCCTAACGCAGTAGTAACATTAATGTTTCCTTTTGTCCATCCTTTTGGACCACGTGTAGCCACTTTTCCTGTTACTTCGCCGCTGAAATCCGTAAAGTATGGAACAGACAATGTGCTATTCGTAGTTTTGGTCACTTCTTCCCACACTTCATCACAAGCAGGCGTGATGTAGAAATAATACTTTGTGTCGACACTCAGTCCTGTGGCTGTATAGGTTTTGCCGGTAACACTCTTGTTGGCCACAACATCACCATCTGCTGCTGTTGGATCAATCTGCTTGGTAGCTACCTTCACGCGGAACGTGTTGGTAACAGCCGATGTAGATTCCCATGCCAGTTTGATAGAATTGGAGGTGGCTTCAGTAGCGATGTTGAACACCTCACCACACGTGCCGATTTCAGCAATAGTAAGGTCATCAATGTAAGCCACACAAGTAGCAGAACCTGTCGCATTGTATTCAGTACTTTCGATAGGTGACAGGTTCAAGACAAGGTATGTGGCAGTTCCTGAATATTTATCCAACTTTATCGTATATTTGGCCCATGAATCAGCATTTGTAATCATCACTGAGTCAATAGGAGTTATATTTTCTGCGAACGACGTGTTGGAATCCGCGTTAAAGTCTTGCGTACTGGCAGCACAAACACGTAGGTACACTCCGGCTTTGTTCGGCATGTATGCCCAGAAGGTAATTTTCAAATCGCCAAGTGCCTGTGGCATTGCTGGGAGGATCACATAACCAGTATTTTGAACCGAATTCTGCCTGTTGTACAGATCTGTAATCAGCTTCAACGAAGCAGTTTTGTATGCAGAAGCTGTATGATCATAATCCGTGCTAACGAAAGGCACGTTGACACTTGTCTCACGATCATACGTAATGGAATTCGGGTTCATGTTGCGAGCTCCATTAGTCCATCCTTCCGGAATTGCATTTGCGTCATTCGTATAGAAATCTGCATCAAAACGGTCGAAGGTTTCAACAAACGGAATAGCGATAGCTTTGCCGGTGGTAAAGGATATAGCGTTTGTCCATTCGCTTTTACCGCAACCACCCTGTACATATACATAATAGGTTGTCTCCGATTGCAGATTAATCGCTGTATAAGGATTGGCGTTTACGCGACCGACATATTCGCCCTGTGAAAGGGTTTCCTTGTCAAGAATATCTTCGGGGTTGTTTAGCGGCTCGGTGGAGATAACAAGATTCCATTCAGAGGCATCACCGGTCTCAACCCATTTAATTTTGGCGGAGTTGGGCGTAATTTCATTTACCTCAACAAACATCGGTTTGGGACATTGGCTGGCGATTTCCACTTTGATGTTATCCACAAATATCCGATTTGCCTTTTCTTCGTTGCCGAATTTCAATGCGATATACTTACCTGAATCCTTGTAGCCGGCCAGTGACACGACAATTGATTCCCATTGGCGTCCTTTGGGCAAATCAAGAGTCTTCACTTGGGTGAAATGCTCAGCAGTGGGTTCAGGGCATACGCCAATGGTTACCGTACGTGCATACGTACTGCCACCCTCTAAAGCCGCAGCCATAAATGATATCTGTTGGCTCTTCACATCTCCATTGAACTCCGGCAAGATGAAGTAGTTATATGTGCCTTGTGCGGAATACGATTTTAGAGCCTTTGTGCTGTTATAGGCATATTCGGCAGATACTTGAGTGCCTATCAATGTATGGCAGTTTGACAATTCACCCTCAAAGTTCTCAACAAATGGGGCGTTGAAGGCTTCACATGGTGTGCGGAACGACAGTTCTGCCCAGGGTGATAAGTCGCCGTCGTTGCAGTCATATTGCACGTAGAACCAATACTCCGTATTAGGTGAAAGTTCTTCATTGCTGTACCATTCGTCTTTCAGACTTTCATCAGCAACATCACCTCCTGTCACTGATGGATTGGCAAGTGCAGTAGTGCTGACCTTGATGTTGTACTGCACAAACTTGGGGCTTGAGCATGCATTCCATTCGATGCTGACGCTTGTGGTGGTTAAACCATTAACCTTCAGCCCTGTGGGGGCCTCTGTGCCCTCGGTCTTGTTCTCAATGGCAAGACGATAGACGCGCGTCTCCACACCACCAAGATAAGCACCTGCCAGTGCAATCTGCACCTTGTTCAGACCTTCAGGCAGTTCGCCTTTCCAGTTGGCCTGATCGGCAGCAGCGTCAAATTTTACCAACTCCGCCCACTCGTCGGTGGAAGCGGCGCGATAGAGCACCGTCAGGGTGTTCAGCTTGTCGTTGTTGGCTACATTGCTGTAGGTGAGAGCCACCGACGGTTTGTTGTCTAACTCGGCAAGGCTTACCTCGGGAGCAATCAGCGTGTCTTTGCCGTTCTCCACCAAGGCTTGGAAAATGGCGTTCCCGTCCTGGAACTTCCAGAAGCCGGATACCGTCTCCCAACCTGCGGGTTTGCCATTCGCGAAATTTTCATCCAGCACAGACTTCTGTGCCATAGCTGTTGTCGCGCCCAATACCAGCGCCGTCATCAACAGCCAACGTGAAAATAATTGTTTCATAGCTTTTTGTTTTTGTTAATAAATAATTAAGACTAATACCTCTATATTGATATTCAGTTTGTCGTTATGTCCTACTCATCATTTGATCTGTCGGCCAAGGGAGTCATATTCCTTGTCTCCCACCTGTATGATCAGCTGCCCGTCGCGGAGTATTCGCCGTGCGGCTTGCTGCGGTGCTGCTGCGGCTGCAGGCACTATATACCCGCAGGTGGTCAGTCCGCGCTCGTCAGCACTTTCCCGGAGTTCCACGCTGTATGTGTCTCCAGGTTGCAGCTTGCTCTCGATATAGAAATACGGCTCGGTGGCTCCTTCAATAGGCTCACCGTTGCGATACCAGCGGAAGTAGCGGAAGTCATATCCACCGTTGTACTCCGCATTCAGTATGCCCAGCACATCATCCCACCGCTGCTGGATGAGTGATGCGGAGTGGTGTATTGTCAGTTCGCCTGTAGCCTCGTAGGTGCCGTTGACCTCGCTGGCGAACGTGAGCGTGAGCGGGTAGTAGCCGGGCTTCACGCCTGTCGGCACAGGCACCTCTATCGTGTTGTCGGGATGGCCGGTCAGTGCTTCAGTCTGTGTAGTCAGACCAACAGCCTCACCCGCCTCGTCAAACTGCAGGGTATAGGTGTCCGGCTTACCCTTACGCGCGTGCGTTTCTATAAGGAAAGAGGCGTCCTCCGGACAGGGACTCTCCACCGAACTAATCTCTACTACAAGCGGCTCCACTACTGTCAGCTTCAGGGTCACTATACTGTCGCAGCCTGCCACTGATACCAATGACACAACATATTCGCCCGTTGTGGTGAAGGTCTGTCCGCCTACCTGATAACCTTGTCCCTCGGGGATAGACTCCTCGATGGTGGTGTTGATGGACTTGACGAACCGGAGATCGGTCACATGCAGGCTGTCGCAACCCGCAGCATTATAGTCGCGGTCCTTGATGATGGCATCGGATGAATATGGTTTGCCGTTGTGCATATAGATGTCTCCCTCGCAACGCTCCACTACATCCACGATGGAGTCCGGACCTACGGCAGGAACATGGATGTTCAGTTGCAATGTGCTGTCGCACAATCCGACTCCTGCGATTAACTCAAATTTGTAATCCGCTTCTTCGTCCGGCAATCGGAAAGACATCAGCCAGGGAGCCATAGGTGAACCTGACCAGTCCGGCTCCAAACCTCCGAAGTTCCATGCAATATATTCTGGTCGGACAGGAGTATCTACTTCTTCACCTGTTTCCCAGTTGCGTGTGCGGATATGACTGGTGTTGGTAATGGTTATATAGTTGCCACAATCGTGCTGCTCAATTTGGTATGTTGCTTCCGGAATAGGGAAACGCGGGGTGGCATTGGCAAGTAGTGTAAAGCCACATTCGGCATTTGACTTATAACTCAACCTTACCGCATACGTACATGTGTCACGGTAATCAACAGGGAAAATGCGTTCACTGCTTAAAATAGAATTAGGATTGTCTATTCTGTACCAACTGTAGTTGAATCCCTCCGGAGCCTCAAATTCGGTGGTCTTTGTCCAACCGCAATGAATACCCTTAATTTGGCCGGAAGTACATGACAATGTGAAGTATGCATATCCGTAGTGAACAGATGCCGTGCAACCGAGGGCGGTTATCTTGACCTTGACGTGCCTGCCGTCATATTCGGTCAGATTTAGTCCTAAAGTTGTCCAGTCACGCCAGCACACATCCTGGTCAGTATCTTTAACCGGATCCATTGGCACCCGATACCAACCTTCTCCACTCAGCTGAGCGGATAAATCAACCGTGTTGCATGATTCCAGTGGCTCATTAGTATCGGCATCCACTATATCAATCGTCATGCGAGGGCGATCAGCATCTTCGTGTTGGGAGAACTGTAGCACCATTGCATATTGTAGCATAAGTACACTTGCTTCTTTGGCATTGACTGTAAAATCATACTCGATTCTGGCTACGCGTGCCGCCTTTTCCCAACTGCCGATTCGCACGGATGCCAATGCGCCATCCGGCACTGTTTTGAGTTGTGGAACGGGATTGCCGTTTGAATCTATGCTTCCTCTTGTGCGCGAATCATATTCTTCAGGATGATAATGTATCGTGTGGCGGCTGTACATAGAGGTAAAGCCGTAATCAATTTTGCCGTTGGATAGCAAGGGATCATTATCGTGGTAATCAGCTGCTGTCTCTTCGGAGTATGAACAACGTTCGTCCGTTAAATCCAGATAATCGAAACATTTTACTTCGTGAATGAGTATAGTCGGGAAATTGTACCACACGCTCGTATCACCATCACAAATGACCTGCAGGAAAATATCGTACACTCCGTCTTCCAATGAAGACATGGTGTAGTGAGTCTGCTTGATGTTCCGGATTTCTTTCAAATAGACATCTCCCATGCGATGTGCCCGTAGGTTAAATGCTTCGCCGGTAGAGGCCCATGATAGCAATGCTGTCTGTTCCTGCTTGCTTACGGACAAATCTTTTGGCGTTCCGCAATTGTTACGGGCGATTTGTATGTTATCAATACAAGGACCTGGCTGTACCTGTTGCGCAGCACTGCTGCATACAAACAGGAATACCAACCGGTGGGGTGTGCCGTCCGATACAAGTGTGTCCACCACATGTGTCCAAACCGAACCGCCGGTGAGCAGACCATCGTGGCCGAACTTAAGCATATTATTGTTAATCCATTTTGTAGCCTTGTAATTGTCATTGAGGCTACAATACATGTTCTCGAAATCGTTTTCCGGTACCCATGCAACAAGTAGTGCAGCCCGCGCTGAATCACCGCCGCACATCCAGTCGAACGCTATATCGTAGCGCCCCGCCTCCAATTCCAAGTTGCGCCATGCAATCATGATGCGTGAATCGGAATTCGTATAGCCTACATGTGTGCCGCCGTCCGGACTGATATACAGCGAACTATCACCCAGCGAGGCTACCTTGTCACCTATCACCCACTGGTTGACCCAAGTGTAGTTCTCGTTCTTGGGCTTGTTCAGATTCCATTGGCTGTTCTCAGCCGCATCCTCAAAGTCGCATGAGTAACTGTGCGGCAGTTGTGCTGCTGCTGTCAGCGCTGTCGCCAGTGCAATCAGTATGTAGCGTATTCGTCTCATTTCTCTTGCTTGCTTTTTTCCTGTATCGGGGTAAAACGAGGTTTAATGAGGGTCAAATCAGGGGCAAATCAGAGTCTAATCAGGGTTTCGCCATTCTGCCAAGCACATCGTATTCGTGACCGTTGTACCGGATTATCAGGCGTCCGTCGCGCAGTAGTTTGGTTGCTTGTTGTCCGTCACGCACCTCTTCTACAGCATCCGGACGCGAAGCACTGTTGAACGTGAACGGGCAAACCCACACTGTCGTGCCGTCCTCCATGGTGGCACTCACGGTAATCTCCGCATCCTTGTCCATCGCGGTGTTGTAGTACCATGAACCTGTCGCGCCCTCTATCGCCACGCCGTTGGCATACCACTGGTAAGCGGTGAAGGTGTATCCTCCGTTGTACTCCGGCGAGAGGAATGTCAGTACGTCGTCAAACCGTGCCTCAATGATGCTGGCGGGCAGGTTGACGGTGAATGTTATCTGATTTTCATATA
>CAMIZG010000031.1 GCA_946403215.1 uncultured Bacteroidales bacterium | reverse complement strand
AACGGGGTTCTGTGTGGATAAACCCGAGCTGGCAGAGCCGGTGAACGGCTATACGCTAACTACGCTCCAGCAGGCGGCGGATAAATACAACATAGCCATCGCCGGCACGTTCATCTGCCGGGAGGCATACGGGTTGTATAACCGCGGGTTCTTCCTGTCACCGAACGCCGAACCGCAGTTCCAGGACAAACGCCACCTGTATGCCCATGGCGGCGAGGATAAGTTCTTCACGCCGGCAAGCAGCCGGAACATCTTCACCTATCGCGGTGTAAAGATACTGATGCTCATCTGTTATGATGTGCGTTTCCCGGTGTGGTCGCGCAACGTGAGCGGGCACGACTTTGATATCATTCTCGTCAGCGCCAACTGGCCGGAGGTGCGCATCAACTACTGGGACACACTCGTTGCGGCACGTGCCGTGGAGAACCAGTGTTACATCGTAGCCGCCAACCCGGTGGGCGATGACGGATTGGGGTGGCACTACAACGGTCATTCTGTGGCCTACGACACACGTCTGCAGGAACAACTTGGTTTTCAGGACGACGAGTCAGGTACGCGTATCGTCAGTCTGTCGCTGGAAGCCTTGCGCCACTTCCGCGAAGCACTGCCGCTGTGGAAAGATGTAGATAGAGAGAGCATCAAACTTCCGATTCATGAACTATAACTGGCAAATACAGCAATTGACGGCCGATCAGCAGGCTTTGCGCGACCGATTGGCAGACGAGCTGCATATCCGTCCAATGGCAGCCGCGCTGCTGGTGCGCCGCGGTATAACGACGCGTGCCGAGGCATCAGCGTTCGTTCATCCCTCGCTTGAGCAGTTGCACGACCCGTTTCTGATGCTCGGCATGAAAGAGGCGGAGCAACGGCTGTCAGTGGCAATAGACAAGGGCGAGAAGATTCTGATCTACGGCGACTATGATGTGGATGGCACGACGGCTGTGGCACTGATGCACCGATTTCTGAGCACGTTCTACACGAATATCGACTACTATATCCCTGACCGTTACACAGAGGGCTACGGCATCTCGTTCCGCGGCGTGGATTATGCGCATGAGCAGGGCTGCACGCTGATCATCGCGTTAGACTGTGGCATCAAATCAGTAGATAAGGTGGAGTACGCCCGTAAGTACGGCATTGACTTCATCATTTGCGACCATCATATGCCGGGCGCAGAGATACCCAAGGCAGTGGCTGTGCTGGATAGCAAGCAGGTCGATGATCCGTATCCCTTCAAGGAGCTGTCCGGTTGCGGCGTAGGCTTCAAGCTGGCGCAGGCATATGCCCGGACGCATCAGATGGCTTTCAACACTACGCTGACGCCACTACTCGAACTGCTTGCGATGTCTATTGCTTCGGATATAGTGTCGCTGGTGGGTGAGAACCGTGTGCTGGCGCACTTCGGAATCAAGCAGATAAGCACGCAGCCATCAATTGGTCTGCAAGGACTGCTGCGGATGAACGGTCTGGAGGGGCAGGCTGTGAATATGTCCGATCTGGTCTATCGCATCGGTCCTCGTCTGAACGCCTGCGGACGCATCAAATCAGGCAGGGCTGCGGTGGAGCTGCTCATCAGTCATGACGTGAGCGTGGCGGAAGAGATAGCACAGACCATCGAGGCATTCAACAGCGAGCGCAAGGAGAAAGACGAGACGATCACCCAAGAGGCACTCAAGCAGTTGGAGGCTGACCCTAACCATGCTACCAAACATACCAATGTAGCCTACGGCGCTACCTGGCATCGGGGTGTGTTAGGTATCGTGGCTTCACGACTGACGGAGAACTACTACCGTCCTACCATCGTGCTGGCTGATACCGACGACGGACTGATTGCCGGCAGTGCACGCAGCGTGGGAGGGTTTGATATCTATTCGGCTATTGACAACTGCCGCGACCTGCTCACTAACTTCGGCGGACATATGTTCGCTGCCGGACTGAGCATGCTTCCGCAGAACCTGCCGGAGTTCAAGCGCCGGTTTGAGGAATATGTTGCGGCACATATAACCGACGAACAGCAAGTGCCTGTCATCCGCGTGGAGGAAGAACTGCAACTGGCGGATATTGACAAGCAGTTCTACAACGTACTGCGGCACTTGGAGCCATTTGGTCCGGATAACCCGCATCCGCGGTTCGTGACGCGCGGACTGATCAACAACCGCTACACGAAGCGCGTGGGAAAGATGGGTGAGCACCTTAAGCTTGACCTCACCGACCGCAATATGGCTATTGCCGGCATAGCGTTCGGCAAGGGCGACCTGGCCACATACATACAGAACGGCAACGCGGTGGATGTATGCTACAGCCTGGAGCAGAACACCTACAACGGCATCACTTCGCTGCAGATGAAGGTGGAAGATATAGTGCCGACAGAGTAACTCATCCACATTCCCTTACGAGCAAACGGAATAATTCAACTATGGACACATACATCTTCAGGAAACAAATTCGCCGCTTACCCGGTAAAGTCATTCACACGATTCCACTACCTGAACCACAGGTAACGGAAGGTGAGGGTGCGCGCAAACAGATAGGAGATATCTGCCGTGCCTGCGGCTATAAGCAAGTACTGCTGGTGACGGATACTACGCTGCACTCGCTGGGTTACGATCAGGCAATCATCAAGTCGTTGGAGGAAGCCAAGATCAGTTACTCCGTGTTCAGCGATATACACTCCGAACCTACGATTGACCTAATCGAAGCCGGACGCAAGCAGGCAATCACAAATCGTGCCGAGTGCATCATTGCACTGGGGGGTGGATCGGTAATGGATACGTGCAAGATGATTGCAGCCGGCGTCAAGATGCCCCACCTGCCCGTTAAAGCACTGCTGCTGAAGTTCCTGCCCGTACCCGGCAACTCGCTTCCACTGATCATGGTGCCGTCCACCGCCGGAACAGGAGCGGAGATCACAGTGGGTGCCGTTGTTACCAACGACCGCGGAGCAAAGAGTTCCAGTGTACTTATCGGGTTGAATGTTACCCACGTTGTTCTTGACAGCGAACTGACTATCCACGCCCCCGAACAGGTGACGGCCGCTTGCGGCATTGATGCACTCAGCCATTGCATAGAAGGTGCCATAAGCGATGTGGATGTCAATGACGAAGACATGCGCATGTCAATGGATGGCGTTAAGCTTATCCTACAATACCTGCCTATTGTGATGCATGACCCTACGAACAGCGAAGCTCGCCTGGCTATGTGCCGCGCTGCAATGTACGGAGGTAATGCCATCAACACCCAGCTCGCCGGATACGTACATGCCTTTGCGCATAGTATAGGGGCCAAGTACCATCTGCCACACGGGCAAGCTATTTCGCTCATGCTCATGCCCGTACTCGAGTTCCAGAAAGATGTGTGCAAGGATAGGTATGCGCAGTTGGCGGAGTACTGCGGTGTACCGGATTTTCTGCAAGCCATACGCGAACTAATCAAGCAGTGCGGTTTGGATCGCATCATCTCGCCGGTTCGCGCCAGTGATTATGAGGAGCTTATCCCGATGATTGCAGCTGACTCAATCAACTACTCAGCCGCTGTTACGCTGTCCGACGAAGATATCCGGCGTCTGCTTAACCAAGTCACCAATGTGCAGCTATCAGCGCCTGATTCGCAGTTATCATCTATCCGGGAGATCGTGGATGCTCAGCACCGTTTTTTCCGAACAGGCACCACCCTGCCCGTCTCATGGCGGTTGAAGCAACTCCGGAGACTCAAACAAGCTGTACTGGAGCATCAAGCGGAATTCACACAGGCCTTGGCCGACGATCTTGGCCGCAGCCAAGTCGAGGCATACCTATGCGATATAGGACCCATCGTTACCGAGATCAATGAGATGCTGTGCGGCCTGCGCCGATGGTCGCGTCCGGAGCGGCACTTCAGCGGGTTGATGTGCTTCCCAAGCATACTAACCAAAGTGTATAAGATGCCTTACGGCGTGTCACTGGTTATTAGCCCGTTTAACTTCCCCATCTTGCTTACGATAGGAGTGGTAGCCGCAGCCATGGCGGGTGGCAACACGGTTGTCATCAAGTCCAGTTCAAAGTCCTCAGCCAGCACTGCGGCACTGAAGCGGTTCTTTGCCGAGGTCTTTCCGCCGGAGTATATCACACTGATTGATGGCGGTCATGACGTAGCGGATATGTGTCTGGCTCAGCGCTTTGACAAGATTTTCTACACCGGTTCACCCTCTGTGGGCAAGCATGTGCTTGCCGAGGCATCAAACAACCTCACGCCTGTAGCGTTAGAACTTGGCGGCGAGACGGGCAACTGGTGCATCATCCGCAAGGATGCCGACCTCAAGGATGCAGCACGAAAAATAGCTTTCTTCAAACTGCTGAACGCTGGTCAGATATGTATTAACATCAACCAGATAGCCGTAGCCGAAGAGGTCGCTGATGCTTTCCTGACTGAGCTCCGCCGGGCATTCGTCGGGCAGATAGGCGAACACGCCGAACGTAACCCCGAGTACCCGAAACTGATAACCGATGCCGCATACAAGAAGTGCGCCAACCTGGCGGACGAATATCGCGAGCGGGTCATCTTCGGCGGCACAGGTGACCCTGAGAGCCGCAAGTACGCACCCACAATCATCTACCCTGTAACGATTGACGAGCACATCGTACAGCACGAGCTATTCTGTCCTTTGCTACCCATTGTCCCATACAAAGATGAGGAAGTTGATCAATTGATGGATGTTATCGCCGAACGCGAGCACCCGTTGGCTATGTACCTCTTCACGCGTGATATGCGCTGGGCGAATCGCGTAATGCAGACCCAGCAGTTCGGCGGCGGGTGCATCAACGAGGTGTGCATACATATGATGGTCAAAGGCGTTCCTTTCAACGGAACAGGTCACTCAGGCATGGGTGCCTACCATGGCGAATGGGGCTTCCGCGAGTTCACACATCCGCAAACCGTACTGCGCGGTAGTAGATGGCTGAACCTGCCACTACGCGAACATCCCTACACCGGCAAAGCCGGCGAGAGAAAAATGGCACTACTAAAACTATTTGAACGGTAAACGAACATACCGCCTCAGCACTGCATGAGGCGGTATGTTAAATATCCGGCATATATGAGCAACAGTATTGCTCCACCCCAGCGCTTAACCTGGCGCGCCTTGTTCGTCTTTACGAACAGCCACACCAATATACTTCCCACTGCTGCTGTCCAAGCATCTAGATTGATGCCTTCGTAAGCAGGCAAGGGGTGCACCACTGCACTCGTAGCCAGCACAAAGAACACGTTGAAAATATTACTTCCAATCACATTTCCCAATGCGATATCAGAATTATGTTTGAATGCAGCAACAGCCGACGTCGCCAGCTCAGGAAGCGATGTCCCCAGAGCCACAACCGTCAAACCTATTATAGCCTCCGACACACCGAGGTTGGTGGCAATCTGCACGGCTGACTTAACAATCATCTCTCCACCGACCACTAGTCCGGCCAGCCCGGCCAGCACAAGTGTTACCGCCAGACCTATACCTATCGGCTTGACTGCTTCAGCAGGTTCGACCTCATCAGGATGATCCTTGGCGTGACGGAATGTGTTGTACAGAAAGTAGCAGAACATCACAAGCAGAATGATTCCACCCATGCGTGTTATACCCCGGCAATCTTCACCAAACGGCGAATCTACCGCCACGCATGCAAACACAAGCACACCGGCGATGATAGACATCGGGATATCGAAGTCGCGAGAGCGTTGCTGTGAGGTGACCGGCCAGATGAGCGCCGTCACACCCAGGATAACAAATGTATTGATGATGTTGGAGCCGAGGATGTTCGTAATAGCCAAATCAGTCGAACCTTCAGCCACCGACACCATATTCACCACAAATTCGGGCATTGACGTGCCGAACGCCACAACGGTCAAGCCTATGACCAGATCACTTATCCCGAAGCGCTTGGCTATTGCCGACGCACCATCCACCAGCCAGTCTGCACCTTTCACCAGCAGCACCAGACCCACGATGAGCATCGCTGCCAACATGTAAGGGTTACCCAAACAATATGCTAATATTGCATCCATTATACGTTGAACAAGAAGTGCATAATATCGCCATCCTGCACTACATAATCCTTACCTTCCACAGCCAACTTACCAGCTTGCCGGCAAGCAGCTTCCCCGCCAAGGGTAATAAAATCCTCATACTTAATCACCTCAGCACGGATGAACCCGCGCTCAAAATCCGTATGGATCACTCCGGCACACTGGGGTGCCTTTGCGCCTGCGCGGAACGTCCAGGCACGCACTTCGTCGCTGCCTGCCGTGAGGAACGTACGCAGGTTCAGCAATGCGTAAGCAGCCTTAATCAATCGATTGACGCCTGACTCCTGCAGACCAATCTCTTCCAGGAACATCTGGCGCTCCTCGTAGGTCTCCAACTCGGCTATCTCGCTCTCAATCTTCGCAGCCACCACCAGCACTTCAGCTTGTTCATCTTTCACCGCCTCACGCACCTGATCCACATATGCATTGCCACTTACTGCCGATGCCTCATCCACGTTGCACACGTACAACACAGGCTTGCTGGTCAGCAGGAACAAGTCATGCGCCGCCGACTCCTCATCCTTATTCTGCAGTTCAACGGTTCGTGCTGATTTGCCTTGCGACAGTGCCTCGCGATAGCGGATATATAGTTCCAGTGCGGTCTTGGCCTGCTTGTCGCCACCAACACGCACCTGTTTCTCTATTTTCTGTATTCGGCTCTCAATGGTCTCCAGGTCTTTGAGTTGAAGCTCGGCATCTATTACCTCCTTGTCACGCACGGGATCTACACTTCCGTCCACGTGAATCACATTGCCGTCATCAAAGCAACGCAACACATGGATAATAGCATCCGTCTCGCGGATGTTAGCCAGAAACTTGTTGCCCAATCCCTCACCATTGCTGGCTCCCTTAACCAAACCGGCTATATCCACGATCTCCATCGTCGTCGGAATAACACCACGCTCAGGATGACACAACTCGCCCAAACGGTTCAACCGCTCGTCAGGAACTGTTATTACACCCAGATTGGGCTCTATCGTACAAAAAGGAAAATTGGCGGACTGCGCTTTCGCGTTACTCAAACAGTTAAATAAAGTGGATTTGCCTACGTTCGGCAATCCTACTATACCACATTGTAATGACATATTCTAAAAACCACTATATACTACTTCCAATTCCAGCCTATGTTCCGGATGTTGCGCACTATAGATCTCCGTTGCCGTAAGCGACTGGTTATACCGGATATCCGTTATCACGTAGCTGGACGAGGTGCTGGTAGTCGTTATACTTACCGGAACAAGCAACATATCCAGCGTACCGAATCGGTTTTCGCGAAGTTGCTCGGTCAGCAGGGTGGATATATCGAACTCATAGGAGTACGTCGTCACATCCAGCGTGTCGGTCACCGTCTTCAGTGTGGCGTACATCGCTATACTGTCCGACAGCATGATCTCATCGTTGAATAATCGCTCAAGGTCGCTCTTGCGAACCAGCAGCATATTCTCTGCCGGCTGCGCCCAATTGTCGCGCGTGCGTTGCGACTCGACGCCATCATAATGATTTAGAACAGGCAACGTAAGGTGTGCGCGATTGACATACGCGCGGCGCGAACCCAATGAGGTCGTTATCTTCTCTTTCATCGATGCCATCGGAAATGACAACTGCGTGTAGATGTGCGCAGGAGAAATAATGTAGTTAGTATCCGTATTCTGCTCCAGCGCTTGCAGATCACCCTCCTGCCATAGATAGCGGTTGAGTTGGCGCACCTCACGGTTGGCGTACAAACCCTTCATATCCTCCTCAACGATCGTGTCCACGCCCGCACGAATATATGGGAAATGATAGTATATGCCCATATTCACGTCTATCACATTCAGTAACGTCGCGCCGCCGAACTCCGAGGTGATATATACTCCCTTGAATTGCTTACAGAACGCCTCAAGTGACGAGTAGTCATCTGATTCGAACACTTTCTGCGCCCAGTAATCGTTCAAGCGCATTGTGATAGTCGGAATATATCCCGCACTAGCCGCATGGTACGTACTATCCTTGAAACTCTTGGCCGTAACAATTGCAGGGTAATCCACCATCCGTGTCGAATCCTCAAGACTGCAGAATGTCGATATCGCTGTATCGCTTCGTAGCGGCTCGTTGTATGCAAAGGTTTCACGGTCTATAGCATACACGTTGATTGCCAACGGCACATTCTCATCACCTTGAGCATAACGGTAATATAAGAACAGACACACCGAGTCAAGCACAGCCCCCTCAGGATACCGAAAACCTATCGGGCAAGCCAACTGCGTCAGCAAATCGGCATGCAGATGGCCATACTTGCTATCCAATTCGCCAATCAAAAACGAGTCCGGAGTGGCCGTCACGGCCGTACCACGCACCAGACATGAAGTCAGACTGAACGTATCCGCACGAACTATGACGGAGTCCTCCGACTTCAGCACCGATGCTCCGGCACTAACCACATCATCCTTACATGAGGAAAAAACAATTAGCAGAAATGCCAACAGTGGTAGAACAATCTTTATTTTACGCATCATTGTTGCTCAAGCAATTCATTGTACAGAGCCATGTACTCTTCGGCTCCCGCACCCGACAAATCCCTGACATGTTTGCCCCTATTCTCTGCATAGTTAACCAATCGGGAGTTGTACTGAGGCGTATTCACTATCACCGTGTCCGCATAGTCGATGGCCAGGTGCATCAGCTCCTCATAACCCACAGGCAAACCGGCTATCGTGCGAACATCATTGCCCATTATGCCGTCTATCATCAGCTTGTCTGCAAAATGCGAGCCAAATGGCGAACTGTACTCATTATCATCCAACACAAGCACCACCTTCGATTCAGCAAAGAACGGCGTCGTACCGAAAGCTTTCTTCACATACAACGGAATCAAGGCCGACATCCAACCTGAACACTGAATCACGCTCGGAGCCCAACGCAACTTCTCAACTGTCTCCAACACACCGCGGCAGAAGAATATCGTCCGCACGTCATTATCGGAGTACTCCACGCCAAACGCATCCTTCAAACCCCGACGGTGCTGGAACAGATCCTCATTATCAATAAAATACACCTGAATCCTCGCTGAAGGAATACTGGCCACTTTGATCAGCAGCGGATGATCGACATCGTCTATCGACATATTCATTCCCGACAAACGAATCACATCGTGCAACTGATAACGGCGCTCGTTGATCTCGCCGAACTTAGGCATGAAGGTGCGAGTCTCGTAGCCGTTAGCCTGACAAATCTCAGGTAATATACGGTTCAGCAAGCGCACGGGAGTCTGCTCCTCAAAGAACGGGCAAATCTCCTGGCTCACATACAATACACGATTGGCACTCTTCATATCACATCCTCCTTGTTGGGCCACAGGCTCAAATTTTGTCACTTTCGACTCAAAAATGGCGCTTCGCGGGCTAATTTAGGGCAAAGGTACAAAAAAAAAACGACTTTTGCAAATTTTTTCTCAAAAAAACTTTTAATTTTCGATTATTTTTTGTATTTTTGTAAGTTTTTTTATAACTCGTAAAATTTGACCAATCAAAATCTATGCAAATCATAACTACCAAGGCAGAGCTGGAACGTAGTATCCAAGCCTGCAAAATGAAAGGACAGACCATCGGACTCGTGCCAACCATGGGTGCTCTGCACGAGGGACACGCATCGCTCGTACGCCGGTGCGCAAGCGAAAACGATGTTACTGTAGTCAGCGTGTTCGTCAATCCCACGCAGTTCAACAACAAGGAGGATCTCCTTAAGTATCCGCGCTCACTTGATCGAGATGCCGAACTACTCGACAGCATTGGTGCGCATTTCGTCTTTGCACCTACGCCCGAAGAAATGTACACAGCCGAAGAGATGAACGAACCGTTCCGCTTCGACTTCGGCGGTTTGGACAAGATGATGGAAGGCGCCATGCGTCCAGGACACTTCAACGGAGTGGTGCAAGTCGTTTCACGGCTGTTATACCTCGTTCGTCCAGACCGCGCATACTTCGGCGAAAAGGACTTCCAGCAACTCGCCATCATCCATTTTATGGTCGAACGATCTGTTCTTGCCGGCACGTTCGGCAAACTGACTGTTGTTGACTGCCCCATCGTCCGCGAACAATCCGGACTGGCTCTCTCCTCGCGCAATGAACGACTATCTGCCGCTGAAAAGCAGACTGCACTCGGCATCTCGCGTACGCTCTTCGACTCACTCGAGTGGGCAAAAGAACCCAATGCAAACGTGCCAGCCGTGCAGCAACGTGTCATCGACACCATCAACGCTATCCCCGGACTGGAAGTAGAGTACTACCAGATCGTTGATCAAACAACGCTTCTTCCCACCGACTCCTTCCGCCATGCTATAGGATGCGTCACTGTCTATTGCGGCCAAGTACGACTAATCGATAACATCAAATACGAATAGGTATTGAATAGGGGGCAAAGCAGAGGCTAACCGAGGTTAACACGTATCCCCCTCACCCTATATATACATAGTATATATTCCGTGATTTTGAAATAATCGGTTTTTGTGAGAGTACTTATCGATAAATATATTCCGTTTCTGCAAGGCATCGTTGATCGCTTTGCAGAGGTACTATACCTTGAACCGGAAGATTTCACGTCCGCCGTTGTTCATGATTCCGATGCACTCATCATTCGCACGCGTACAACTTGCAACGCCGCGCTTCTTGCCGGTAGCCGCGTGCAGTTCATCGCTACAGCCACCATCGGTACCGACCACATTGACCTCAATTACTGCCGCACACACAACATAAGTGTCGTCAGTTGTCCGGGATGCAACGCCAAAGCTGTCTGTGAATATGTAATGGAAGCCGTACGAGAAATAGACTACTCCCGGCCTATCTCATTAGGCATCGTTGGCGCAGGACACGTAGGAGGCAAACTGGCAAAAATGGCGATGGACAACAATTTCCATGTTGTCATCAACGACCCTCCGCGTCATCTCAACGGCGATGTAACCGCCTGCGACATCATCACATTCCACACACCCCTGACGCACGACGGCGACCATCCCACTTACCATCTTTGTGATGCCAAGTTCCTCTCCTGTTGCAAACCCGGCGCGCTGATCATCAACGCCGCACGAGGTGGTGTGGTGGATGAACATGCATTACTGGCCAGTGGGCATCCTTTCATCATCGATACGTGGGAAGATGAACCAAACATCAACCCCGAAGTCCTTAACCGCTCCTTGCTCGCATCCATGCACATTGCCGGTTATTCCATACTGGGCAAGCGCAACGCTTCGCAGATGAGTCTGGATGCCCTGTGCAAGCACTTTGCTTTGCCTGCACTCTCACTTGCTGACGAACAACTGCCGCAAGGCGACAACGCCCCAGGATGGCTCAGGCGGATATCCGACCAACTCAAAGCTGCTCCTGGGCAATTCGAACAACTACGCAAAAATTATAAACTACGATAAAATAATGGCAAATTTCCAAAAACTAACCCCACGGAGTGAAGACTACTCCAAGTGGTACAACGAACTCGTCGTCAAAGCCGATTTGGCTGAACAATCCGCCGTACGCGGATGTATGGTCATCAAGCCCTATGGCTATGCCATCTGGGAAACCATCCAGGCTGAACTCGATCGCCGATTCAAGGAGAAAGGTGTGCGCAACGCCTACTTCCCCCTGCTTATTCCCAAATCCTTCCTTAGCCGTGAGGCCGAGCATGTAGAAGGCTTCGCCAAAGAGTGCGCCGTGGTCACGCACCACCGTCTCAAGAACGATCCGAACGGCAAAGGCGTGATCGTCGATCCCGATGCACGACTCGAAGAAGAACTGATTATCCGTCCTACCTCGGAAACGATCATCTGGTCAACCTATAAGAACTGGATCTCCTCCTACCGCGACCTGCCTATCCTGTGCAATCAATGGTGCAATGTCATGCGTTGGGAGATGCGTACACGCCTCTTCCTACGTACTGCCGAGTTCCTCTGGCAGGAAGGTCACACCGCTCACGCCACAAAGGAGGAAGCCGAGGACTACGCACGCCAGATGCTTGACGTATATGCCGACTTCGCCGAAAACGTTATGGCTATCCCTGTTGTGAAAGGCGTCAAGTCGCCCAACGAGCGCTTTGCCGGAGCGCTGAACACCTATTGCATCGAGGCCATGATGCAGGACGGAAAAGCCCTGCAAGCCGGCACTTCGCACTTCCTCGGACAGAACTTCGCAAAGTCGTTCGACGTGCAGTACCTCTCCAAAGAGAACAAATACGAATATGTTTGGGCTACTTCATGGGGCGTATCAACTCGCCTCATGGGCGCACTTATCATGACCCACTCCGACGACAACGGACTTGTTCTGCCGCCGCACCTGGCACCAATCCAGGTTGTCATCGTGCCAATCTTCAAGAAACAGGAAGATCTCGACAAACTCCTCGTTGTTCTGAGTCCGCTCTTCGACCGTCTCAAAGCACGCGGCATCCGCGTCAAACTGGATACCGACGACAAATCGACTCCGGGATTCAAGTTCGCTGACTACGAACTCAAGGGTGTGCCAGTACGTCTCGCCATGGGTGGTCGTGATCTGGAGAACGGCACGATCGAGGTTGCCCGCCGCGACACACTCACCAAAGAGACTCTGCCCCTCGAAGGCATCGAACAGCACATTGCTGACCTTCTCGAAGCCGTACAGCAGAACTGCTACCAGAAGGCACTTGACTACCGCATCGCCAACACACGTGAGGTCAACTCCTACGACGAATTCAAAGAGGAGATCAAGAAAGGCGGGTTTCTGCTCTGCCACTGGGACGGAACGCCTGATACAGAGGAACAGATCAAGAACGATACGAAAGCTACCATCCGTTGCATCCCATTGGACGCACTACCCGGCCACAAACAGGAGCCCGGCAAGTGCATGGTAACAGGCAAGCCCTCAGCTGGTAGGGTCGTATTTGCAATAGCATACTAATATGAGACTTGTTTTTGCATCTAACAACGCTCACAAACTCCAAGAAGTTCGTGCAATCCTTTCGGAGCACGAAATCTTGAGCCTCGAGGATATCGGCTGTCACGCCGATATTCCCGAGACGGCGGATACCCTTGAGGGCAATTCGCTCATCAAGGCGCAGTTCATCTACAATCACTACCATTGCGACTGCTTTGCCGATGACACCGGCCTGGAAATTGAAACTCTCGGCAACATCCCCGGCGTACGTACTGCCCGCTGGGCAGGCGAACCCGCTAACCCCGCTGCCAACCGCAAGAAAGCATTGGCCGAGCTAAGCGGAAAGACCAACCGCAACGCACGCTTCCGCACCGTGATCACAATTATCCGTGACGGCAAGGTTGATCAGGTCGAAGGGATAGTCCGTGGCACAATAGCCACGGCCGAGTACGGAAACGGAGGTTTTGGCTACGACCCGCTCTTCATCCCAGAAGGCTACGACCGCACCTTCGCCGAACTGCCTGCGGAGGTCAAGAATACCGTCAGCCATCGCGCACACGCGCTACAAGCACTCAAACTCATTCTTTGATAGTAAACAATCCATCTGACATGAAACGCCTCACATACATCCTCGCCTTACTTGCACTCACTCTTGCGGTGAGCGCACAAACATGGACTACCCACTTCGCCTATAACAGCGTTGACCGGATTGCCGCTGGAGGCGGGAAGGTATATGGTGTTTCGTCAGGTGCTCTGTTTGCCATTGATGCATTAACCGAAAAGACGTACACCTACAGCAGTCAAGATGGCATGCATGGCACGAACATCGCGTGCATTCAATGGCTAGATGCGGAGCAAGCACTGATGATTGTGTATGCCGACGGCAAAGTGGATCTGTTCCGTGACGGCATATTCCACTACACGCCCGATCTGTACAACAAGATCACCACGCTCAGCAAGCGCTGCCACTCCATTACAATCAAAGACAGCCTTGCATACATGGCCATGGACTATGGCGTACAGACCTTTCATATCCGCAAGCACACATTTGTTGACACATACTTCATCGGGGCAAAAGCGAAAGAAGTACCAATCTATAGTGTAGCCATAGCCGGCGGAACCATATACGCAGCAGGCGACTCGCTACTCTACGCAGCCTCACTCGATGACAATGTTGTCGATTTCTCGTATTGGACGAACATCCCCTTGCCTAACAACGGAAAGATCCAAGCGATAGCACAAGCCAGAGACATCCTTTACCTTTTGCAGGGCAACACCTGCTACCGTAGGCAAGGTGAAACGTGGCAAGCCGTGGATCAACAGTCACATAATGTACTGAACATCATGGATGGCATCGTTTCGCCGGACACCTACCCCGCTGTTTCGTATAACGGCATCTGGATGGCGGCAGGCGACCAAGGGCTCATCCGCAGGATGCCTACCGGCGAACAGATCACCTATCATCTTGACAGTCCGCTCGAGAACATCCCCTACCGGCTATCATATCAGTTCGGACAGTTGTACATGGTCGCCGGCGGACGATGGGCGGCACAATACTACAACCCTGCAAGCGTTATGCACTACGACGGCAAGTGGCACAACGTCTCACAAGCCGACATCCGCGCAAGCATCGGAGCCAACTGCATGGACGCAATGAATGTGACAGTCGATCCTGATGACCACTCCCACTACTTTGTTACCACCTACGGCACCGGACTGCTGGAGTTCCGCAATGACGTATGCGTCACTCGATGGATGCCCTACAACTCCATATTAGGATCGGCTGCAGCGGACAACCCGACAAGCTACACACGCACCGATGGAGCCATCTATGATGCCAAAGGGAATCTATGGATAGCCAACAGCGGGAGAAACATTCCCTATAACATCGTCATCTTTACCGCCGAAGGCAAGCAGGTTGGCATGAATGTCAATAATGCTGCCGGCGCACGAGCACCACTGGAAACTGCTACGCAAATCCTATTTGACCAACGTAATCCCGATTACGTATGGCTACTTGCCTCACGCGATTATGAAGGCGCAGCAGCATTGGCACTCATCGATACTCGCGGCACGCTTGACGACACCTCGGATGACCGCTCACTCATTCGCACCACCTGGTTCGACAATGATGGCAGCGCTCATTCCCGATCAGCCATCTATGCCATGCGTCAAGACCCCAAAGGAAATATTTGGCTCGCCACCGATGATGGTGTTCTGATCATCCGCACCGATGATTACTTCAACTCTGCCAATTGCGAACACCTGCAACTTACTGATGCCGAAGGTATGCGACTGTTCGAAAACGAAGCCGTCAACGATATATCCTTCGACCATCTCGACCGCCCATGGATAGCCGCTGCAAGCACAGGTGTATATGTGTTGTCGCCGGACGCTGACGCCATAGAGGCGCACTACACCACGGCTAACTCTGCCCTGCCATCCAACGCCATCCTCTCTCTCGCTTGCGACAAAAGCGCACAAAGGATGTTTGTTGGCACTGCTTTGGGCCTCGTAGAGTGCAACAACCTGACAAGCGACTACAACGCCGCCAACAATGACGAATATGCTGACGATGCCGACTTTGGCTCCATGCAACAATGGCGGACGCACTTCGCGTACAGCAACATTGAGGACATTCAGCCTTCACCTAAACATGTATATGCGCTGTCATCCGGAGCTTTATGCGCTGTACATAGGAGCGACGAGTCATTGTCCTATTACTCCAAGATCAACGGACTGAACGGCTCATCCATCCATCGAATCGACTTCGACAGATTTACCAACACGCTCGTTATCAGCTATGATGACGGCCTGATTGACCTGATGGATCAAAACGAAGATGTGCAACTTGTAGCCGACTTGTACTCCAAGTCACTCAACACCTCTAAGCAAGTGCAGGACATCACATTCCACAATGGCAAGGCATATATGGCTATGTCGTTCGGTATAATGGTCATGAACATTCGCAAGCATGAGATTAGTGACACCTATTATATAGGTGATCAAGGAACAGAAGTCTCCATCAATGCCATTGCCACGTTCAATGACAGCATTTACGCCGCATCCGGCAACCGCCTGTACTACGCACATATTAATGACAACTTGATGGACTTTGCCACATGGCAGTCACGGCTGCTCAGCTCTAACGTCATGCAACTGATTAGTAGCGACAGCAGCATGTACATGCTAATGGACAGCACTATCTACCACAACGGCGTTCCTATCCAATCCGACCAGCGCTTCGTGGTCATCACCGAGAACAAAGGTGAAACAATGGCCATGACCGCCGACAGACACGTATATGAAGTCCTCGGCGACGATCTCATCGAATTTGAGCGTGCCTCAGGATATAGTCCCAACACTATTCGCAAGGAAGGTCTTACCTACTGGCTCGGCACCTCGTCCGGACTATTCCACTTGCTTCCAAAACTAAACCGGCATACCTACGAACCTGATGGCCCGCTGAACAACTTACCCTACTCGCTCGTCACCAGCGGCTCTAATCTCTGGATGGTTCCGGGAGGTCGATGGGCAGCAGGATTCAGCCGACTCGGACAAATATCACGGTACGATGGCAAGCAGTGGAAAAACTTAAGCCATTACAATATATGGAGCGCACTCGGATCGTACGTCTGGCTGCAAGATTTTGGTCATGTGGCTGTTGACCCTACCAATCCCGAGCATTTCTGCGTATCAAGTTTCGCCAACGGTCTGCTGGAATTCTTCGATGATGGAACAGTACAACGATATTCAGAGACCAACAGCCCGCTAGTCACCCTTGATCCAAACAACGCCAACTACTGCCGCGTGGATGCCATCACCTACGATGCCGACGGCAACCTATGGCTGAGCAACACCGGTGATCTGGCCACCAACATTCACGTTATCGATCCATCGCACAAGTGGCACTCGTTCAACCTCCAACAAGGTGGACAACGCATCGTCCTGACTACAGTCAGCAAGTTACTCGTGGACAATCGCGATTCGAAATACAAGTGGATCGCCAGCGCACGCTTGGAGCCCGGCATAATTGTTCTCAACGACAATGGCACGCCCTATTACCATGGCGATGATCGCACGGTAATGCGTTCGCGCTTCGTTGATCAGGATGGAAAGGGAGTGGACATTGATGCTCTGTATACAATTGCGCAAGACCATAACGGAGATATGTGGCTTGGCACGAGCGCGGGCATCATTGTCATCGAGGCCGGCACGGATATATTCAGCTCAAATGCTTGTCACCGACTGAAGATGTCCCGCCATGACGGAACAGGTCTTGCCGACTATCTGCTGGGGACTGAGCGCATCAACTCCATCGTCTTCGCCGGTGGTAACCGGATATGGATCGGCACAGATGCATCCGGCATATATCTGGTGCACATGGTTACGAAGGAAGGTATCTATGAGCCCGAAATTCTTGCCCACTTCACATCCGTCAATTCTCCGATGCCGTCCGACTGCGTTATTTCCATCGCCATCGACGAGAGCGGCGAAGTATATATAGGTACCGCCAATGGACTTGTCTCTTATCGTGGAGATGCCACCGAGCCTAAAGAATCATTCACCAGTGCATATATCTATCCCAACCCCGTGCGTCCGAACTACGAAGGAACCATAGCCATCACCGGACTGATGGACGAGACAACAGTCTTCATCGCCGATGCCGCAGGCAATGTGGTTTGCCGTACGCATAGTAACGGCGGCACTGCTATATGGGACGGCAAGACACAATCCGGCAAGAAAGCCCACTCAGGCGTCTATACCGTGTATTGCAACACCGCCGACGGGAAAAACCATAGTACACTCAAATTGCTGATCATGCATTAATACTAATACACAGACAATATGAAAAATCTACAACCTCAAGGCTTATGGCAGAACTTTGCCAAGCTGACTCAGATTCCCCGTCCGTCGGGCAAAAAAGAACAGATATCGCAGTTCCTCGTCAATTACGGCAAGAGCCTCGGACTGGAAACGCTGACTGATGCCATCGGCAACGTGCTTATCCGCAAACCCGCCTCACCGGGCTACGAGAACCATCCTGGAGTCATCCTCCAGGGGCACATGGACATGGTGCCGCAAAAGAACTCCGACCGCGTGTTTGACTTCGAGAAGGACCCTATCGAGGCATACGTTGAGGACAACGGCGAGTGGGTAACAGCCAACGGCACGACACTGGGCGCCGACAATGGTATAGGTGTAGCTACGGCCATGGCAATCCTCGCTGACAAAAGCGTCGTTCATCCGCCGCTGGAGGCGTTCTTCACAGTAGACGAAGAAACCGGCATGTACGGCGCGTTCGCACTCGAGGGAGGATGGCTCAAAGGCAAGACTCTACTTAACCTCGACTCCGAGACAGAGGGCGAACTGTACATGGGTTGTGCCGGTGGCGTGGATACCACAGCTACGTTCCGCTTCATTCCCGTGCCCACCGAGGAAGGCGACATCGCATTCCGCATTCGCATATCAGGCTGCAAGGGCGGACACTCCGGTTGCGATATCCATCTGCAGCGCGCCAATGCAAACAAACTGCTGTTCCGCTTCCTCAAGGAGGCTGTCACCAACTACGAGGCACGACTTGCACGTGTTGAAGGAGGCTCACTTAGAAACTCCATCCCGCGTGAAGCCGAAGCTGTTATCACCGTTCCCGCCGAGGCTTATGATGACATAATGAATCTGGCGGACGACTTTGAATCACTCTTCGTATCCGAGTACGAAGGCATAGAGGACGCCATCTGCCTGACTGCCGAGCCAATCGACTGCCCAAAAACAGAGATGCCAGAAGATGTCCAGGATTTCCTCATCCATGCCGTCACCATCTGTCCGCACGGCGTGTACCGGATGATGGCTGAGATGCCTGACATTGTCGAGACAAGCAACAACCTCGCTATGATTGAGTTCGCCGAGGAAGGCGAGGAGCATGTAATCACCATTTCCTGCCTCACCCGTTCGGCTGTCGAGAGCCGCAAGAACGAACTGCGCGAAATCATTCACTCGGCGTTCTCCATCGCCGGTGCGGATATCAAGTTCTTCGGCGACTACCCGGGATGGAAACCGAATATCAACAGCCCTATCATGCACAAGATGAAGGCCATCTACCAACGTGAGTTCGGTGCAGCCCCGCGTATCGTCATTATTCACGCAGGCCTCGAGTGCGGCATCATCGGACGCAACTATCCCGGCATGGATATGATTTCCTTCGGCCCGACCATCGAGCATCCCCACAGTCCCGACGAACGCGTAAATATCGCAACAGTGCAGAAGTTCTACAACTTCGTCCTCGCAACACTCAAGGAACTGTAGTCGCACATGATTGTAACCTGACGCCATCAACCAATCAGCCCGACCATCCGGCCGGGCTGATTGGTTGTTAACAGTTGCGTATGTTCATTAAGGAGCCACACGGTTGATATCACGCGGGAACATCGAGCACTCCTTGACATTGTTGATGCCCAGGAAGCACGCCGTGATACGCTCCAGACCGATGGCAAAGCCTCCGTGAGGCGGCATGCCGTTCTTGAACGTGTCGAGATAGAAGCGGAAGTTGTCCGGATTCATGCCACGCTTGATCATCTTGTCGCGGTAGTCCTGTTCCTTGTGGATACGTTGTCCGCCCGAGGTGATCTCCAGTCCGCGCATCAGCAAGTCGAAGCTCAGCGTCAGTGTCGGATCACTTGGGTCGTCCATCGCATAGAACGCGCGGTGCTCGCTCGGGAAATGTGTTACGAACACAAAGTCCGAACCGTAGGTGTCCAGTGCGTACTTGCAGATGGCGCGCTCCTCTTCCGGAGCCAGGTCATCCTCGCCACGGTGGTCAGCTTCGCAGAGTTTGTTCTCCCACAGAATCTCATGCACCTCGCTAAGTTTCCATGCGGGCACCTCGTGCGGCAGCACGGGCAGTGTTGCGCCAAGAAGATTCAATTCATGGGCGCACTTCTCGCTCACGGTTTTGATGATGTGCTGGAGAAGACGAGCCTCCAATTGCATCACATCCTCCTGACCCTTGATGAAGCCCATCTCGACATCCAGCGAGATATACTCGTTCAGGTGACGGCTGGTGTTATGCTTCTCGGCACGGTAGGCCGGAGCTATCTCGAACACGCGCTCATATACGCCTACGCCAATCTGCTTATAGAACTGCGGCGACTGCGCCAGATAGACCTGCTTGCCGAAGTAGTCCATCTTGAACACGTTGGCACCACCCTCTGCACCCTCGGAAACGATCTTCGGAGTGTAGATCTGCGTGAAGCCGTTGTCTGTAAGGAAGTCGGCAAACGCCTTGGCGATGGTCGATTGTACCTTCAGGATACCCATGTCGCGCGGGTTGCGCAGAGTGACCTGACGGTTGTCGAACTTATAGCGGAGCAGTGTCTCTTCGTCACCGAACTTCAGGGCGTTCATATCCACCACCTCGGCCGTTGTCGGACGCGACAGCACGCGTACCTCCTTCACAGCCAGCTCGATGGTGTTGTAATATACAGCGGGGTCTTTGATCTTGGCGTCGCCTACCTTACCGGTAATGGTCACAGCCATCTCGCGGCAGAGGTCAGCCATAGCGATGGCGTTGCCCTGTTCGTCAAAGAACTTCGACTCGCTGTTGTCCACTACGGTCTGCAGCAGACCGCACGCCTTGCGAAGGATGATGAATCCGCCCCACTTCGTCACGCGGACGTTGTGGATCATTCCACTGACAGCAACAACCTCGCCGGCCTTTGCACCGGCGAGATTGTCTGTAGTGTTAATATCATGAAGTGATATCATATTGTTTGTTTCTAATTTTGCGATTTTGTTGAGCAGATTTTCGGATTTCGGTAAGGGAGTTATGTGGGTCATAATGACCGAACCGAAGCCGGAAAGATGCCAATAAAATCCGAAATTATTACAATTGGGGACCAGCGGCTACGAGTGCCTTACCTGCAGCATTGCCCTCGTACTTAACGAAGTTCTTGATGAAGCGACCTGCGAGGTCTTTAGCCTTCTCTTCCCACTGCTTAGCATCAGCGTAGGTGTCACGCGGATCAAGGATCTTCGGATCAACGCCCGGCAACTCGGTCGGAACCTCGAAGTCGAAGAACGGGATCTTCTTCGTCGGAGCGCTCTTGATTGCACCGCCGAGGATAGCGTCGATGATACCACGGGTGTCGCGGATCGAGATACGTTTGCCTGTGCCGTTCCAGCCGGTGTTAACCAGATAAGCCTTGGCACCGGATTTCTCCATACGCTTAACGAGTTCCTCAGCGTATTTGGTCGGATGGAGCTCCAAGAATGCCTGACCGAAGCAAGCCGAGAAGGTCGGGGTCGGCTCGGTGATACCACGCTCCGTACCGGCGAGCTTAGCGGTAAAGCCGCTCAGGAAGTAGTACTTCGTCTGCTCCGGAGTCAGAATGCTTACAGGAGGCAGTACGCCGAATGCGTCAGCGCTCAGGAAGATTACGTTCTCAGCAGCCGGACCGGCACTTACAGGACGAACGATCTTCTCAATGTGGTCGATAGGATAGCTTACGCGGGTGTTCTCGGTAACCGACTTGTCAGCGAAGTCAATCTTGCCGTTAGCGTCAACGGTTACGTTCTCCAAGAGTGCGTTGCGACGGATAGCGTTGTAAATGTCAGGCTCGCTCTCCTTGTCGAGGTTGATAACCTTGGCATAGCAGCCGCCCTCGAAGTTGAATACGCCGTTGTCGTCCCAGCCGTGCTCGTCGTCACCGATGAGCAGACGTTTCGGATCGGTCGAAAGGGTGGTCTTACCTGTACCCGAGAGACCAAAGAAGATAGCGGTGTTCTTGCCCTCCATGTCGGTGTTAGCCGAGCAGTGCATCGAAGCAATACCCTTCAGCGGCAGGTAGTAGTTCATCATCGAGAACATACCTTTTTTCATTTCACCGCCGTACCATGTGTTCAGGATCACCTGCTCACGGCTGGTGGTGTTGAAGGCTACGCAAGTCTCGCTGTTCAAGCCGAGCTCCTTGAAGTTCTCAACCTTGGCAAGCGAAGCGTTGTAGATAACGAAGTCAGGCTTGAAGTTCTCCAGTTCCTCAGCACTCGGCTGGATGAACATGTTCTTAACGAAGTGAGCCTGCCATGCTACCTCAACGATGAAGCGCACAGCCATGCGGGTGTCTTTGTTAGCGCCGCAGAAAGCGTCAACAACGAACAACTGCTTGCCGCTCAGCTCCTTGATAGCCAACTCTTTTACTTTTGCCCAAACCTCCTCGCTCATGGGGTGGTTGTCGTTCTTGTACTCGTCAGAAGTCCACCAAACGGTGTCTTTCGAGTTAGCATCCATTACGATGTATTTGTCCTTAGGCGAACGACCTGTATAGATACCGGTCATCACGTTCACTGCACCGAGCTCGGTCTCCTGACCTTTCTCGTAGCCGGTAAGAGCAGGGTTGATCTCCTCATTGA
>CAMIZG010000030.1 GCA_946403215.1 uncultured Bacteroidales bacterium | reverse complement strand
CTCGTAACGCTGGCGCTGAATGCGTCAGCGGCTACGTGGTACGTACGTACGAACGGTGATGATCGTGAGGACGGCAGGAGTTGGGAGACTGCTCAGGGGACCATTCGTTTGGGGATAGATAACTGCAAAGCAGGCGACACACTGCTGGTGGAGGCGGGCTTGTACCGCGAGGGTATTACGCTGAAGGAAGGCATAACCATCATCGGCGGATGTGAGGCATATGCTCCTCTACCCCGCTATCGCGAGCATGCGCGAAAAACAATCCTGGACGGCACGAATCTGGGCACACGGCTCATTACCTGCGAGCAAGACTGCCGGCAGCCCACGCTCATTGAGGACTTTGTGCTTCAGAACGCTCGTCACAGCCAGCGTGGCGGTGCGGCATGGTTGCGCGGCAAAGTGACGATGCGTCATTGCACCGTTCGCGGCTGCAGCGGCGAGCAGTGCGGCGGGGTGCTGATCAAGGGTGATCTGCCTGAGGCCTCGGCGTTGGGCGCCAAGCTTGAAGACTGCCTCATCCACAACTGCTCGGCTACAGGTCACTACTGGCCGGATGCCGGCGGTGCGGCTAACTTCGACGGCACGCTCATCCACTGCACCATAGCCAACTGCTACGGCGACCGCTACGGAGGCATCCACTCGGAGAGTTCGGTGTATAGTTGCACCATGTGGGGCAACCGAAACGAGTACGGATTTGTCGATCCGTCGAACTATATATCTGACGAGAGCGAGTCCGGCGAGAGTCGTGCTGACGAGGGATTTGAGGCGCACTTCTTCAGCCATCCATGGCTGCATAGGGATAACGAGGCAACTGACGGTCCGCACTTCCGTGACCCGAGCACGTTTGCCGGCGTGCCGACCACGGATGCCGAAGAGGCTATCATGCTTGCAGCGGACTACAACATAGGCTCCCCTACCCGACGTATAGCCACTCTTCCGCCCGCCTCGCAGCGCGACCAACAGGCAGGCCGTATAACGTTCCCCTGCGAACGGAGTGCAGGAGGACGCGTCTATCGTTCGGAGGATTACACTGTGCCTTCGTTCATGGCGTTCCTGGCAGACAGCACCCAGACGCTCGTGGACAAACAGCAACCCTACTGCATGGTGGCAACCATCAATGGCGATCCGCGTACACGCATGGGATTCTGCTGGTTCACCAACGAGGGTGTAACCGAAGGTGTGGTGGAACTGTGGGAGATCAGAGGTGAGAGACTAAAGGTGAGAGGGGAGAGGCTGGAGTTTCCGGCAACGGCAACCACCACTCCACCGCTGCACTACGCTATTTCCAGTTCGGGCGTACTGAATGCCGCGTGGATAGACAAGAACACGTCGTTCCGCTATGTGAGCCACAAGGCGGTAGCAACAGACCTGAAGCCGGGAACAGAGTATAGCTGGCGCGTAGGCACTGAAGGGCACTGGAGTGAGACCGGGCATTTCCGTACCGAAGATGCCGAGCAGGGCGAGTACAGTTTTATCTACATGACTGACAGTCATATTCAGAATCAGGAATATATTGATGCCGCGCGCCTGTGTGCCGAGGCGGTGGCACGCTATGAGCGGGATGCACGCTTCTGCGTGTTCCCCGGCGATTTTGTGGATACAGGCACAGAGAACAACAGCGAATGGGAGTGGGAACGCTGGTTTGAGGAGGCGATGAAACCCGTACTGATGCGCATGCCTCTGGTGCCGACCGACGGCAACCACGACGACACACCGCTGCTCAATTACGATTACCACTTCAATACCGATACGACGTTCAACCAAGAGAGCAAGATTCGTCCGCAGTTCGCGGGCATCAACTATAGCTTCACTTACGGCGACATGCAGCTCATCGCCTTTTCGATGCAGGACTTCTGGCGCGGCGAGTACGACTATCAGGCAGGCACCTCGGAGTACCTGGAGCGCGATCTGGGCGGCTGGATGCGGCGTCAGGTAGCTGCCCACCCCGAAGCCACATGGCGCGTGGGACTGGTGCACAAGAACCTGTTCTCCGGCTCCGACCACCAGCGCGACAAAGAGACGCCGCTGCTCCGAGCAACGATGCTACCCGTGATGAAGGATTGTGGCATCGACCTCGTGCTGCAAGGTCACGACCACTGCTATGAGGTCATCGGTCCTGTTGATCCCGACACGCGCAAACCGGCGGACAAAGGTACGCTGTACTTCATCGGCGCCACCTGCGGCGCAAAGCGTTACACGCCGCTCACACGTGAGGAGATGGAGGCCTCGAAGCATATTCACAAGGTGGATAACTACTTCGACCTGTTCACCGGCAAGTTCGCCCAGCCCGGCGCTCCTTCCTACACGCGCGTAACAGTAAGGAAGAAAGACCTATTGTTAGAAACCTTCAAGGTGCTGCCCGACGGACGGATTGAACTATTCAACACCGTGACAATTGAGAAATGATCATATTTTAAATCAATCATACGATGAAAAAGATCTATTACCTTCTGATGATTTGCTGTGTAGCATTCTTTGCAAGCTGCAAGCCCAATGTACCGGAAGAGCCAAAACCGGAAGAAGAAAATCCTGACCCACCTCAGCCGTACGTACCATTGACAGAATGGGAACGTGCCGACTCAGCGTACACGATTGCTGATTGGACCGTTCCGAGTGTTACGGCACTCAAACTTGCCATTTTCAAATGTTCCCAAGATTCCAGTGAGGCTAACAAAGAAGCCATGCGCCAGAAGATCAAAGAGCTCGTTCCCAAGACCGAGCCATACAACATGGTAGCCACCTTCAACGGTGACCCGAAGACACGAATGGGCTTCTGCTGGTTCACCAACGATAGTGTGTTCGACGGCGAAGTGCAAATCATAGCCAAGGAGAACGCCACAGAGGCGGACTTTGATGCCGGAGACGTGCTAACCGTGCCTGCACAGACCACACGCACAAAGAAAGGCATTCGCTACACCGGCATTTGCGCTTATCTGGCTACGCACACTTCTCTTGCAAAGACTCTAAGAATCAAATACATCAGCCACAAAGCTACAGCCACCGGTCTCAATCCCGGAACAGCCTACTCATGGCGATGCGGCTACGCCGGACACTGGAGTTCTATCGCGCATTTCCGCACCGAGGATGCCAGTCAGGGCGAGTTCTCGTTCATCTACATGACGGATAGTCATATTATGAACCAGGTGTATATCGACGATGCTCGCCGATGCGCCAAGGCTGCGGTTAAAACCGTACCCGAGGCACGCTTCTGCGTCTTCCCGGGAGACTTTGTGGAGGATGGTACTATAGCAAACAGCGAGTGGGAGTGGGAACGCTGGTTTGAAGAGGCACTCAACCCCGTTATCATGCAGATGCCCCTCGCACCGACTGACGGCAACCATGATGACAGCCCAAACATCAACTATACGCTTCACTTCAATACAGACAATGAGTTCAACTACTCGATTACTAACAAACCGCAGTTTGAAGGCATCGTGTATAACTTCGTTTATGGCAATGCGCTGTTCCTGGTGTTCTCCATGCAGGATTTCTGGCGTGACGCGTATAGCTATGCAAACAAGACATCTGTTTATCTTACCGACCACGTAAGTTACTGGTTCCGCAAGACTGTGACAGAGAATCCCGACACTAAGTACCGCATATCCCTCGCGCACTTCAATCTCTTCTCCGGTTCGGACCACTCGACCGATGAGGAGCCGCCGCTCTTCCGTGCATGCATGCTACCGACGATGAAGGCCTGCGAAATTGACGTCGCCTTGCAGGGACATGACCACACTTACGAAGTTATAGGTCCGGTTAACCCCGACAACTGCACGCCTATCTTGGATGCTATCTCCGACCGAGTTGAAGGTGAAGGAGGTACAGAGAAGAATATGACCGGCTACGAGGGCGGTACGTATCGCACAGATGATGGTACACTATACTTCATCGGCGCTACCTGCGGCCGCAAACGTTATGGTCCGCACACTCGTGCACGCATGGAGGCCGACTATGAACCGGATCCAGCCAAACTGACCAAAGGAAAACATAACGTCAACAACTATTTCGACCTGTTCACCGGCATGTTCGGTCAACCCGGCAAGCCATCGTTCACCAAGATTACTGTCAAGGACGATTGCATCGAGTTCAACTCTTACACCGCCGATGATGACGAAGGCAACGCGACGCTGTACAACACGATGAAGGTGGTGCGCACCAAACCGCACACTGTGCCTACAATGAATTGATCAACCCTAATATACAACTATCATGAAACGACTTTTATTCCTTTTGACGCTCTGCACGGCAGCGCTGTGCGCGTCAGCAAAAAGTGTGTACGTAACACCTAATGGTACGGGAAATGGTACTTCTTGGGCGAATGCACTGGGATCTATCAATTCCGCGCTCGGAGAATGTGCCGTCGGCGACGAAGTACTGGTGGCACAGGGTACGTACAAGCAACAGGTAAGCCCTGCCAATGGCGTAGCTATCAAGGGCGGTTACAACGCTGAGACCGGCGAACGTGACATCAACAAGTATGTATCTATCATCGACGGAACGGATTACAACTCATACTTGATTAACAAAAGTACAACGTATAGTGATCCTGTTCTGATTGAAGGTTTCACCGTGCAAAATGTGAATAACGGAGCATGGGGCACAGGCACCCTCTTCCTGCGCAGTAACATGACGATCAACCGTTGTACGTTCCGCAACTGCAAAAGCACAAGCGGTGAAGGTGCCGGTGCTATTTTCCTTGAAAACAACGATGGAAAGCCGAATAGACCGGTTATCAGCAATTGTATTTTCGAGTTATGCGAAGGCAACTACGGCGCTGCTATCTACAACAACGGTGATGCAACCATCGAGAATTGTATCTTCCGCGGCTGCAAAGGCAAGAGAGCCGTTGTCCGCAACAAATCGACCAATGCTATCATCCGCAACTGCCTGTTCCACAACAACACGATTATTGAGGCATCAGCCAAGGGCGCTATCGAGAACGGAGGCATTGTTATCAACTGTACGGTATGTAACAACTACTCATCGGAATACGCTGGTATTTACACCAGCTCCAGCGGCAAGACATACAACTGTATCTTCTGGGGTAACAAATCGGCAGCCGGATTCAACGACAAAACCAATTACCTGTCCAGCAGCAGTACGGCCGAAGGCAACATAGCTGACGAAGGTACGTCATCTTCCAAATTCATCACGGTTTCACTGCCCGCTGACAATTTTGCAGCAGATGGCCCGAATTTCGGCAACCCGACCGCGTTTGTCGGTGCGCCGACTACTGAAAGCGAAATCTTGGCGATGCAGTATGCCGATTTTTCACTTACAGAGAAATCAACCGTTCTGATTGACAAAGGCACCTCGACTCAGGCTCCTGCTACAGACATCGCCGGTGAGATCCGTCCTATCGGCAACGGCATTGACATCGGTGCCTATGAGTATAACCCCGCAGCTGCGGAAGTGCCGGTGGAAGGTATCATCTTCGTTCAGGATACTATGGTAATTGCCTACGATGCATCGCAGGCGGTAGCCGTACTTTTCAAGCCGGCCAACGCCACCAACAAGCAACTCGTATGGTCGATCGACGATGAGTCTGTTGCCACAGTCAACAACGGACTGGTTTCCGGCGTCAAGGTTGGCAAAACGGTGGTTCGCGCCAAGACACCCGACGAGGCGTACAAGGACACCGCCGTGGTTATTATCCGCACACGTATCTACCCCAACGAGGTGCTGGAAGCTGACAAGCTGAAGATAGAGGACTACACGATCCCGAGCTTCATCGAGTTCCTTGTGGCAAAGAAGGAAGCGCGTCTGGATAGTCTGGATTACACGCCGGAAGAGCAGGAGGCCATCTTCACACCCCGACTGGCTGCCCTCAAGGAGAAGCAGGACGCACTCATTGGCAAGGAAGAGCCATACAACCAGATTGCCACCTTCAATGGTGACCCGAAGACCCACATGGGCTTCTGCTGGTTCACCAACGGCGACATAACAGATGGTGTAGTGCAACTCGTTTCGAAAGCCAACGCTACGGCTGAAGATTTCGAGACATGCGACTGTCTGATGACGCTCACTGCGGATGCCACCACTACTATTCCGCTGCACTATACGCCTATTCAGGCTACAGAGAGTCCGAAATACGACATCTGTACCGCAGCCGGTCTGCCGCGTAGCACACGCTTCACCTATGTCAGCCACAAGGCTCTCGCCGAGAACCTGACTCCCGGACAGACCTATAGCTGGCGCGTTGGTTACGCCGGACACTGGAGTGAGATTGGTCAGTTCTGCACACAGGAGGACAACCAAGGCGATTTCTCATTCGTATATATGACCGACAGCCATATTCACAATGCGCTATATATATCATCGGCCAACCAGAGCGCACGGTCAGTGGCAAAGAACGCTGCTGATGCCAAGTTCTGCCTCTTCCCGGGTGACTTCGTGGAGACCGGCGACTCCGACGCTCCCGATGATGAAGACACCAACTCCGAGTGGCAGTGGGAGCGCTGGTTCGAAGGCGCCATGAGACCGGCACTGCAGGCAATGCCGTTTGTTCCCACGGGCGGCAACCACGACGTAAGCGACAACCGAAACTACGACTACCACTTCAATACCGATCACAACTTCTTCGAGATTGCTACCACCAAGCCGCAGTTCCACGGCGTGACCTACAGCTTCCAGTACGGCGACGTGCTCTTCCTCGTTTACTCGGTGGAGGACTGGTGGCATGCTCCGGGCAGCAGTGAGCAGAACATGACTTCTACCTATCTATCCAACGATGTACGCAACTGGTTCAAATCCGAGATTGCCAAATACCCGAATGCCAAGTATCGTGTTACTGTGGCGCACAAGAACCTCTTCTCCGGAGCTGACCACTATCTGGACAGCGATGCACCGCTGCTCCGCGCGATGATGCTGCCTGTGCTCAAGGAGTGCGAGATCGACCTGGCTATCCAGGGCCACGACCACTGCTATGAGGTAATCGGTCCGGTTAACCCGGATACTTGGACCGTAGTGGAAGGTTCAGTTACGGACACTGTACGAGTTAAGCCGGAAGGAACAAATAAAGACAATACAGAGGATTATAAGAACATGACCGGTCTGGAAGGCGGCACATTCACCACCGATGAAGGCACGCTCTACTTCATTGGCGCCACCTGCGGCGAAAAACGGTACGGCCCGAAACCGCGCGCTACTTACGAAAGCCAATACACGGAGGATCGCTCCAAGTGGTTTGACTGGCAGCACCACAATGTAAAGAATTACTTCGACCTCTTTACATCCAAGTTTGGTCAGCCCAAGACGCCGAGCTACAGCCGCTTCAACGTAACGGACAATGGCATAGAAGTAATCACCTACAAGACGGATGCCGACGGCAATACGGAGGTGTTCAACACCATCAATGTCCGCCGAACCAAGCCGCACACTATGCCTACCGGCTATGAGGAGACAATCCAGCCTGTCATCCGCGAAGGTAAGAAGTTCATCCGCAATGGTCAGGTCTTCATCCAGCGTGACGGCAAGACCTACAACATGCTCGGCGAAATAGTCAAGTAACAATTAACGCTTTTTAGTCAACAATTATCCAAATTTCATTTCAACATGCATTGATGGTAATTTGGGTAATTGTTGACTAAAAAATCCCCGTTTCCGAGAAAAACAACGAAAATTTGCATCCAAAGTATATTTTCACTAAGAAAAATTTGCATATTTCAAAAAAAAGTTGTATCTTTGTATTGGTTTTCAAATTAAGGCAAGAGCCCATCCGTTGAATGCATCATACTTGTGAGACTTCATCGGGGGTAAATTAGAGGCCAGCCGATATCAAACCGGACTTAACTCGGGAGATACCTATTCTGAAATACACAAAATAACTGTTTGTTAACCAAATCTAATAACTAAATTTTAATTTTTTAAAATCATGAAAAAGATTTTCTCATTATTTGTTGCCGTGCTATTAGCATTCGTAGCAAACGCAGGAAATGTCATCGACATCAACAACGGCACACCAGATGCTCTGCGCAAAGCACTTGAATCTGCCGGTGACGGTGACGAAATCGTCATGGCTGAAGGTACGTATGTTGAGTCGCCTGAAAACTACCTCGCATTCACTGGTAAGAGCATAACGGTACGTGCTGCCGAAGGTGCTGAGGTTATTCTTCAACCGAAGGTGCCTGTTCGCTTAAAGGCGGGTGCGACAGCAAAGTTCGTCAATATTAAATTCGATTGCGGGCATTTATGCGATGTTAATTCCTATGAAAACCTTATCGTTCCCGCAGATGAAAACTTAGATGGAAAAACCGTCATTCTGGATGGTTGTGAGTTCTATGGTTGGACACAAAACGCTGCTATCATTCGCAGCACCACATCCCGCGTATTGGGCACGGTAAATGTTAACAATTGCTACATTCACAACATCAACAAGAGCTTTATTTTTCTTGAGCAGACTGCTGAGGCAAATGTAAAAGTTACGAACTCCACCTTTGCTAATGTATCTACGGAGTCAGGTTATAGCGCAGGCGTCATAGACGTTCGTGCCACTGCCGGATCACTCCTCGTTGACCATTGTACATTCTATGATGTTCTGGCAATGAACACGGACTATGCAGCTGTGGGCAAAGTTAAAACACCCACTGCTGTTGTTTCCAATTGCATTTTCGCTCTATCTGCTCCGGGTGCTTCCTCCGTTAGAGCCATCCGTGACGCTGTTAACGCTAATAACGTCCTTGTTTACAACTACACAACCGACTCCAATTGGGGAATGCAGGGAAATGTCGTAAGAAATGACAAATGTATTAACGACAAAGATCCGAAGTTCAAAGATGCAGCCAATGGTGACTTCACTCTGCTTGAGGACTCTCCTGCTCTTGGTGCCGGTACTGAAGAAAGCGATCTCGGCGACCCGCGCTGGTGGCCGAAAGCTATCTCCGCTGTTCCGACAGAGGCTGCTCCTGTTCCCACATGGCCGGCTGACCAGGTTAAGAGCCTGTATTCTGACACCTATACCTTCGCTCCGGCTTCGCTGAACAGCTACAACGAAGGCTGGTGGGATTGGCCCACTCTGACCGAAGAGAATATTGATGGCAACAAGTTCCTCCACTACAACGGCCGTATGACCGGTATGATTGGCTGGCAGTTTGGTGACATCGCTGCTTCGATTATGGAGTATATCCACGTGGACATCTGGCCGTCGAATGACGCTACGCTCAAGATGGGTCCGACATCGCCGAACCCCACCGTGGTTGCTGCTGTAGAACTCACTGTTCAAGCAGGCAAGTGGAACTCGATTGATATTCCTGTTGCTGACCTCTTGGCAGCTGCTCCGACATTCAATCTGGCTGATATCTTCCAGAACCAGTTCACGAACTACAGTGCACTGACTGACCTGTCGATTGACAACGTATACTTCTATCGTACAACTCCGTATGTTGACGAGACCGCTCCTACAGCCTTCACGGCTACTCTGGACGCTGCTTCGTACTTCAGCGCTACAATCAAGGCTAAAGCTACCGATGAATCCGGTGCTGTTGCATTTACCGTTAAGAACGGCGAGACTATCGTTGGCACAGGTGCTGCTGGTTCAGGTGCTGAGGCTGTCATCACTGTTTCCGGCCTGAAGGCAGGAACGAAGTACAACCTGTCGGTTATCGCTTCTGACGACAGCGGCAACGCTGCTGATCCTGTAACTGTTGAGGTAACCACACTTGAGGCTCCTGCTGCTGATGCAGCTCCCGCTTTCGCCGCCGAGGATGTTAAGTCACTCTTCTCCGATGCTTACGAACCGGCTGTTACTCCTATCGACTACATGCAGGTTTGGTGGAAGGGTGCTCCTATCGCAAGAGGCGAACTGGCAGAAGGCGACAATGTAATCTTCTACGGTGCAGCTGATGCTGACGCTTCCTTCGGTTGGGCATTCGAGTTGCAGGATCTCACCGACTATCCGTATCTCCACATGAGCATCTATCCGCTTGCTGCCGGTACGATTGAGATTTATCCTGTACAGCAGGGTACAGCTGATGAGGCTCCGTATCACCGCATAACCGAGACATTGGTTGCTAATCAGTGGAACAACCTCGACTTCGACTTCTCGGAGCTCGAATTGACGAAGATTCAGCAGATCGGCTGGTGCAACTACGCATCTGTTCAAGGCTTCTTTGTTGACAACGTATTCTTCTCGAAAGATAAAGAGGTTACGACCGCTATTGACAACACCGCTGCTGCCGTTAAGGCTCAGAAGGTGATCATGAACGGTCAGCTCTTCATCATCCGCGACGGCCAGATGTTCAACGCACAAGGACAACTGCAATAAGCAATCCTTTGCCGACATACTCATCCTGACAAAGGATGATGAATAGAAAACAAGCCTCTGCACATGCGGAGGCTTGTTTGTTGGCATATATGTTGCAGCCGGTGGTTTTTGATCGCCCATATATGGTCGATGCTCATCAAATTACAGTAGGATAAAAGTAGTACCCGATTACGTTTCGATTACGATTCGTTTACGTCTCGTTTACGTGTCGTTATCGTGTCGTTTACGTGTCGTTTACGTGTTTGGGTCGAAAAAAGATGTATAAAAGAGCGGAAACGGAGCGATAAAAGATAGATAACGGGATTAGACGAGTCTAACCTCCACATTGGCAGCCTTTAGTTTGGCATGCAATCCCACGGGCATAGCGCGATCAGTAACGATGCAGTTCAATTCCTTAACGTCAGCCACATGCACATAACTGCGCTTGTTGAACTTCGACGAGTCAAATACGGCTATCACTTTCCCGGCCTGCTGAACCATCATTTGATTAAGCAGTGCCTCTTCCAGATCAGGGGTGCTCACTCCATTCTCAATCGAGAATGAGTCCACGCCCAGAAACAATTTGTAGCCTCGGAAGTTCTTCAGCACGGACAATGCTACCGGTCCCACCATCGACTGACTGTTCACGCGCACATGACCGCCCAGCAGCACTACATCAAATCGCTTGTACTGCATCAACTCGGTGGCAATGTTCATGGCATTGGTCAATATGCGCAGGTGGCGGAACTGATCCAAGTGGCGCGCCACCTCCAGAGTCGTGGTACCCGAGTCCAGCATAATGAAGTCACCTTCCTTAATCATCCTGGCGGCCTCCTCGCCGATGCGCTCCTTATCCTTGATATTGAACATCCGTTTGCGATCGATTGTGGCCTCTTCGTTGGTGTTCTCCACAGGACGACGCATTGCCCCCCCGCGGGTGCGCAGAAGCAGATGCCTGTTCTGCAGGATAGTCAAATCCTTGCGAATCGTAACTTCGGAGATGCCTGTTTCTCGGCTGATGTCAGTGACGAGTATCTCCTCTTTCTGTTCGAGCATGCGCATAATAAGCGCCCTGCGTTCTTTAGCTGATGATGAGTTCATAGCAGTGGATGTTTTTCAGAGTACGGATTTTGTTTCCGCTTGCAAAGTTACGAAAAAAAAATGACATTTGCAAATAAAAAAGTTTCGTTCCTCACTTTCGAAACATTCCGAAACGACAAATTCGTAACGTAATTTATTGAATTTATATATCTTAGTCACCTACCTTCCGAAAATATGCTTTAGAGCATATATAAATATATGGAAAATACAAAAAAAAATTGTAACTTTGCATGCAAAATTGAGATACTGGGGCTTTTTGTGGCAGCAGCTATCCGAAAACGAACCGAAACAACATGAAAAGACATTTACTCTACCTTTTCGCTGCAACAATGGTACTTGCAGCTTGCGGCAACCGACAAACAGAAAGTGCTGATAACGCTTCACCGGCAGATAAGGTGCTTGTACGCGACTTCTTCCCCTCTGTTGCAAACAACATCCCCACAACGGAAGTGACGCGCGCCAAGTTCCCCATCATCGATATGCACTCCCACGACTATGTCGAGTCGCCCGAGCAGATTGCTCAGTGGGTCAAGGTAATGGATGCGGTTGGCGTGGAGCACACGGCTATCATGCACTGCTCATGGATCGGTCGTCCGTTCGACGAGGTGGTGGAGCTCTACGCGCCATACAAAGATCGGTTCCGCTTCTGGTGCTGCTTTGATTACACGGGCATCGACTCTCCCGAATGGCCTGCACAAGGCATCGTTGCTCTAGAGCGCTGCAAGGCGATGGGCGCTACCGGTGTAGGCGAATTGGGCGACAAGGGCGAAGGTGACACCTACGCACGTCCCGCTGACGGAGCAGGAATACATATTGACGACCCGCGAGTACAGCCGCTGATAGCCAAGGCCGGTGAACTGAAGATGCCGATCAGCATCCATATAGCCGAACCCATCTGGATGTACCTGCCAATGGATGCCGACAACGACGGTCTGCCCAACGCTGCTTGTTGGCACGTGGACACTACCAACTGCCTGGGTTACAACCAGTTGATGATGAGCTTCGAGAACGCTGTGCGCCAGAACCCCGGCACGCTTTTCATCGCCTGCCACTACCTGAATATGTCGCACGACTGGCCACGTCTGGGTGCACTGTTGGACAAATATCCTAACCTGTATGTAGATATCAGTGCCCGTGTGGCTGAGAGCGCACACACACCTCGTGCAACGCGTGATTTCCTCATCAAGTATCAGGACCGCGTGCTGTTCGGTACTGACAATGGTATGGAGGCGGATATGTATCATGGCATCTTCCGTGTGCTGGAGACCAACGACGAGCACTTCTACGTTCCGGAGTACAACTACCACTGGGCGCTGTCGGGCTTCAACCTGCCGGATGAGGTGCTGAGGAAGATCTATCGAGACAATGCGTTGAGAATTCTCAATGAGTATAAATAACTAGCCGACTAGCTGACTAGACGTCTAGACAACTGGAAAGAAACTGCTATGAAACATCGCATCCTATATCTGTTCGGCATTGCAGCCCTGATGGTTGCCTGCCAGCCCAAGCCCGACACCGAGCGCCTCATCTGCGCCGAAGCCGACATGCAGTCGTTCCCATATCAGCAGAACGGTCTGCATGTTATCAAGCAGCAGACAGTAACGCCGGTGGCAGGTGTGCCCGGTCTGGAGATTATCGAGACCCGCTTCATCAATCTCGGCAAGCCTGTTACTATTCAGGGTTACGAACTCTGCCGCACGGAGATAGAGGCGAAGGACAGTGTCGTATGGTCGCTCCAGCCCACCAGTTCGGCAGCACGTATGGACTGGGTGCTTCCCGTCACCCCGGGATTCTGCAAGGAGAACTACCTTGGCATGAACAACACCGACTACGGCGGAGGTATTCCGGTTACTGACCTTTGGCAGCGTGATGGCGGTATAGCTATAGGCCTGTTTGAACCTGTGTTGCGCATGATATCCATGCCCGTAGAGTGGAAGAACTACAGCAACACCGTTACCACCTGCCTGCACTACGATATGCCCGAGCCTATTGAGCTCGCCAAGGGCGACACGCTCACTTGCTTCAAGGCGTTCCGCCTGAAGCACAAAGGTGACTACTTCAACGCTCTGCGCATCTTCAGCGATTACATGCAGGCCAATCTCGGCGTCCGGATGCAACCTTCCGAGCCCGAAGCGTTCGAGCCCGTATGGTGCGCCTGGGGCTACGGACGTCCGTTCAAGATGAACATGGTGTTAGGAACCCTTGACAAGGTGGCTGAGTTAGGATTCAAGTGGGTGGATGTGGATGACGGCTATCAGATTGCCGAAGGCGACTGGAATACCAATGAGCTTTTCCCCGGTGGCGACAAGGATATGCGCCACATCACCGACGAGTGCCACAAGCGTGGCCTGAAAGCCAAATTGTGGTGGGCACCGCTGGCTGCCGACCCGGGCACAAAGATTCTGAAGGAGCACCCTGAGATACTTCTTCGTACCAAGGAGTGGGCTCCGGAATACATCACCTGGTGGGACAGCTGGTATCTTTCGCCGCTCAGCCCGGTAACCGAGGCTTATACGAAGGATCTGCTCAAGATGTTCATCCTTACGTGGAACTTCGACGGCCTGAAGATTGACGGTCAGCATCTGAACTGCTGTCTGCCTGACTATAGTGAAGCCAGCGGTCTGGATGACCCAAATCAGGCACCGGAACTCATGCCGAACTACTACGCGATGATATATAAGGAAACGCGCGGGTACAAACCCGATGCTGTTATCCAGATCTGCCCCTGCGGTTGCGCCGTCAACTACTGGATCATCCCGCAGATCAACCAAGCCGTAGCCTCTGACCCGATGTCCTCGCGTCAGGTACGCATGAAGCGCAAGGCTTATGCCGCTATGGCTCCCGACCTTGCTTACTACGGCGACCATGTGGAGCTCACCGACGGCGGCAACGACTTCGCTTCGCAGATAGGTACCGGTTCGGTTATCGGCACGAAGTTCACCTATCCGGAGGACAACCCCGACTGGACGGAAGGTCCGTTCAAGCTGACGCCGGAGAAAGAGGCACTCATCCGCAAGTGGGTGAAGATCTATAAGGAGCACAACCTCGCCCGTGGCGAGTACCTCAACCTATACACTTGGGGCTTCGACTACCCGGAGGCACACGTCATCCGTCAGAACGATGCGTTGTACTACGCCTTCTACGTTGATCCCGTTGCCCCCGAGGGCGCCATGGATCCCGAGCATATAGATGCAGCCAGCGTGCCTGTTCCCTCCTACAGCGGCAAGTTGGAGCTCCGCGGACTGGATTCCGCGAAGACCTACACGGCCATTGAGTACACCGCCGATGAGCCGCGCAGCTTTGAGGTCAACGGTGCCGACCCGCACATCGACGTCACCTTTGAACGCAACTATTTGATCAAACTAACACAAAACGAATAAACCCATGAAACGATTTCCAGCAATCTTTTTCAGCCTATTGCTTGCTGTTTCAGCCTTTGCTGATATCCAAGTAAAAGGTAAGGTTATCGATGCTGACGGCTCGGAACCTCTGATTGGCGTAAGTGTCCTGGTTGTAGGATCCACCAGCGGCACCATTACTGACTTCGACGGCAACTTCGAGATCACTGTACCCGACAAGGCCGTTCTGCAATTCTCGTACATCGGTTATAAGACAATCGAGGTGCGCGCCGTGGAAACAATGAACGTAATTATGGAATCCGACACCCAGCAACTGCAAGAGGTTGTATCCCTCGGTTACTCCGCTGTCAAGCGTGCCGAGCTCAGTTCTGCTGTCGTTTCCGTATCAGCCGACCAGCTGACTGACGTAACCACCAGCGATGTAGGTAATATGCTTCAAGGTAAGGTGGCCGGTGTACAAATCAGCAACTCCACCGGCCAACCGGGCGCAGGAGCACAGATCCGCATCCGCGGTACAGGTTCTATCACCGCAGCCAGCGACCCTGTTTATGTAGTCGATGGTGTGATGGGCGGTAGTTTCAACCCCAACGACGTAGAGACGATCTCCGTTCTCAAGGATGCCGGTGCAACGGGTATCTACGGTGCAGCCGCAGCAGGAGGTGTAATCGTTGTTACCACCAAGCAGGGCAAGCGCAACGAGAAAGCACGTATTACCGCTCGCGCTACGGTTGGATCTACCCAACCGCTGTTCGGCAATTTCGTAATGATGAAGTCAGAGGAATTGTACAGCTACCAAAAACAGATGTACAAGGACAAAGGCTTCAAGGGCTCATCCATCAATAGCGAGATTCCCGCATCCTTGATCGATCAGGATTATACATGGAAAGACTACTTCTTCAAGAATGGTCTTACGCAGAACTATTACATTTCTGTTGCAGGTGGCGGTCAAAAACTCAGTTACTATGCATCGTTCGACTACTACAAGCAAGACGGTACATTTATCAACACGAGCTTTGAGAAGTTCTCCGGTCGTGTTAACCTCAACGCTGAAGTTGCCAAATGGCTTGACATGAAGGTGAACGCATACTTTGACAAATCCAAATCCGAGAGCGAGGCTTCATGGCGAATGATGAACGACGCCTATACCAAACTGCCGTGGGATAACCCGTATGATGCAGACGGAAATTTGGTGTTTATCAATTCCGCCAGACGTCCGGATGGCAGTAAATGGTACTCGCAAGACAAATGGAATGCACTTCATAATTCCTTGTACGATTATTCTCGTGGCGGAGGTCTCAGCATGGGCGTGGATCTGCAATTGAATTTCCATATTACCGATTGGTTGACTCTCCAGTCCAGCAACCGTTTCTCGCATAGTCATGGCAAGTGGACGGCTTATCAGGATCCGCGTACTTTCCATCCTGAATATTTGGATGGCTATCTTGAGGAGTCGCACGATCAGTCCAACTCGTTCGGAACGACCAACATCTTGAAGGCACAATACCAGTGGGGTGCTCATTCTGTCAACGGTATGGTAGGCTTCGAGTATGGTTTATGGAAGAGCGAATACACCACCGCTGCCGGCACCGGTATGCCGATTGGTGTTGATGTCCTCAATGCTACCGTACCGCAGGCTGTGACCGGGTACAACGTTCCGGGTGCAGGCTGGGCTGCCTTCATTCAGGCCGGTTATGACTACGGCAAGCGCTACTTCATCAATGCCACCTTCCGTGCTGAAGCCAGCTCGACCTTCGCGCCGAATCACCGTGTAGGCTACTTCCCCTCCGTGGCAGCCAGCTGGCTCATCTCCAACGAAGACTTCATGAAGGATCAGAAAGTTGTCAGCTTCCTTAAGCTCCGCGCATCATACGGTATAACGGGTAACAACAACATCCCTGCATACAAGTACCTGTCCACCTATGCACTCAATACCAAGTATCAGAATGTGACCACAGCTGTGGCGACTCGTTTGAGTAATCCTGACTTGTGCTGGGAAACAGCCAATATGGCTGCCTTGGGTATTGACCTCACTTTCATTGATCGCTTCGATATGTCTATCGACCTCTACAACACGGACAACACAGGTCTGCTGCTGAATGTGCCTATGGCTCCGTCCACCGGTTTCTTCGAAGTAACTAAAAATGCCGGTACGGTACGCAACCAAGGTATAGAGTACCGTCTGGACGCACAGGTTCTTAAGATTAAGGATGTTCGCTGGGATATAGGCTTCAACATCGGTTTCAACCGCAACCGCGTAACCTCTCTGCCTAACCACACCCCGTTCCTCCAGAGCGCCAACTCTGTTAACCAACAGGTTAAAGAAGGTCAGGATATCTTCTCATGGTACCTTAAAGAGTGGGCAGGTGTTGACCCCGCCAATGGCGATCCGCTGTGGTACATCGTGGATAAGGATGGCAACAAGACAACCACCAACAACTACAAACTCGCTACCGAGCAAGTTGTCGGAAAGGCTACTCCGCTCTTCCAAGGTGGTCTAAACACCCAAGTAAGCTGGAAAGGCCTCTGTCTGAGCATCAACACCAACTTCACCTATGGTAACAAGGTGTATAACTACAACCGCCAAGCACTGGATGCCGATGGTGCATACCTCGGTTATGGCCAGTATTCCATCGAAAATTCTAAACTAGGATGGAAACGCTGGGAGACCCCGGGCGATGAGGCAACGCATCCCAAGGCTGTGCTCAATGGTAACCAGGGGTCCAATAACGTTTCATCACGTTATTTGGAGGATGGCAGTTTCTTCCGTCTGAAGAACATCACACTCAGCTACGACTTCTGCGCTACGCTTATTCCGAAGAAGTACATGAGCAAGCTCCGCGTATATGTATCGGCAGACAACATTGCTACTGCAACCAAGTTCTCCGGCATGGATCCCGAGGTCAGCATCACCACTACCGCCTACTCGCTGGCTGGTATGTACGCCGACCAGTACCCTGTTGCACGTAACATCGTGGGAGGTATTGAGATCGAGTTCTAACGAATTAATGAGTTAACGAATTAATGAATTAACGAGTTAAAGATTGATAATTATGAAAACGAAACTTATATATTTAACCCTTGCACTCGCAGTAGTGCTCGGTTTCAGCAGTTGCAAGCTCGACTACTTTCCCTCGGATGAGTTGAACTCGGATGTGCTGATGAACAACCCGGCAGGCGCACAATACATCATCGATGGTTGCTACGCCATGCTCAAGGAGGAGTACGAATATATTGAATACTCATCCAGTAACACCTATGTACGCCATTATATGCAGATGGCTGAGTTCCCGGCTGACAACACTTGTCTGTCCGGTCGTACTACCGACCCACTGTATCAGGCTACATGTTACCAAATGACCGACAACCTCAAGAACGTAGGTCTGTTCTGGTGGGTAGGTTACAAAGTGATTTTTACCGTCAACACAGTTATTGAGAATTTCGAAGAGGGCAAGTCAACAGATGGCGACCAATTGCTTGGTGAGGCGTACTTCCTCCGCGCTATGTGCCATTTCCACATGGCTACCATCTTCGCAAAGCCTTACATTCTCGGTCGCGACAACAAGGGTATTGTGCTGCGCACCAGCACCAACACATCAGAGACACGCCGTGCTACCGTAGGCGAAGTATATGACCAAGTAGTGGCTGACCTCTGGAAGGCTGCTTCCCTTATGACGAAGTCACGCGACAACGCCGGATATGCATCCAAGGATGCCGCTCTCGGTCTGCTCTCCCGCGTATATCTCTATGAGGAAAAGAACGATTCCGTACTCTATGCTATCAATCAGATGAGTACACCTTATTTGGATCCTGACTATGAAAACTATTTTGCAAAGGCGCTCACCAGCAAAGAGACACTATTCTGCGTAGCACATACTGCTCTTGAAGATCGCGGACAAGCCAGCATCGGTTCGATGTTCAATGGCGACGGTGGCGGCTGGGGTGAAGTGTATTGCAGCGATCCTTTGCTCGACTTGTACAACCGCTATCCGGATGACAAACGTTTGAGTTATATCAAACCGCAGTATCTAGAGAGCGATCCTACGGACAAAGTGTACTTTGCCGCTCCGGATTCTATCGGGTCGAGTATTGAAATCGAAGGAGTTCTGAAAGTTGTCGGTTCAGAGAATTATTGCGGAATCATTGAGCGTATTGATACCATCAAATCGGGCGGAGCTGCCAAATATGATACTGTTTACAGTGCAACGTTGCCTATCGTGACTGAATTGATCAATGGTGAGTATCCGCAAGGTTTTGTGACCTATAATGGAGCAAAATATCCGGTTCGTATTGCCAAAACAATGATTAAACGTAATAGCTTCCCGAACTACTGGGTAACCAAGTTCGGCTACCAGGATGGCAAACCGCAACTGTCTTCGCCGGTATTCCTCCGCTGGGCTGAAGTGATCCTCAATCGTGCGGAAGCCAATGCAAAACTCGGCAAGAATGCAGATGCGCTGGCCGATGTGGACATGATTCGTAAGCGTGCCGGCATCCCTGCAGAAGGTATGTTCTCCAACAACATGCATGGCTATACTGATGTACTGGATATCGTGCTGGATGAACGCCGCATGGAGTTGGCATTCGAGGGACATCGCATGTTCGATGTATATCGCAATCGCCGCAACATGAACCGCAAGTTCGGTGGCGTACATCCTTGGGAGGAAGTGGATTACAGGGACAATAAGATACAGTACCCTATCCCTTATGGCGAGTGGTCTGTAAGTCATATTGAGCAAAACCCTGGATACTAATATTTTATTGCAACAACCCATTAACCCTTTATATTAACCAATTAATTTTTAAGTATTATGAAGAAATGTTTTTTATTCGCAAGCCTAATTGCCATGGTGGCAGTTCTTGCAACCTCATGCAAACCGAAAGAGGAAGATCCGAGAGCTTTGTTCAGTTATTCGGATGATGGTTTGGAAGTTACCTTCGAGAACCTATCGAAAAATGCAGTTTCCTTTGTATGGGAATTCGGTGATGGCAAGACATCAACCGAAAAGAACCCCGTTCATGTGTATGAAAAATATGGCGATTACACGGTTACGCTGACTGCAAAGAACGGCACAGGAGCAAAGCACGTTTATGAAGACGAGATCAACCTCGTTAAGAGATCGATCGTTATTGATGGCAAATTCTCTGACTGGGAAGCCCTTGGCAATAAAGCAGCTATTTGCAAACACGATGAGGATGACGTTTACGACGGTTGGCTAGGTGAGGCTAAGTTCGTTCGTGATGATGACTTCATCTATTTCTATCTGGATCTCAGTGACGTTGTGGATGACATTAACTCAAATAGCGCCGGAGTAGTTCGTGAGCACTATAACGAACATGTTCAATTCATGCTTAACTTTGGTGATGACGCAATTTGCTGCAATCTTTGGTACTTCGCAACTCCGATTCTCGGTTTCATCGAGGCAACCTGGACTGACCGGTTTGAAAGCGCAGGTCTCTATCTGACCGATCCTGTCAATTATGGAAAAGATGTGGAAGAGTGGGCATGGCTTGAGCCGGGCACCGTTAATTTCATGACTTCTTGCGAAGCTGTTGAAATCGGCCCGGAGACAAACGAGTATATTCTGGAAGAATTCCCGAATGCTAAGCGTCTTGGCCTCGAGGGTAAGATCGACATTATGAAGATTGGCAAACCTATCGTAAACAATACTGTGAAGATAGGCGTGGCAGTGCTCAGTTCGGAAGGTGACTGGGTAGAAACCGGTGCACTTCCTGAGAAGACGGCAGAAGGTGTCGCTCCGATGATTGAAGTTCCTGTTGCTGAATAATCTTAATCGTTCTAATGGGAGCCGCTCATCAATGGGCGGTCTCCCATTAGATTTTTTTATAATAACGTACATCTCGTAAAAGACTTGCGCTATGCGAAACCATTTCTTCTTTTTTATTCTATTGGCTTGCGCTATGGTAGCATGCAAACCCAAACCCGATGCTCCCAAGCCGGAGGCGGAGGAGGACGTGAACTGTGTATCATTGCAGGCGACAAAAGACCTTTTCCCGAATCCGGAACGCGGATTTCATCAGTTTAAAGAATTCTTCAGTCCTGAACCTGTACCTATGACAAAAACCAGCGTTGAGGCTATCCATGACCTTGGATTCACGCTGGTTCTGACCAACTATTTCCTGACAGACTACATGAGCACTCCTATCCCGGATTCGTTTCTGGATGTAGTGCGCCAAAATATGCAGGCACTGCGCGAAGGCGGCTGCAAATGTGTTATACGTTTTTCGTACATCAATGCCTCTGAACCTGTGCAAGACAAAGCACCTTATGAGGCTCCGTTGGATACCATCCTGCTTCATATATCGCAACTCAAACCTATTCTCCAAGAGAATGCTGATGTTATCTTTGCCATGGAGGCAGGCTTTATCGGTTTTTGGGGAGAATGGTACTACACAAACCCAAAAGTGTTCAAGCGCAACCCGACAAAAGACTCCGATTTCGTTCCTTATCGTCAGGTGTTGGATGCGCTATTGGATGCACTTCCAAAAGAACGCCAGATATGCGTGCGCACGCCCAAATTCAAGATGAGATGCTACGGTTGGACCATGGCTGATACTCTTACCCGAGCAGAAGCTTTTACGGGAACACCTAAGGCGCGTTTGGCGGGACATGACGATGCCTTTATGGCCAACTCTTCAGACATGGGTACTTTTGCCGGCGATCGCGCTTATTGGGCTGCCGAGAGCAAATATACCATTTATGGCGGCGAGTCGAACAAGCCGGGAGACTATGCCAACTGCACCAACACCATCAACCAGATGCTCGAGATGCATATGTCGTATCTGAACATCAGTTACCACAAAGGAGTGATTTCCGGTTGGGATACCCAAGGCTGTTTGGATGACATTCGCCGGCAGTTAGGGTACCGCTTCGAAGGACGTGACGTAAGCTACCCAAAGAATCCTAAAGCAGGCGAGCCCCTGAAGGTGCAGCTACGACTGGTGAATGTAGGCTTTTCCGCCCCCAAGAACCCGCGTGATATCGAGATGTTGCTCGTCAATACGGCTGACGCCAATGATGTCTATCGCGTTGTGCCAAACACAGACCCGCGCTTCTGGTACACCGACGAGATGCAGACTATTGAAGTGTCCTTCAAGCCCCAGAAAGCAGGTGAGTACAAACTCTACCTCAATCTGCCCGACCCACAGCCCACACTCCACAACAATCCGCGCTACTCCATCCGACTCGCCAACGAGAACTGCTGGGAGGAAAACACAGGCTACAACTATCTGACAACTATAAATGTGGAATAACATGAAAGATAAACTTTGGCTACTATTCATCCTCATAACCGTTGTTACATGGGGTGTGTGGGGAGCATTCTCGGGCTACCAGATTCAGAACGGTATACCTGACACCGTGGTGTATATTCTTTGGGCACTGTCGATGATCCCCTGCGCTATCGTGGCGCTGATCATCAACAAAGGTAAGTTCCTCTGCGACGGCAAATCGGCTCTATTAGGCTGCACAGTCGGTCTGTTAGGTGCCGGCGGACAGCTCGTGCTATTCAAGGCGCTGACCTTAGGCCCAAGTTATATCATCTATCCGTTCATCTCGATGTCACCGGTGATCGTGATCACCTTGGCGGCCGTCTTCCTCAAGGAGAAAGCCACGCGCTGGCAGATAGCCGGCATCATCGTGGCACTCATTGCTATCCTGCTCCTCTCGCTTGAGACAGGTCAAGAGGGTAGCCCCGTCAGCGGATGGCTGTGGATCGTACTGGCTGTGCTCGTGCTCTTTGCTTGGGGTGTGCAGGGTTTCTTCATGAAGTTTGCCAACAACTCGATGGACGCAGAGTCAATCTTCGTATGGATGGCTATCAGCGGATTGGTACTTATACCTGTAGCATGGTTCATGACACCCGATGCGGCGGCGTTCTTTGCACAGGAGGACATCATCGGCACCAGCTTCGGATGCTTCGGCATACAGATCCT
>CAMIZG010000029.1 GCA_946403215.1 uncultured Bacteroidales bacterium | reverse complement strand
CAGGACTACGACTTCCTCTACAAGGCAGGCGTAGCCGCTATCTTCGGCCCCGGCACACCCGTCGCCTACTCCGCCAAGGTGGTTATGCAACTGCTCATGCAGGAGTAATCTGTTGGTACTTGCAAGGGTGCGACTGGTTCGCACCCTTGCAAATGCCCACAGGGCTGTCGGTCACCGACAATGAAAACAAACATTTCTATATATGGAGAAAGCCGAAAAGCCACAAGTGAGTAGGCAAAACAAATCATCTGTATTATGAAAAAAATCTTTACTCTTCTGCTTATTAGCAGTGTAAGTCTGTTGTCCTTTGCGGATTTGCGCCAAGGCGTGTTACCGGGCGAGTTCAAGGTGTCGGCAACGAAAACCGTGCATTTCTCCAAGGGCAATTATCAATGCGGTTATAATGGAAACCGTTTTGCCGAGCAGCAGTATTATTACATCGGAGCCGGTAACAACCGAATTGCCAGTTGGTACACCTCTACCTCGAGTTATTTCGACCTACTCGGCTGGGGTAAGGACTACAGAACTATTACCACCGAAATATCTTATTATTCGGAACCTTTCAACGATTGGGGTAATAACTACATTTCCAAAGCCGACCATGACGCGGGATGGCGTACATTGACGGATGCAGAATGGCGTTATCTGCTATTAGAATCAGGCTGTCACATCGGATTCGCAACGATTGACAAGACAAAGGGCATTGTCCTGCTTCCGGAAGACAAGTTATCGGAAGTGAAAGCGTTGGAGATCCCATTCAAAACCGTTAAAGACGAGGGGAAAACGTGCTCAGTCAATGACTATAAACTATCTTCATCTAAAACCTACTACACGGACAATCAGTACACCCCTGAACAATGGGAGCAAATGGAAAAGGTCGGCGCAGTCTTCCTGCCGGCAGCATGTTATCGCACCGGTTCTTCGTCGGATGCTACTACAGCAGAGTCGGTTCTCTATGAGTACGACGGATCAGGGTACTATTGGTCGTCAACTCCTAATGCGTCTGACTCAAGATATGCTTCTTACGTGAAGTTCGTGGTATCGTATGGTGAAGGTAGCATAAAGGTAATTAATGAAGGCTGCCAACGCTACACCGGTATGACAGTCCGTCTCGTAACCGAGAATCCGACCTACAACCCTGTGACACAACTGGAGCCTATTGAGGCTGAGGCGGACAAGGAGACCGCTATCACCTTCACCTATGGTGGACCGTCATCGTCAGCAGTGCTGCTCAGCCTGCAGGCTGAGGATTCGCATGACGACCAGAAGCAGTGCGTCGTGCTACGTACTACGCTCGATGATGCCAATGTGGCGCAACTCATGGACAATCTCCTCCAGAATGTAAGTGATGATTTCGGTTCTGTATTCAGTGGCGTGTCCTTCTTCCTGCCCGCAGGCAAGGGAGATGTAAAACTGGACATCCAGACGCATGGGCTGCAACTGAGCGTGCATATCGGCAACAGCGGTGTAGCACACCTCACGCAGAACGAGCGAGGCGAGGCCGTGGTTCATTATGACATCCAGGAGCCGACACTCGTATGCATCCATGCATCTGTTCCTGCTGCCGGCACTCCCGCAAGAAATAGCATACGCAAGCAAGCAAAAGAAGATGAGCAGGGTGTAGAACTGTATGCAATCAATATCCTGCCAAGTGAGATACTAACCGGAGTTGACAATGTACAAGGCGACAACGCGCTATGCACCAAAGTACTCCGCGATGGTAAGATCTTCATTCTCCGCGACGGCAAGACCTACACTATCCAAGGCCAGGAAGTGAAGTAAACAAGTTTGTCTGATTTATATAGGAAAAGTGCTATGTCTCGTTGCAGACATAGCACTTTTTTGATTGTTCTCCCTTACTTCTTCTTTGCCGGTGTATAGGGCAAGGCATCCATAAGCACCTCCTCCGCGTATGCTACATAGGTCGAACTATAAACCTCATAGGAATCTCATAGGCCCCTTATAGAAACCATATCACACTATCTCTTTGTAAATCAGATTATTGCAAGAGTCTGTTTTTGACGTTTTATTTGCTCTTTTTCAGGCGAACGCCCGTCTTGGAAAAATCTATGCAAAGATACAAAAATTGTTGACATTTGCAATTTTTTTCTCCTCAAAATATCATTTTCCTTTGCGAAAGATTTGCAAATGTCGATTTTTTTTTGTAACTTTGCACATTCTTTTGATTTTTTGAGAGCAAACACCAGTACAGTCCATGCATTGACATTGGTCTTACCATACATATTAACCAAAATCATTAACCCTAAAACAGTAACATTATGATGAAAAAATTACTCTCTTTTGTGCTTGCCATGACCGTTGGTGCCGGCATGCTGTATGCCGCACGCACAGAGGGCGAGCCTACTCCGTGTGAGGACACTGATTCGTACCGCGGCACATGCGGTGAGAACCTGCAGTGGGTACTGACCTGCGATGGCGAGCTGGTAATCACCGGTTCAGGTGCGATGACTGACTTCAGCGCCAGCAACATGGCTCCGTGGTACAATCAACGCTCGAAGATCACCTCCGTCTCCCTACCCAGCGGTTTGACGCATATAGGCGATTGGGCAATCTACCAGATTGAAGGCCTGGAGTACATTAGGATTCCCGATGGCGTTACGAGCATGGGCTATGTAGCCCTGGCCGGCTGCCGCAATCTGACTAAGGTAACCCTGCCTCAGAGCTTAGAGGAGATTGGTAGCAAGTGCTTCCAGGCGACTGGTATCAAAAAACTCCAGATTCCGACTAATGTCAGCAAGATAGGCTCCGGTATAACCGAGGACTGCGAGGCGCTGGAATCAATCACAGTGGCAAAGGATAACACCACCTTCATAGACAGCGATCCCGAGGGGTACCTCGCCGCTGCCATCATCCGCATAGCCGGTGACGAGTTGGTTGCCGGCTGCAAGAATACAGTTATCCCCGGTAGCGTCAAAGCCATCGCCAGCTATGCATTCTCGAGCATCGGAAGTCTGGAAGAGATCAGGATCCCTGTAGGCGTTGAATCGATTGGTGCGTATGCGTTCCAATATACCGGCCTTAAGAACCTGGTTATCCCTACAACCGTTACCACCATCGCTGGTACAGCCTTCACCGGCTGCACGTTTGAGTCCATCAACGTTACGCCGGGTAATCCCACCTACGACAGCCGCGACAACTGCCAGGCAATCATCGAAACGAAGACGAACGTGCTGGCCAAAGGTTGCCCGCGTACGATTATCCCCGAAGAGGTAGTAGCCCTCGGCGAAGGTGCATTCATGAGCTGCAAAGGACTGAAGTACATCAATATCCCCGCCAACGTAAAGAGAATAGCCAAGAACGCACTGATCTACTGCAATGGCTTGAAGGCTATCACATGCCTGGCTGCTGAACCTCCTGCTGCTGACAAGATGGCATTCCATTACGGCGAATATGCAGACATCAACATCAATCCCGCAATCCCTGTTTATGTACCGGCCGGAAGCATCGATGCATATAAAGCTGCCGAGAACTGGGAGTACTTCACGAACTTCGTAGCGCTGGATAACTACTTCAACGTCAAGGCTCTGGCTACACACGGCACAGTGACCGGTACAGGCACGTACGCCGCCAACACGGAGGTTAGCCTGGAGGCTGTAGCCGACGAGGGATTTGAGTTCCTGCAGTGGACGGACGGCACCACGGATAACCCCAAGAAGCTGAAAGTAACCGAGGACGTGACGGTTCGCGCCCTGTTCAAGATGAAGGATGTGGAGGAGGAGATCGCTGCACTGAGCTACGAGGCTGACGTGATGTCCATCACTTGGGACGTCATCGATCAGGCTACGATCTACGTGGTTGACCTGTACAAGGATGGCGTGCTCCTCGCTTCATACAAGACGACCGATTACGTTAACTTCATCGAGCTGTACAAGGCTGCGCCTGCACCGCTGCGCGCTCGCCGTAGCTATGAAGACGAACTACCCAACGAGATCACCTTCACAATCGAAGGCCTGGAGTACGGCGCTAACTACTCGTACAACATCGACGCTTACAACGATGAGGAAGAGGTGGTGAATGTCATCGCCGGCTCGTTCAACACCGCCGAAATAGCCACACGTGCAGAGCAAACAGGCAGCAAGCTCAACGCTACGCGCAAGCTGATGCACGACGGACGCTTGGTAATCGTTCTGCCCGACGGCAAACGCTTCGATGCTACAGGCAAGCAGTTCTAACCAATCGTGCACAGGCGCGCATATAGGCACGCATTTAGCACGATAACTATCCAAAATCCCGCGTTTGAACGAATGTGGGATTTTTTTATGGGCAAATATTTGCAAATGTCAAATATTTTTATTAACTTTGTAGCGGAATTAGTATGGACTCACATAAACAAATATTTTTCCTTGGCATCGGCGGCATAGGCATGAGCGCATTGGCGCGCTACTACCGCCATGAAGGCTACACGGTAGCCGGCTACGACCGTACCCCCTCCGAGTTGACGCGAGCGCTGGAGAAAGAGGGGATAAGGGTTTTCTACGAGGATAACCCGGAGTTGGTCGAACGCCCCGACACGCACTCAGCCATGCGGATAGAGGGATTGGAGGTGGTGTGGACGCCGGCGGTGCCCAAAGATACACAGTTGTATCAGTTCCTCACGGCGCATGGCGCACATATTCAGAAGCGTGCCGAAGCCTTGGGACAGATCACATCGCTCAAGCAACCCCTCTGCGTAGCCGGCACCCATGGCAAGACGACCACCAGCACTATGCTGGCACACCTGCTCGCAGGCAATGGTGTCAATGCATTTCTGGGGGGCATAAGCGAAAACTACAAGACCAACCTTCTGCTTGATAAGCAGAGCCCGTATGTAGTCGTGGAGGCCGATGAGTTCGACAGGAGCTTCCATCACCTGCGCCCGTACATGAGCGTGGTGACCAGCGTTGATCCCGACCATCTGGATATATACGGCACGCCGGAGGCGTACCGCGAGAGTTTTGAGCAATACTGCAATCTGGTGAGCGACACACTGCTGCTCAAGTACGGATTGCAAGACCGTATGCATCTTCAGACCCGGGCACGCATCCTTACCTACTCTGCCGAGGACAGCCGCGCGGATTATTATGCAGCTGACATCGTTGTGAGCGAGGGCAGCATCACCTACGACCTGCATCATCCGGGCGGTGTGATCCCGAGACTCAAACTCGGCGTACCTGTATGGGTGAACATCGAGAACAGCGTAGCCGCTGCCGCCATAGCGCTCCGATGCGGCGTGACCGATGAGCAGATACGTGCCGGGCTGGCATCATTCGCAGGCGTGCACAGGCGGTTCAATATCCACGTGCAGACACCCATGATAGCCTACATCGACGACTACGCCCACCATCCGCAGGAGATAGCCGCATCCATCGCATCGGTGCGTAAGCTCTACCCGAACAGGCATCTGCTGGGCATCTTCCAGCCACACCTGTATACACGCACGCGCGACTTCGCCGACGGCTTTGCTGAGGTGCTGAGTACGCTGGACGAAGTAATACTGCTGCCCATCTACCCAGCTCGCGAACTGCCGATAGAGAGCGTGAACTCGGAAATGCTGTTAAGCAAGATTCGCCTCGAGCGCAAGCACTTGCTCAGCAAAGAGGCACTGGTGACTGAAATCTGCGAGCGAGCTAAAGCCATAGCACCGGTGGCGGTACTCACCATTGGCGCTGGAGATATTGACCGATTGGTTCCCGCAATAGCGGAAAAATTGAAAGGTGAAAGTTGATTAACAAGCAAGCCATAGTACAATGGACCATTGCGGTGGTACTTGCTGCCGTAGTGATTACTTTGGGTATCACGGGCTCACGCTGTGCGGCTGATCCGGCGTGCTCGGCTGTCATCATCACCGTCAAGGACAGCACCGAACGGCAGTACGTCACCCCCGGCGAGCTGCAGCAACAACTCACGCAAACCGGACTATGGCCGATGGGAAAACCGTTGTCGCGTATAGCTTGCGCACAGATCGAGCAGAGCCTGCTCTCCCACCCCATGATACGCCGCGCCGAGTGCTACGAACTGGCAAAAGGTGAGGTGCATATCACCGTCCGGCAGCGACAACCCGTCGTACTCATCAAGGGAGATGAGGTCTATTACCTCGACTCCGACCGTAAAGTGATGCCTGTTCGCGCCACTGTCAACACACCCGTACCTATCGTCACCGGACGCATAGGCAAGCAGCAGGCGCAAGGCGAGATGTACGACTTTGTAGCTTGGCTCGCTGACAACAAGTTCTGGAGCGAACGCATACAAACCATTCACGTAGTTACGCCAAAGATGGTTGAACTCATTGACAGCAAGACCCACTACACCATCATCCTCGGCCACCTGAGCGGAGCAGAGCAACGGCTAGATGACCTGCAGAAGCTCTACGAGGAAGGCCTGGCTCATATCGAGCACCCAGAATACAAACAGATTGACCTACAATACAAGAACCAGATAATTGGACGCAAATAATATGGTTAGAAAGACTGATTTACCCCAACCCATCGTAGCCATCAACATTGGCAGTTCGTGCGTGCGTGCCATAGCCGCCGATTGGGACGAGAGGCACAACACCTTTCACATCCTTGGCAGCGAGTTCTCCAACCGCCACCAGAGTGTGGAGAAAGGTATCCCGACGAACTCCAGCGATGTGGGCTTCGTGATCAACGAGATCTGGAAGAAACTCAATAACCGCGTCGGACGCGGCGAGCTGAAGAACATATTCGTGTGCGTGGGAGGACGTTCGCTGCAGTCTGTACACGTAGAGGCTCACCGTCAACAACGGCGCACGGAGATCAAGCAGAAACTCTTGAACGAAATGATTCGCGAGTGCTCGGAGAAGATTGAGGCACGTGCACCCGAAGTGGGCGTGCTGTCCGTACTGCCCGAACGCTGGGAGGTGGATGAGCAGGACTACGACGAAGCACCGCTGCGCGTCATCGGCCGCGACATAACACTTTACGCCACAGCATTCGTCATGCGCAAGGAGTTCTGCACCAAGATGGAGGACTCCATCAAGCGTGCCGCTATAGCCATCTTCAACCGCGAGATCATTCCCGATGCCTGCATCACAGCACTGACCACCGACGAGGAACGCGAACAGGGCTGTGCAGTCATCGACCTGGGCGCACAAACAACCACACTGACCATATACAAGAATAATCAGTTCCTGCTAACCAAAGTCATCCCCCTGGGAGGCTATCATGTGACGCACGACATAGAGACCATCGGCACCACACCTGCCGGAGCAGAAAAACTCAAATGCCGGTTCGGCACACTGAGCCTCAGGCCGGAGATGGTGGACAAGAGCATTGGTAATATCCCCGCTGCACGCGAGGGAGAGCCTGCACTCACAATCACATACGGCAACCTGAGCTCCATCATCGCCTGCCGCGTCAACGAGATAATCCTTCCCCTGCTGGCCGAGATCGAAAAGACCGAAGGCATACGGGCTATATACGTCACCGGAGGCGCAGCCATGCTACGCGGGTTAGTGCCCTTCCTGAAGAAGAAAACAACAATCCCCGTCGAGTACGGTTCGCACGCACAATGGCTCGCAGCCGACACCGAGGATGAGTACTACCAACCGCTGTACGGTCCTCTGATCGGCACACTGCTGCTCGGACAGATGTACAAAGAGAATCACCCTGACGAAGAACCACAGCCGCAGACGTTCATGGGCAAGTTCAAGAAGGAACTGACTGACCTGTTCGGCGGCGAAGATTTTTAAATAACTACGAAAACACATACTATTATGGCAGAGATAATACCTTTACCACTGGATTTGGAAGCCGAGAGCATCATCAAAGTGATGGGCGTGGGCGGCGGTGGCGGAAATGCTGTGAACCACATGTACAAAATGGGCATCAAGGATGTCAGTTTCCTCGTATGCAACACCGATAGTATAGCTCTTGGGCAGTCGAGCGTGCCATCAAAACTGCAACTGGGTCCCGGCCTGGGCGCAGGTGGCAGACCTGAGATGGCTCGCAAGCTTGCCAACGAGAACCGCGACCGCATCCATGAAGCGCTGGACGATGGCACCAAGATGCTATTCATCACTGCCGGTATGGGCGGCGGCACAGGTACAGGTGCATCGCCTATCGTAGCCGAGGTGGCACAAGAGATGGAGATCTTGACCGTAGGCATCGTTACGATCCCCTTTGCCTTCGAGGGCAAACCCAAGATCCGCAAAGCACTCGTCGGCGTAGCCGAACTGGCCGAGCATGTGGATGCGCTGCTGGTGATCAACAACGAGAAGCTCTGCAAGATATTCCCCGATCTGGATCTGCCCAACGCGTTCGACAAATCGGATGACGTAGTGAGCAACGCTGCCAAGTCGATTGCCGAGATCATCACCGTACCCGGGTATATCAACACGGACTTTGCTGACGTATATAACACACTGAAGAAAGGCGGCGTAGCGATCATGAACGTCGGTCAAGCCAGCGGCGAGGAGCGCATCACCAAAGCCATCAAGAACGCGCTGGAATCACCGCTGGTGAACACCAACGATGTGCGCGGCGCTTCGCGCGTGCTGCTGCAGTTCTACTGCTCGCACGAGAATGCCATACGCATGAACGAGTTCAGCCAGATCACAGCCTTTGTGGAGCAAGTGGGCGATGAAGTTGAGGTGCAATGGGGTGCCAGCTATGACGATACACTCGGCGACGACGTACGCGTCACCATCATTGCCACCGGCTACAGCGTGAGCGACATCCCGGGCATCAATGCAATACCGGTAGAGATACTCAATGCCGCCCCTGTAGAGCAGGTACAGGAGTCGACGCCTCAACAGCCTGAGACTATTGAGGATGCCATCGGACGCTTCTACCCGCAGGACGAACCCAAAGAGCCCGAGCAGGCTGAGCAGCCCGAGCAGCTTGATGAACCCGAACAGCAGGAACAAGTCGCCGAAGATCAGCCTGCCGCTGAGCCTACGCCAGCACCGCAGCCAAAACCGCAGTACGACTTCATCGACTTTGACGACGACGATGCACTCGCCGGAGCAGAAGAGCAACCTGCATGGATGCGCAATCGGAGATAGTTAATAGTAAATAGTTAAAAAGTGACATTAATTGATGATATTATTACGTGGTACTCGGCGCACATGAACTATGCGTCCATTACTGCGTTGATGGCTGTAGAGTCGTCGTTTGTACCCTTCCCGTCGGAAGTAGTTATTCCTCCGGCGGCCTTCGTTGCCGGTCAACCGGATAGCGTGCTCTACGCTACAGGTAACTACCCGATTGATGTTCTGATTATTGTACTGTTCGGTACGTTAGGTGCTATGATTGGCGCCATCATCAACTACGGCTTGTCGGTTTGGCTCGGACGCCTGATCATCTACAAGTTCGCCGACTCGCGCCTGGGACATTTATTCCTTCTATCCGGCGAGAAGTTGGAGCGTGCCGAAGCCTATTTCCGTGAGCACGGCAATGTTTCCACATTCGTCGGCAGATTCATTCCCGGTATACGCCAGCTGATCAGTATACCGGCAGGCTTGGCACGTATGCATTTCGGTGCGTTCCTTTGGTGGACATTCTTAGGTGCATTTATCTGGAACTGTGTGTTAGCCGCTCTGGGTTACATTGCTGCCGGACAGATGGATCTGATTAAGCAGTACAGCCACGAACTGAGCATCGTACTGATAGCTCTATTCGGCGTACTTATAGCCTACTTAGCCATCAAGCAACTCATCAAGCTCCGCAAGAGATAATAACTGATAACTAACAACTATGTTATCGCCCTTGCTTGAACTGTTCTACCCCTCGCTGTGCGTACTGTGCCAGCGGGGGGTAGATAGGTATAATACGTTGTGTGAGGATTGTCTGCGCCAGTTGCCGCGTACTGAGCATCATATGCTTCGAGAGAACAAGGTAGAGATGCTCTTCAGCGACCTGTTCAGTCGTCCGCGCAAGCATTGGGACAAGACCCGCTTCATTCGGGCAGGCGCATGGCTCCGATACGATGATCATGTAGCCACACTCATCCACTCCGGCAAGTTCTTCGAGCGCCCTGAACTGGCGGAGTTCCTTGGTCGCCAAGCGGCCTTAGAATGGCAGGATAGCGGTTACTTTGATGATATCGACCTGCTGGTGCCTGTACCTATCCATCCGCGTCGCCTCAACGAACGCGGCTATAACCAGAGTGAGTTTATCTGCCGTGGCTTGGCATCTGTTCTTCATATACCCATTGACACCACAACCATCCGCCGCATTAAGAACACCCCCAAACAATCGCAACTGACCGATGCAAAGCGACAGACAAACGTGGAGCACGCATTCAACGTACCTGAACCCCTACCCTGGCATAAGAAACATATTCTGTTGGTAGATGATGTGATCACCACAGGCGCCACCATCCGCAACTGCCTAAAAGAAATCACGCCTATCCGGTCGTGCCGAATAAGCGTGTTTTCGTTAGCTACCGCCCGCTGATTGTTGACGGCTGATTACTGATCGCATTAGATGAAGATCAGCTGTACAATTATGTAGATCGGCAAGCAAACGATCAGCGAGAACTTAATCATGTAGCCGAAGAACGAAGGCATATCGATGCCGGCCTGCTCAGCGATAGACTTAACCATGAAGTTAGGTCCATTGCCAATATACGTCAGTGCGCCGAAGAATACCGCACCCATGGAGATAGCCTTCATGAACTCGGGAGCAATACCAGCCACAGCCGTTACGCCCTCAGCTACAGGCAGTGTGGTAGCCGTAGCATGGAAGACCATGGCGGTAGGTGCGTTGTCAAGGAAGGCGGAGAGAGCACCTGTGCAGTAAACAAACTGCCACGGTTGATCAACGGGCAGCGGATTTTGCTGCAGGAACATCAGCGCCGGGGTCATCGTGGCAAAGATGCCGAGGAACACGCAAGCAACCTCCAGGATAGGAACCCAGCTGTAGCTATTGTCCTCACGGGTCTTCTTAGCAGTAGTTAGCCAGCTGGCAGCGATGATGAGGATGAATGCCCATTCGCGCAGGAGCTTAAGGTACCACGGTGCGTCGTGCTCGCCCATTGCAGGGATATACGTCGAGTTGATGAACATGGTGGAGCAAATAACGCAGAGCAGCCAAACGATGTTGATCAGTCCGCTCATCTGGAGCTTGCGTGTTTGAGTCTTGTCAGCCTGCAGATTGGCTGTAGGTTCTTTGCGGTAGAAGTAGGTATCCACTATATAGTAAACACCCAGCAGTAGAATACCGGTTACGAACCACTCTGGCAGCATGTTCTGCATCCACCACATGAACGGTGTGCCCTTCTGGAACAACAGGAACAACGGGGGATCACCGAGCGGCGAGAGCAAACCACCGCAGTTGGCTACGATAGCGATGAAGAACAGCACGGTGTGCACCTTGTATTTACGCTGAGAGATAGTCTCGAGCAGCAGGCGGATAAGCAGCATAGCCGCACCTGTCGTACCCATAAACGAAGCCAGTACCCAGCCGATAGCCATGATGATGGTGTTCGTCAGCGGTTTGGCCTTCAAGTCACCACGGATACAGATGCCACCGGTAGTTACGAACAGTGCCATCAGCAAGAGGATGAACGGCACGTAGTCGTAGATCATCTGGTGAATCAGTTCGTGGCTCATACCATTCACGCACAGCCAGATGCCAACCGGCACACCAAGGATAAGGGATACATACAACTTGTGTACGTTGTGCTCCCACCACTCACCTACATGAGGAATAAGCGGCAAGATAGCGATGCAGAGCAGCATCACTACAAACGGGATTAACATCCACGCAGGAATTAAATGTTCAATCATGTTGTAAAATATTGGTTATTGTTTGGTATTACACATAACTCTAGCTCGGGTTCCGATACGACCGCAGCGTACCTGCGCACAAACCTTTGCAAATGCAAAGATACAATTTTTTTTTGATATTTGCAAATTTTCGTACATTTTTTTGCCAAATACAAAAAAATAAGTTACATATTTATTCAATACATAACTTATTTCCCATTTTTAACCACCTGTTGTGTCCCCCGAGGGACTCGAACCCTCGACCCACTGATTAAGAGTCAGTTGCTCTACCAACTGAGCTAGGGAGACAACTTTTCACGCAAAGCGGTTGCAAAAGTACGATAAAAATTTGACAAATGCAAATTATTGCGTCTCAGAGCCGCTTTTTGGGGAATTATTCGAATCAATTGCCAAGTGCACCTTGCAACCGCTCGCAGTATATGCGCGTAGCCGACTCCACCATCCTCAGGCACGGGCGCTGGCGATAATACTCTGCCGTGCGGGCATCCGGTGCCGGTGGCGTAGGTGCATCCTTTCGCAGTTGTAGCAGTTCACGGCAGATGTACGAGCCGTTCTGCTCGGCGAAATGATGCAAAAGTGCTTGCACGTTCTTGTAGTTCGCCTGCTTGCCTTCCGCATCCTCTGCCTCGGTTGCGCCGGACTGCAATCCTTCGAGTAGTGCCATAGCCGAACAAGCCCCACACATCTCGCGCAGTCGCCCTACTCCGCCGCCAAACGATGCAGACAGACGAGCAGCCTGCGATTGAGGGATGTCGTACAGATCGGCGAAAGCAAGAAAGACGGACTGGGAACAATTGAAGCCACTGAGGAAGAATGCCCGAGCGCGTTCAACACGCTGATTAACATCAATATTCATATTCGGTTGCTATCAGTTTGCCAACATATTTTCAATCTTCCGCACACGTTGGCCAAGTGCTACGTCCTTGCTGAGGGTGGAATTGAGCACATCCAAGGCGTGTGCAACCGTGGCATGCGTGCGGTCACCGATAGAACGCCCGATATCCGACAGCGTGAGAGCTGTGTACCGCTTGGCGAGGTACATGGATACCTGACGCGCAACGATTACTTCGCGTGAACGGCTTTGCGAGAACAAAGCGGTCGGCGTTATATGGAACTCTTCGCAAACGGCATCCGTAATATCCGCCAGACTACGCTCACGCGGCTTGATCTCCACAATGCGGCCTACCACCTGCTCTGCAAGCTCCATATCAATCTCTTTGCCTGCCAAAGTTGAATACGCCAAGAGTGCAGCCAATACGCCCTCAAGGTCACGAATATTGTCACGCACATTATTGGCAATGAACTCAACGATGTTCATCGGCAGGGAAATACCGTCGCGATGCATCTTACTGAGCAATATATCCCGGCGCAGAGCATAATCCGGCTTGGTAATTTCGGCAGCCAAGCCCCATTTGAAACGGCTGAGCAGACGGTCCTCCAGGTCTTGCAGATCCTTGGGAGCCCTATCGGATGTCAATACTATCTGCTTGCCGGACTGCTGCAGGTAATTGAATATGTGGAAGAAAGTATCCTGCGTCGCGCGCTTACCCGCGATATATTGTATGTCGTCAACAATAATTACATCGATTGACTGATAGAACAGCAGGAAGTCCGGTATGTGGTTATGGGCTGCTGCGTCCTGGTACTGCAGTTGGAAGGTGTTGGCGGATATATAAAGCACCCTCTTCTGCGACATGAGGCGCTTTACCTCGTTGCCGATAGCATTCGCCAGGTGCGTCTTGCCTACTCCGCTGCCGCCATAGATAAACATCGGGTTGAAACTACCTTGCCCCGGGCGCGCCGCAATGGATAGAGCAACGGTACGAGCCAGTTTGTTCGCCTCGCCTTGCACAAACGTCTCAAATGTATAGGACTGGTTGAGTTGGCTATTGAACTCCGGTTCTTCCCGTAGATCCGGCTGCTGCAGCAGTTGTGCCGGAACGACAGGGGCTTGCGATACATCAGAAGGAATATTCACGCCCGCGTTCGTGTGCGAATCTATTTGTACGCGATACTCCAGTTTGGTTTGCGGCCCCAGAACGCGGAACAAAACTTTGGAAAGCAATGTAAGATAATTCTCCTCAATGTACTCAACGATGAACTGTGACTTAACTTGGAGTACGAGGACGTTATTATCATAGCTTAACGCCTGTATGGGAGCAAACCATGTAGTAAACACGGTCGGCGTGAGATTGTCACGCAGAACGTGTAAACATTCAGTCCATATTTGCTGTACATTTTTTTCCATAAGGCGCAAAAGAAATCGGAGTGGTCTCTCCGAAATCCAATGCAAAGATACTACTTTTTTTTGAAATTTGCAAATTTTGCTCAGCGACACATTTTGACAATTTGCGAACCCCCTATCATTTCAATGAGTTACGCGCTGTCAATTGACTTTCAGTCAGTTGCAAAAGTTATAAACATGCAACTCGCTGATTATTAATGGTGCGAATGATGTAAGGTTTTGTTAACATTCGCATATTTTCATAGTAAATACGTAAATTTAGGCATTTTATGTTGTACAACACTTTTTTCTTATTTATAATTTATAAGAATAAGGGTCTTTAAAGTGTAGTTTGCAATACTAAAATATTCCCTTCATTTATCCAGTTCGGAAGGGTAGCAACAGTCTGAAATCCAACGGATTGGAACAGGTTTTTGGACACTTGATTGTCTTCGCGAACAAAAGCATACAAGAGCCGAAAACACAGAATATTAATCACATACGACTTTAGTTCGCGTAATGCCCGGCTTGCCACACCTCTTCCTCGGAACTCGCGTGCCACGTAGATGGCGACAGCCGTCTTGCGATTGCGGATATCAACGTCATACAGATCAACGCAACCAACAGGTTCTTCAACCGAAGGCAGGCAGATCATCAGTCGCAACTGGCCATCCTTGAATACATCGCCCGTAGTGTTCATGATATAATCGCGCAAGTCGGCGTGAGAAAGAGGGTTATGCGTATCGCCATCGAGCCATGCTTCAGCATCGTTTTCCCACATGTAAAGAACCGACAGGTCATCCGGCTCTAACTTACGCAATTGTACGGGTGGCTGCTTAATCATGTGAATAAGCGATTAATAAATCATGCAAATAAGCGCTCGAGCAATGATTTGCGGCGAGATTTATCATCATTAAAACGCATTTCAACAGGCTGCAATGGTTTGCCGCTGTGAATCATCTGGTAGATGACGCCCCAGTCCGGCAGTCCGCCCAGGTTATGGTCGTCAATAAAGACATCGGCATCCAACTTACGCGATACGCGCATATCCGGTGTTTCTTCGGGGAAGGATGCATTGACGGCATAGAACTCCAATCCGCGTTCCTTGCAGTAATTGACTGCATCCTCCAGCAGTTTGCCTTCGCGGCAGGTGTAGAGAATAATCTGGCACATATCTTCGCGTTGGAGTTTCTTCAGCGTCTCAATGGCAAAGGGAATTGGTTTGCCAATCGCAGGGTATGCGTGGGTGACGATGGTTCCGTCGAAATCTACAGCTATTGTCATAACTTTTACAATTTTGTCATTTACTATCTAGTCATTTACTATTCAGTCATTTATGATCTGGACATTTACGCTTTTTTCAATATTTAAGGTCTTCGTCCTGGGGGCGTAGTTCTTCTTCAGTCTTGGCTTCGGATGGTTTGGTGAACACCAGAGCAACTGCACCGATAGCTGCCAACCAGATCATCGGTTTGTAGGCCCCCAGCAGCAAATAAGCTACCAGTCCAAGACCGGCAGCAAGTGCCACCAACGCCATGCGTATGTTAGCATATGCATAATAGGTGTCGTACTTGAGGTCATCATCCTCGACACGGGCAATCTTCGCGCACACGCGCTTGAATCCATATAATGCGCCCGGGATAACAAGCAAGGTGTAGATGATCGCACCATACTGGAGTGTCATACCTATCGTACTGTTCGGCTCAAAAAGTTGGAAGGGTTCGCCGGTCTGCTCTATTGAGTCGTAGTTAAAGTACCATATAACACCGAACAAGACGATAATGCATGCGTACAGGAAATAATACACAATTTTCATCTGTGACAGCCACTCTGACTTAGATTTGTGAACGTTGGGTTTGAGCATAGTAGTAATTTTTTATCCGTTGAATATTGTTCTGTTGAGGATGGATCGTCCGAGTGTTATCTCGTCGGTATATTCCAGTTCGTTACCAATAGCAATTCCTCGTGCGATGAGCGAAACAGTCAGGCTATCTGTTGACATACCGGCTTGTTCAAGGCTATTGATAATGCGGCGGTAGAGGTAGAAGTTGGTTGTGTCCCCTTCCATGGTTGTAGGCAAAGCCAAGATCACTTCCTTAACATCGCCGGTCAGCACGCGCTCAATGAGTTTGTCCACCTCGATATCCTTGGGGCCAATGCCATCAATGGGGGATATCACTCCGCCAAGCACATGATACACGCCGTTATATTGCCCAGTATTCTCAATGGACATGACGTCCTGTACATTTTCCACGACACAGATGATTGAGTGGTCTCGACGCGGATTGTTACAGATGGGGCATATTTCGGTATCGGAAATATTCCTGCACTCAGAGCAATAGTGCACCTCTTGCTTAAGGCGCGTGATTGAATCAGCAAAGCCCTGCACTTCGGTTTCTGAGCGGCGCAAGAGGTTAAGCACCAATCTAAGTGCGGTCTTCCGCCCTACTCCAGGCAGCGAAGCAAACGAGTTAACAGCACTATCTAATAACTGACTTCCCATAATCTGTCTGATCGGCCAAGTTTGGCTGATGCATATCTAATTCTTCTCTTTCCAGCGCGCCGGTATTACTCTGTATGGATAGCGCTCGCGCATGTTGAGCGCGTTGGGGCAGTCGCAGTGATGTATGCGGATACCCTTGGTAACGCTCACAAATCCGAAAATGGGGTCACCTGGTTGCGGGTTGCAGCACTTGGATAGAGCATAATCCACGTTCTTGACATTGATATCCACCTCGAGTGCCAATGCTGTGTGGTTGTTCGGGACGAACTCACGCTGCGGGCTGACGGGCATATGAACCGTATCCAGGTCGGCATACAGTTCCTTAATACGTTGCACATCCTCCTTGCCGGACGCCAGTGCCTGGTAGAAGTCCGAGATGGCTTTGTAGCCAAGTTTGAGCGCCAGTTTGGTTACGTGTGCCTCGTCGTATTCAATCTTCCAGTTTTTGAGTCTTCGCTCAAGCATTTCGCGTCCTTCAGCCGCCTGCTTGTACTCGATCTCCTTGAGTGCCTGACGTATCTTGTTCTTCGCCTTGGTTGACTTTACATAGTTCAACCAATCGGCTGTCGGTCGCTGGTTGGGTGAGGTAGAAATCTCCACCTGATCACCATTCGTCAGTTCCTGTCGGATGCTCACGTGCTGCCCGCGAATGCGGCCTCCAACACACCGGCACCCCACTTCGGAGTGTATTGAGAACGCGAAATCCAATACGGTTGCGCCTGCAGGCAGACGCCGGAGATCGCCAGTGGGGGTGAACACATAGACACTCTGCTTGTCGGTATTGAGTTTGTTACCGTCTACTCCTTTGTACGCCCAGTGAGCGGCCACGCCTTTCTCGGCAACTTCATCCATACGGCGCGTACGGATCTGCACCTCCACCCATTTATTCTCGGGCCCAAGAACGGTTGTGTGGAGACTCTCGTAGCCGTTTTCCTTAGGTATGCTCAACCAATCGCGCAAGCGCTTGGGATTAGGCTGGTACATGTCGGTGATGATGGAATATACCTGCCAACAATCCTGTTTTTCACGTTCCAGGGGTGAATCAAGAATGATACGTATGGCAAACAGGTCATATATCCTGTCAATATCGCAATGCTGCACCTGCATCTTGTGATAGATGGAATGAATGGATTTGGGTCGTCCCTTGATGGTGAACTCAAATCCGGCGTCGTGCAGTTTTTTCTCCAATGGCGTTATGAACGAAGCGATATAAGCATCGCGTTCGGTCTTCTTGGCTGCCAGTTCGTATGCGATATATTTGTACTTGGTGTAGTCGGTAAACTTCAGTGCCAGGTCCTCCATCTCGGTTTTGATTTGATACAAACCGAGGCGATGCGCCAAAGGAGCATGAAGAGTAGCGGTCTCATTGGCCACATGACGACGACGATCACTATCACCCTCCTTGTCCAGAGTGCGCAACAATTCCAATCGCTGGATCAGAATATCGTATAAAACTTTGTTACTATCTTCCATAATTTGGCTCAATTAAGCATCCATTTTGCATAAAAATACCTGATATTTGTAATAAATCTGAAAATACCTACGCAAAATCTGTGCAAAAATAAAAAAAAATTTGCAAATATCAAAATATTTTTGTAAATTTGCAGCGTTTTAGTGTGAACTATGTTATTTTTGATATATAATTAAACAAAACAATACATACATGAAAACTACATTTCGTATTTTACTGGCGCTGGCTATATGCTTTTTAGCATATATCTGCGTAGACAGTGTTGTTACTCCAATTGAGTTCGAAGAAACACGTGTAGCACGTGAGGAGGCCGTGGTTAAGAACCTGATTCATCTGCGTACGGCAGAGGTTGAGTTCAAGAACCTGCACGGTCGTTTCATGGCTGATCCCGATTCATTGATCCAGTTCCTGAAGAACACTCCGAAGAAGGAAGTTCTCAAGGAAGGTTCGCTGACCGATGCTCAGTTGGAAAAAGGTATGACGGAGCATAAAGCAGTCAAGCTGATCGATAAGGCCAAAGCCAAAGCTATGAGCAAGCTCAAAACGGATGATCAGGAGGCGCTGTACGCTTACATTTGGGCAAACGACAAGGACATTAAGGATGCAGGTTTGCAAGGATTCCGTCGTGACACCATTGAACGCAACATGATTGAGACGCTGTACAAAGGTGAGTTCACGGCTGACAACATTGACCAGATCACGTACATCCCGTTCTCTGACAAACTGCGTTTTGAGATTGAGGTAAACGATGAGTACAAGACTTCTCAAGGTATACATGTTCCTCTGTTTGAGGCACGTGCTCCGTATGAGACTTATCTGGCTGACCAAGACAAGCAGGAACTGGTTAACCTGATTGACAAGGAGAAAAAGTTGGATCACTACCCCGGTCTGAAAGTCGGTTCTATTGAAGCGCCGAACAACAACGCCGGCAACTGGGAGTAGCGCCATCGACTACGCGATTGCCCAGATGCCGCAAGCGGCATAAAGGCAACGCGTGTCCCGGCTTTCCCCACCGCAAACGACCTATGGCCAGGTTTACGTTGGGGCCTAATAGACAACAGAATAACAATATGCGTATAATCAGTGGAAAATTTAGGGGGCGTCGGTTGATGCCCCCTAAAAATATAACAGCACGCCCCACGACAGACTTTGCCAAAGAGAGTCTGTTCAACTTGCTGACCAACCGTATGGAGTTGGAAGGTGCGGAAGTGCTTGACCTGTTTGCCGGTACCGGCGGCATCGGTCTGGAGTGCATATCGCGCGGTGCACGTGAGGTGACGGCTGTTGAACTGGCCCATACGCAGCAGAACTTTATCATCAGCACCTGCAAATCACTGGGGATTCAAAATCTACATCTTATCCGCGGCGATGTATTCAAGTACCTGCGCAGTTGCGCTATACGCTACGACTTGATCTTTGCAGACCCCCCCTACGCTCTTGACGAGTTGCCCGCCTTGCCGGACATCATCTTTGATATCCCACAAGACGGACAAGCAGCAAGAGGTTTTTCGTTGTTAAAACCGGACGGATTGTTTGTTCTGGAGCATGGCGACCAGTACGATTTCTCCGGCCATCCTCATTTCATTGAGCTGCGCACGTACGGCAGCGTTCACTTCTCGTTCTTCGGCTGATCAATCGGTGGCAGCACCTGTTGCCAGCATACTACTGAGCACAATGCGGAATGTTGTGCCCTTGCCTACTACAGACTGATGTACAAAGATCTTACCTCCGTGGTACTCTTCGACTATACGTTTGCACAGGCTCAGGCCTAACCCCCATCCACGCGTTTTTGTGGTGTACCCCGGGTGGAAGACCTGCTCGTAGCGTTTGCGTTCAATGCCGCGGCCGGTGTCCGTAACATCGAGGATGATGCTTGCGCCGTTGCGCTGCACGTGCAGACCAATCCAGCCATGACCATCCATTGCATCCACCGCATTCTTGATCAGATTCTCCACAACCCATTTCATCAGCGGCGCATCGGCCATGGTGGTATAGATTGCAGATGTTTGTCCGTTAGCTGCAGTAGCCGGTTCGTCAATCTTCAGCTCCATTTGCACCTTATTACTTACGCGCGTACGCATGTAAACGAATGACTCCTCTACTATCTGCCTCACATCAGCAGGCTGCAAGGTAGGCGTGCTGCCAATACGCGAGAAGCGCTCTGCAACCAATTGCAAGCGGCTGATATCGGTAGCTATGTCGGGCAGCAGTTCATCGTCCGGGTATCGGGTGCGCATCAGTTCGAGCCATCCGTTGAGCGAAGATATAGGAGTGCCGAGTTGGTGAGCGGTCTCTTTGGTAAGGCCCACCCAGACACGGTTTTGCTCATTGCGATAGGAAGTGATGATGTAGGTGATGATGAGCGCCATGAAGCTGAGCACCACCAGCATCTGTACCCACGGGAAAAGCCTGAGCTGGCGAAGCAGATTGGACTCTTCGTAGAAAATGTACTGCATCAGTTGGGGAGAGACTCGCACTTCGATGGGCTCCTGCGTTTCACGCAAACGGGCTATTTTCTTTTCATAGAACGCCTCTACGTTCTGTTTGGGCACTTGCACGTTACGGGTGAGAATAACATGGTAGTCGGCATCGGTCATATAGACCGGGATCGTGGTGTTCGCCTCGATAATGGACGAGAAGAGGGATATATCCGTGTTTTCGTCGGCCAGCACGAGTTGGCGCGTGGCTTCCGCCCATACAGCCATTCGTTGCTTTTCAACTTCAGCGAACTGTCGCGAAAGGCGATGGGTGAACCACACTGATGCCCCTACAAACAGCAGGGCAAACAGGACTAATATCCAACTAATAGTTCGGCTGCGCATATCACTTGATATTCAATTTCTTACGAACATCCTTGGGGACTGCATCCTTGTGAACGAGGATGTCATTGGTTTTGTAGCGCATGAACGCTTCGGAAACATACCATATACCCTTGAAATCCGAGCGCATGGTTCCCCAGGAGTTCTTGACCATGTAGTACTTTTTACCGTTCTGGTCGTGGGCTATACCGAAGATCTGCATACCATGGTCATCGGTTGTCTCCCAGCGATCGTAAGCGTCCTGCCGCATCTGCTGCGTGACTTCAACTTCGGGTAACGGGCGTTTGGTCAGTTCATCCTTGCGCTGGTCGGCTTTCAGTCCGAGCCAATGAGCCATGTCGCTTCCTGTAATCTCAGCGCCATTGTCAGCATCGGGCATAACGCCGATGCCTTTGCGGGTAAAGCCTTCCTCGCTCACGTCAGCTCCCCAAGCAAGCGTGTAGCCTTTGGATAGCGCGTGGTCGATGACAGCAATGAGTTCGTCGATAGGAATGTTGTACATCTGATCCATGCGCCAGTTGTCAGGCACCTCGAGTGCAAAGCGCTCATAGAACGGATGGTGGGTGTAACTGGTTATGCTGACGTAGTTCTCCTCTTTGAGTCCCAGTTCATCCACGAAGGAGCGCGGCGTATAGCGTTTTCCGCGGTAGGTGAACTCCTCTGGGCAGGCGCCAAGGTAGGTGTCGTAGATAGCCTGCAATCCTTCGCGCCAGACGGGTGTCAGTTTTTTGAGTTTGCTTCCGGTGAGTCCTTTCAGGTAACCTCTTGCCAGGGCGTCCAGTTCGGCATGCACAGGCAATGTGTCGCCTTTGGCTGCGCCGTATCGGATGCCGTGCATCGCCTCCTGCGGCACAAGGCCGTAGTGCGACATACAATAAATAACATCATAGGCGCTACCGCCGGGAGCAAAACTGCTGCCTTCGCCGTACTGACGCACATAGTAGGTAGCGCGGTCGATCATGGTTTTGCTGACGACGAACATCTCACTCAAGTCATGCTCGCCTTTGCCCATGCGCAGGAGTTCGCTCTCGAGGAAACCGAGGGTGGAAAATGCCCAGCAGGTGGACGAGCGATGCTGGTCTTTGACAGGTGTGATGGCAACGCTGTCGACAGTGGTAAAGCGAAAGCCGTCAACAGTATCCTTAACAGCAAGGCTGTCAACAGGTTCAGCTGCATGAATTGCGTTGAGTGAATGCTGCCACGGCAGACAAGTAGTCATCAGCACAGCAGAAAGAAGAATTATTCGTTTCATCATAAGGGTGTTATTTTACTTACATGGAGTTATACTTTGTTGGCATTGTTCTGCACATCGTGTGCCAACATGGCGAACAGACTGTCATCTGGTACAGGAGCAGTGATGGTTAGCGGCTCTTTGCGTACGGGGTGAATGAAGGATATTTGTCGTGCATGCAGGCTTATGCTTCCGTCAGGGTTGCTGCGTTTGGCACCATACTTGAGGTCACCTTTTATCGGGCATCCGATGGCCGCCATCTGACAGCGTATCTGGTGGTGACGGCCTGTAAGAAGTTCAACTTCAAGGAGCGAGTAGTGGTCGCCGACCGCCAATGTGCGGTAGATGAGCACGGCTTGTTTGGCCTCTTTCACCCCTGGTTTGGCGATATAGGATTTGTTCTGCGCCTCGTTGCGGGTGAGATAGTGTTCAAGGCGTCCTTCGGGCTGCCCGGGTTTGCCTTGAACGACAGCCCAATAAGTCTTTTTAATTGACGATTGAGCAACTGACGATTGAGCGATTGAGGATTTGTCCTTGAACATCTCATTAAGTCGCACGAGCGCCTTGGATGTACGCGCAAAGAGGACTACTCCACTCGTCGGGCGGTCGAGCCGGTGTGGGACGCCAAGAAAGACCTCGCCCGGCTTGTTGTACTTGGCTTTGATGTACTCTTTGAGCGTTTCGGAGAGCGGTTTGTCGCCCGTTTTATCGCCCTGGACAATCTCTCCGGGCGCCTTGTTAACGGCTATTATGTGGTTGTCTTCGTATAGTATGTCCATCTTATTGATTTGCAGCGAATGGGAAAAGCCGCGGATAATCAGTTTGCAAAGGTACGAAAATTTTTTGAATTATGCAAATAATTCATAAAAATAATAGTATGAGTAGGCCGAGAAAAGGGAAATTGCCATTTCGTTCGGCAGCTCATTTGCCCCCGTGCTGCCCCTATGATCGGCCTCAGAACAACGCACTTATCACAGACTAATCACCCACTAACCACGCACTAATCACCCACTAA
>CAMIZG010000028.1 GCA_946403215.1 uncultured Bacteroidales bacterium | reverse complement strand
AGAAAGCACTACTTCCAATGCTTGTGACGCTATTGGGAATCGTCACAGAGGTCAAGCTGCAATCACGGAAAGCATAATCTCCAATGCTTGTGACGCTATTGGGAATCGTCACTGAGGTCAAACCGCTGCAACCATCGAAAGCATATATTCCAATGCTTGTGACGCTATAGGCCACAGAATTGTATTCCACAGAAGATGGGATATTGGCTGTAGTGAGACCCTTGTAGTTGTTATCATTCCATTCCAACTCATACGTCACTTCAGCGGTTTTGTCAGTTGCGTTGAGATTGTAATACAGGTTGCCAATCTTTGTACTGGCGAACATCGTTCCAATGCTTGCTACTACAGCGAGCAATAAGGAAAAAAGTTTTGTTTTCATTGTTTTGTTATTTAATATCCATATTTAATTTTTGTTGGGCATACTTAATCATCTCATCTATATTTCCAATACCCCATTGACTACAAATTAGCACTTCACCATCTATACATTTCATGGGCTCATGGAAATAGCGTGAGTATTCCTTATCAATTGGTGATATATTGTTTTTCCTGACCAAATCATACGTAGTATTGGTTTTCTTCATAAGAGAATTCGGAAAGACTTTTTGCAGTTCTGCAATGGTGCATGGCTTTAACTCTAAATAGGATTTTATAATTTGATATACCAACTTTCCTTTCCCTAAATTAGTATAGGTCATTCCGTTTGCGTCTATCAATTTATATTTCTTGTAATCTTTGACAATCTTATTCTGTGGACTGTAAATTTGTGTATGGATGCACTCCTTATCATTAGCATCATATCTGTTAATTACGATAGCAAAAAGATCTTTTGATTTTTCTATTTCTGAAATTGTTTTGGAATCAATACTTGTGCCTATCAATCCTCCTATTAAAGTTTCTGATTCCATGGACTCACCATATTGCCTCATATAGTCTCTTACTTGAAAGATAGCTCTGGAATCTAACATGCCTTTTTTTGCTTCAAATATAGCAATAACATCTGAATCGTCATAGCGAACTACAATGTCATATCGCTTTCTATTTTTGGCCACTTCATAGCCTGCAATAGTTGGCTTAGACAATTCCGATGATAAGAAAAATATCTCGGGATGTTCTATGAGATATTCCTCCAACGCAAGTTCAAACAAAAATGGCTTTTGATTCAATCTCTCTGCAGATTGATTGTTGATTAAAAACACTTTTTCGTTCATAATGTAACATTTTTCGTTCGCCTACTCTTCATCGGATATTCGGCATTCTCCATATAATTTATAGTTCGCGCATACATACACAAAAAGCGTGAAGTCCGTCTGTTCTTCACGCTCGATGAGGGCTTCGCAATCCCTGTAACTGGTAGAAAAACAACCGAAGTCCACGCCCGATATGCAAACCCTCCCACCCATAGAACGGGCGAGGACTGATATATACATATCCACGAGGACATTCATCATTGCTGTTGCGGCCAGTTACGAATTCTGCGAAGATTCCATCGAGTCGCAAACAACGTCAATAAACGTCTTTTATTATGTCACCCTATTTACCGTCTTGGGCAGCTGACGCATCGTTTTTTTACGCTGTCGATCTCAGCGCTCTCCGATTTTACGTCCCGAAGAGGGACGGCTTGCTTTGTTACCCGCAAACGGGGATGTTATTCTGTTGTGCCTATCTCGTAGAGATACTCTGGGGCAAAGCCAATCTCGTTCGACCAATCAACAGAAAACGGGTCTAACGTGAAGTTGCGGAAATAATCTCTATCTTGCAATTTTACACAAATGCCCTTTTGGGCTAACGGCCAGAAGTCCACTATCTTTCTTGTTCCGTCATTAAACGAAAGACGCAATATATAATCGCGGACGTAATCGGCATTTGTAACACGTAAAATAGGATTCATAATAACCTCCTTTTCTATTGTAGCGGGGTGATTTTTACCGGAGCTTCAGATTTACCCAAGCGTTCCCAGTTTGCGAGTAGTTCATCTTGATGTTGGTCAAGCCACTCATACACCAAACGCAACGCGCGGCGTGGCAGCGAACCGGTTATTATTCCATCTTTAATGGTTATAATAGCCTCGTAATCTTGGTACTTTACATGAAAGTGAGGAGGGTTGTGCTCGCTCATATACATGTAAATAACAATTCCGTAAAATGAACTAATCTCAGGCATATTTGTGCATAATTTTAGATTTTGCCTGCAAAGTTACGAAAAATATTTGATATATGCAAATAAAAGTGCATTTTATTGCGGAAAATCTGCATAATTCAAAAAATAAACCGAATCAATACGGCGGTTTAGTGCGGAAACAGACAGCCGACAACCTTTTCCGGATTCGCTGTTGCCCCTGCGATGGGGCTTAGAATGACGCACTTATCACCTACTAATCACCTACTAACCACCCACTAATCACCTACTAATCACCCACTAAATTTTGAGCTAAGATGCGGAGGAAAACGGAGGTTTTTGTGGAAAACGAGTGAAAGAATACTATATTATATACGAAGTATATAATATACAAATCGACCATGAAAATGCAGATCAAAGAACACTGGATCGGCGGCTGAGGTGTTGGCTGTATAACACAGGGAGATGTGAGAGAGAGGTGGGGCGAGTAGTAGAGAAGATCGCCCAAGCATGGCCGTTAAATGCGCGTTTGCAAGGTTCGGGTGGCAACTCTATAAAATGTGCGCGGGTGTACGCGTGAATCTTATGGAAAGATTTGCATAATTGGAAAGATTTTTGTATCTTTGCTTGCTTTTTTCGCGGCGCGCGCCCGCGTTCGACAATCGGGTCGCACAGACTGACCGCTCCGCGCTCATTGAAGCGACCGATGTCTCTGCTCTCCCCACCACAACCTCGCGGTTGCGTCGGGGACCCCGGAAGGAAGGTGCTAAGCGAAGAAAGTTAATCGATTAAATTAACAAACAAAAATTAACAAAACAAGTTACAATGCCTACAATTCAACAATTAGTTAGAAAAGGAAGAGCAGAACTTACCGACAAGAGCAAGAGCCCCGCTCTGGACAGTTGTCCTCAGCGTCGTGGCGTTTGCGTACGTGTTTACACAACCACTCCCAAGAAGCCTAACTCCGCTATGCGTAAGGTGGCTCGTGTTCGTCTGACGAACACCAAGGAGGTGAACGCCTACATTCCCGGTGAGGGTCATAACTTGCAGGAGCACAGTATCGTAATGGTACGTGGCGGTCGTGTTAAAGACCTGCCGGGTGTTCGCTACCACATTGTTCGTGGTTCGCTGGATACCGCCGGTGTGGCTAACCGTCTGCAGCGCCGTTCGAAGTACGGTGCCAAGCGTCCGAAGGCTAAGAAATAATTGGCCATTAGCTGTTAGCCGTTAGCCATTAGCCAATGAAGAGCCAAAAGCCAACGGCCAAAAGCTAAAGTTCTGCAAAACAAACTAACTAAATGTTCCATACGTTGGGACGATTACAAACAAGGGGTTGAAGGTTGAGTAAGCTTCACGGGTTGAGGCTGAAGACTTTAGACAACCAAAAAAAACAAGTAAAAAACAATGAGAAAAGCAAAACCAAAGAAGCGTGTGATCCTTCCGGATCCCGTGTATGGTGAGGTGATGTGCGCCAAGTTCGTTAACCACCTCATGCTCGATGGCAAGAAAAGCATTTCTTACAACGTGTTCTACAGTGCATTAGACCTCGTTGGTAAGAAGATGGAGAAGGAGGAGAAACCTGCTCTCGACATCTGGAAACAAGCTCTCGACAACATTACTCCTCTCGTAGAGGTTAAGTCGAAGCGTATCGGTGGTGCTACCTTCCAGGTTCCTACCGAAATTCGTGCTGACCGCAAGGAGTCGATCGCGATGAAGAACATGATCGCCTTCGCTCGCAAGCGTGGCGGTCACTCCATGGCCGAGAAGTTGGCAGGTGAAATCATCGATGCCTATAACAACCAGGGTGGCGCCTTCAAACGTAAGGAGGATATGCACCGCATGGCTGAGGCTAACCGCGCATTCGCTCACTTCCGCTTCTAAGCGCGCGTACACGTGTGCATAACTTAAATAAGGTACACAAATCGATAGTAACCACGGAAAAACACACGTGTAAAACAATTAAAGCAAAAACAAGCAAATGGCAAAACACGATTTACATCTGAATCGAAACATCGGCATCATGGCTCACATCGATGCCGGTAAGACAACTACATCGGAGCGCATCCTGTTCTATACGGGTCTGACCCACAAGATCGGCGAGGTGCACGATGGCGCTGCCACCATGGACTGGATGGAGCAGGAGCAGGAGCGTGGTATAACGATCACCTCCGCCGCTACTACTACCTACTGGAACTATGGCGGACAGAAATATAAGATCAACTTGATAGACACTCCGGGGCACGTGGACTTCACCGTTGAGGTGGAGCGTTCGCTGCGTATCTTGGACGGTGCTGTAGCTACGTTCTGCGCCGTAGGCGGTGTACAACCTCAGTCGGAGACCGTTTGGCGTCAGGCTGACAAGTACCGCGTACCGCGTATCTGCTACGTCAACAAGATGGACCGCTCGGGTGCGAACTTCTTCGATGTTGTTCGCCAGATCAAGGAAGTGCTGGGTGCACAGCCTTGCCCGATCCAGATTCCTATCGGAGCAGAAGAGACGTTCAAGGGCGTGGTTGACCTGATCAAGATGAAGGCTATCCTCTGGCACGACGAGACGATGGGTGCAGAATACTCCGTTGAGGATATCCCTGCCAACCTCGTTGCTGAGGCTGAGGAGTGGCGTGACAAGATGCTCGAGTCCTGCGCCGAGTTCGACGACGTGCTGATGGACAAGTACTTCAGCGCTCCCGAGACAATCACCGAGGAGGAGATCCGTGCCGCTATCCGCAAGGGTTGCGTTGAGATGCATATCTTCCCCGTTGTTTGCGGTTCGTCGTTCAAGAACAAAGGTGTACAGACGATGCTCGACGCCGTATGTGCGTACCTGCCGTCGCCTATGGATACACCGGTTATTGAAGGTACGGATCCGCGCAACGATCAGCCTGCTACACGCAAACCCGATGACGAAGAGCCTCTCACGGCACTCGCATTCAAGATCGCTACAGACCCCTATGTTGGTCGCCTCTGCTACTTCAGAGTTTATTCCGGCAAACTCGACGCCGGATCGTATATCTACAATCCCCGTTCAGGCAAGAAAGAGCGTATCTCGCGTATCTTCCAGATGCACTCCAACCACCAGAACCCCGTTGATTTCATCGGCGCGGGCGACATCGGTGCGGGTGTAGGATTCAAGGATATACGTACTGGTGACACCCTCTGCGACGAGAACAAGCCCATCGTACTCGAGTCCATCGAGTTCCCCGCACCGGTTATCGGCATCAGCGTTGAGCCTAAGTCTCAGGCTGACCTCGACAAGCTGGGCGTTGGTCTGGCCAAGCTCGCAGAGGAGGACCCGACGTTCACCGTCAAGACTGACGAGCAGACCGGACAGACCGTTATCTCCGGTATGGGTGAGCTCCACCTGGAGATCATCATCGACCGTCTGAAACGCGAGTTCAAGGTTGAGTGCAACCAGGGTCGTCCGCAGGTTGCTTACCGTGAGGCTATCAGTGCTCCGGTTGAGCTGCGCGAGACCTACAAGAAGCAGTCCGGTGGTCGCGGTAAGTACGCTGACATGATTGTCCGCGTAGAGCCGGCCGACGAAGGCTTCGAGGGTTCGCTCCAGTTCGTTAACGAGGTGAAGGGCGGTAATATTCCTAAGGAGTACATCCCGTCTATCGAGAAGGGCTTCCAGGCTGCAATGAAGAACGGTGTGCTGGCAGGTTATCCTGTTGACCAGCTGAAGGTGACCGTCATCGACGGTAGCTTCCACCCGGTTGACTCCGACCAGCTCTCGTTCGAGATTTGCGCGCAGATGGCGTTCAAGAACGCTTGCGCAAAGGCCAAACCCGTTCTGATGGAGCCTATCATGAAGCTTGAGGTGGTAACACCTGAAGAAGGTATGGGTGACGTGATCGGCGACTTGAACAAGCGTCGCGGTCAGGTAGAAGGTATGGACACCGCTCACAACGGAGCACGCGTGGTGAAAGCCAAGGTGCCCCTCTCTGAGATGTTCGGCTACGTGACCGCATTGCGTACCATCACCTCCGGTCGTGCTACCAGCAGCATGGAGTTCAGCCACTACGCTCCTGTTTCGTCATCGATTGCCAAGGCAGTCCTGACCGAAGTAGGCGGTAGAGTTGACCTCGTATAAACAAAGGTTCGTACGTGCGTAAGCGTGCGCACGTGCGTACCTTAAAATAATTAAAATGAGTGCGAGTCATCCAAGCAAATGACTCTTTGGAGATTGCGCGCTCACTCAACAACAAAAATTAAACAAAAAACAACTAAGACAATGAGTCAGAAAATTCGTATCAAACTCAAATCGTTCGACCACAACCTGGTGGACAAGTCCGCTGAGAAGATTGTCAAGAGCGTAAAGGCTACAGGTGCTGTCATCAGCGGTCCTATCGCACTGCCGACACACAAACGTATCTTCACCGTTAACCGCTCGACCTTCGTTAACAAGAAGGCACGCGAGCAGTTCGAGCTCTCGACCTACAAGCGTCTGATCGACATCTACAACTCTAACGCCAAGACCGTTGAGGCTCTGATGAAGCTGGAGTTGGCATCGGGTGTAGAAGTCGAAATCAAGGTTTAATTTCGAATTTCTCTTGGCACCTTTGAAATTTATGCCCGGTCATTATGGCCCCCCATAACTCCCTCGCAATAAATTCCAAATCTGCTCAAGACAACCTTCGAGATTGTTAAATGGATCAGGCGTGCATACGCGCACGAAGATTCCAAAAACGCGATACAAGAAACAAAACAAAAATGGCCATGTTTCCCGCGGCAAGCGGCGAGAGTGAAAGCGTAAGCCGACCCGGGGGCGAGAACAGGCAAAACAGTTAACAATAAATTAATTAATCAGTCTAAAATGGCAGGATTATTAGGAAAAAAGATCGGAATGACATCCGTCTTTGGTGCCGACGGCAAGAACATCCCGTGCACCGTTATTGAAGCCGGTCCGTGCGTTGTGACACAACTGAAGACTGTTGAGAAGGATGGTTATGAGGCCGTACAAGTAGGTTTCATGCCTAAGAGCGAGAAGCACGCCAACCAGGCAGAGCTCGGTCACTTCAAGGCAGCAGGCGTTCAGCCGATGCGTCACCTCATGGAGTTCGACGGCTATGACAAAGAGTTCAAGCTGGGTGATACCATCACCGTAGCTGACGTATTTGAGGAGAACACGTTCGTTGACGTGATCGGAACCAGCAAAGGTAAAGGATTCCAGGGCGTTGTTAAACGTCACGGATTCGGTGGTGTTGGTCAGTCCACTCACGGTCAGGACGACCGTCTGCGCGCTCCCGGTTCGGTAGGTGCTTGCGCCTATCCGTCACGTATCTTCCCGGGTACACGTATGGCAGGTCACATGGGACAGGACCGCGTAACGGTTCAGAACCTCGTTGTTTTGAAAGTTATACCTGAGTACAACTTGATAATGGTCAAGGGTAGCGTACCGGGTGCAAAGAATTCAATCGTTATTATTAACAAGTAAGAAGTATGGAACTTAGTATTTTGAATCAAGCCGGTAAGGAAACCGGCAAGAAGGTTGCCCTGAATGATGCAATCTTCGCAATCGAGCCTAACGACCATGCTATCTACTTGGACGTTAAGCAGTTCCTGGCTAACAACCGTCAGGGTACAGCAAAGGCTAAACAGCGTAGTGAGAACGCTCACTCGACTCGCAAACTTGGTCGCCAGAAGGGCGGCGGCGGTGCACGTCCGGGTGATTTGAAGTCTCCGGTACGCGTTGGCGGTGGTACGATCTTCGGCCCCGTTCCCCGCGACTACGACTTCAAACTTAATAAGAAAGTTAAACGTTTGGCTCGCCGCTCGGCTCTCAGCCTCCGCGCTTCGCAGAACGAGATCATCGTTCTTGACAACCTCACATTCGAGGCTCCGAAGACCAAGGCTCTGATCGAGGTACTCGGCCACCTGAAGGTAGCTGACAAGAAGGCTCTGATCGTTCTGGCTCAGAACGACAACAACGTCTTCCGTTCGTCAACTAACCTGAAGAAGGCTAACGTGATCACCGCTGGTGAGTTAAACACATATTCAATCATGAACGCTAACACTGTCATCTTCACCGAGGGTGCCCTGGCAGCTGTTGAATCAACTTTAGCATAAGGAGGATCATACTATGGCAATTATTATCAAACCGATCGTCACAGAGAAGATGACCGCCGCCGGCGAAAAGTTCAACCGTTACGGCTTCATGGTAGAGCGTGCTGCCAACAAGGTTCAGATCAAGAAGGCAGTAGAGGAAATGTACAATGTTCAAGTGCTCGATGTAAACACACTGATCGCAGCCCCGAAGGCAAAGCAGCGTTATACCAAGACGGGCTTGCTCCGCGGCGAGAAAGCAGCTTACAAGAAAGCAATTGTTACATTGCGCGAAGGTGAAACAATCGATTTTTATAGCAATATTTAACAATGGCTGTTCGTAAATTCAAACCCACTACACCTGGGCAAAGACACAAAGTTATTGGCGCGTTCGAGACAATTACCGCGAGCGCACCAGAGAAGTCGCTTGTGTTCGGTAAGATGAAGACCGGCGGCCGCAACAACACCGGTAAGATGACGATGCGTTACATCGGTGGCGGTCACAAGCAGAAGTTCCGCGTAATTGACTTCAAGCGCAACAAAGATGGTGTACCCGCAGTAGTTAAGACGATCGAGTACGATCCGAACCGTTCGGCTCGCATCGCTCTCGTATTCTATGCTGACGGTGAGAAGCGCTACATCCTTGCACCTAACGGACTGCAAGTAGGTCAAACAATTATGTCCGGTCCCGAGGCCGCTCCTGAGGTAGGTAACGCCCTGCCGATGGCTAACATGCCTCTCGGTACCCTGATTCACAACATCGAGCTTCGCCCCGGCCAGGGCGCATGCATGGTTCGTTCCGCTGGTACGTTTGCACAGCTTTCTTCGCGTGAGGACAAGTATGCAATCATCAAGTTGCCTTCGGGTGAGCTCCGCAAAGTGCTGGCTGCCTGCAAAGCTACTGTAGGTGTTGTTGGTAACTCTGATCACGCACTGGAGAAGTCCGGTAAGGCAGGTCGCAGCCGCTGGCTCGGCCGTCGTCCGCACAACCGTGGCGTTGTAATGAACCCTGTAGATCACCCGATGGGTGGTGGCGAAGGACGTCAGAGTGGTGGACACCCGCGTTCACGCAAGGGCTTGCTGGCTAAGGGTTACAAGACTCGTCATCCGAAGAACCAGTCGAATCAGTACATAATTGAAAGAAGAAAGAAATAACCTATAAAATTGTAGAAACATGAGTCGTTCATTAAAAAAAGGACCGTTTATCAATGTTAAGTTGGAGCAGAAGGTGCTGGCAATGAATGAGGCTAACAAGAAAGAAGTTGTTAAGACCTGGAGCCGCGCTTCGATGATCTCCCCTGATTTTGTAGGTCATACTATTGCAGTTCACAATGGAAACAAGTTCATTCCTGTGTATATCACGGAGAACATGGTTGGTCACAAGCTCGGTGAGTTTGCTCCCACCCGCACCTTCCGTGGTCACTCGGGTAATCGGTAATCCATTGAAATCAACATTAACACACTAAATTAAGATTAAAATGGGTGCTAGAAAATATAATGCAGCTCAGGCACGTAAGGAAGCCCGCAAGGGTGAGTACTTCGCCAAGCTCAATAATGTTCCTACCTCGCCGCGTAAGATGCGCCTTGTGGCTGACATGATCCGTGGCCTGGAGGTGAACCGTGCTCTCGGCGCACTGCACTTCTCCACGAAGCACGCAGCTCGCTCACTCGAATTGGTTCTGAAATCCGCGATTGCCAACTGGGAGACCAAGACCGGAAAGAAGGCTGATTCAGAGACACTTTATGTAACCAAAGTAACTGTTGATGGTGGTATGATGCTCAAGCGTCTGCTCACCGCTCCGCAAGGGCGCGGCTATCGTATTCGCAAGCGTTCGAACCACATCACTGTATATGTAGATACAAAAAATACTAACGCTGAAAAGTAAACAGAAATGGGACAGAAAATTAATCCAATAGCAAACCGCCTGGGTATTGTACGTGGTTGGGATTCCAACTGGTTTGGCGGTAAGAATTACGGAGATACGATCCTCGAGGACAGCAAGATCCGCGAGTATCTGAACGCCCGTCTGGCTGAGGCAAGTATTTCGCGTATCGTGATTGAGAGGACTCTCAAGCTTGTAACTGTAACTGTTTGCACTGCCCGCCCGGGTTACATCATTGGCAAGGGTGGCCAGGAGGTTGACAAACTGAAGGAGGAGTTGAAGAAGATTACCAAGCAGGATGTTCAGATCAACATCTTCGAGGTAAAACGTCCGGAGCTTGACGCTACTATCGTAGCTACCAAGATCGCCCGTCAGCTGGAGGGTAAGATTGCTTACCGCCGTGCTGTCAAGATGGCCATCGCATCAACAATGCGTATGGGCGCTGAGGGTATCAAGATTCAGGTTAGCGGTCGTCTGAATGGTGCCGAGATGGCCCGCAAAGAGATGTACAAAGAGGGACGTACCCCGCTGCACACTCTGCGCGCTGACATCGACTACGCACACGTAGGCGCTCTGACCAAGGTAGGTATGATCGGCGTAAAGGTCTGGATCTGCCGTGGCGAGGTATACGGCAAGAAGGATCTCGCTCCTAACTTCGCAGTTAAGCAGGAAGGCCGTGGTGGCGAACGTCGTGAAGGCGGCGAGCGTCGCGGTGGTTTCCGTCGTAACAAAAAACAATAAGTTTAACCATTAGTAAAGTACAGTTATGTTACAACCTAAGAAAACAAAATTCCGCCGCTCGCAGAAAGGCCGTATCAAGGGCAATGCGCAGCGCGGTAACGAACTGGCTTTCGGCTCGTTCGGTATCAAGAGTCTGGGTACAATATGGTTGACTGGTCGTCAAATCGAGGCAGCGCGTGTGGCTGTTACCCGTTATATGCAACGTCAAGGACAGGTGTGGATCCGTGTTTTCCCGGATAAACCTATCACCAAGAAGCCGTTGGATGTACGTATGGGTAAAGGTAAAGGTGCTCCTGAAGGATTCGTCGTACCATTGGAGCCCGGACGTATCATCTTCGAGATTGATGGCGTACCATATGATGTAGCTAAAGAGGCTCTCCGCCTGGCTGCTCAGAAGTTGCCGATTTTGACAAAGTTTGTTGTGCGTCGCGACTACGACCCAACCCAAAATGTATAATGGATTATGAAAACTGCAGAAATTAAAGAATTAACCAATGCTGAGATCCAAGAGCGTCTGGCTGCTGAGAAGGAGTCGCTGCAACGCATGAAGATCAACCACAGCATCTCTCCGCTGGAGAATCCTATGCAGATTAAGGTAGCGCGTCGTAATATCGCTCGTCTGGCTACGGAGCTTCGCAGCAGAGAATTAACAAAGTAAATTGACGAACAAATGGAAACAAGAAATCTTAGAAAAGAGCGTGTAGGTGAAGTCGTTTCCAACAAGATGGATAAGACGATTGTCGTAGCCGTTAAGTGGAAAGAGAAACACCCTATCTATGGCAAGTTTGTGAACAAAACTCGCAAGTTCCATGCTCATGACGAGAACAACGAGTGCGGCATCGGTGATACCGTTCGCATCATGGAAACCCGTCCTTTGAGCAAGACTGTTCGTTGGCGTTTAACTCAAATCATCGAAAGGGCTAAGTAATATGGTACAACAAGAATCAAGGCTCGTAGTAGCCGACAACTCCGGAGCAAAAGAGGCTCTGTGCATCCGCGTATTGGGCGGAACGAAGAAGCGTTACGCTTCGCTTGGTGACACCATCGTCGTAGCCGTTAAGGGCGTTATCCCCTCAAGCGAGATCAAGGACGGTACGGTTAGCCGTGCTATCGTTGTTCGCGTCAAGAAAGAGGTTCGCCGAGTTGACGGTAGCTACATCCGATTCGATGACAACGCATGCGTTCTGATCTCGAATGCAGGGGAGCTCCGTGGTAGCCGTATCTTTGGCCCCGTAGCTCGTGAGCTCCGTCAGACGAACATGAAGATCATTTCCCTGGCACCTGAAGTGCTCTAATCACTTAAAATGTTTAACATCATGACAAAGTTACATATCAAAAAAGGTGACATCGTCTTCGTAAACGCAGGTGGTTCGAAGGGCAAGACCGGCCGTGTGCTGGAGGTGCTCAAAGAGAAGCAGCGCGCTATCGTTGAGGGTGTTAATCTGGTGTCGAAAGCCACCAAACCTAATGCGAAGAATCCGCAAGGCGGTATTGTTAAGCAGGAGGCTCCCATCCACATTTCTAACCTCAATCCCGTTGAGGACGGCAAGCCCGTTCGCGTGGGACGGCAGCTCAAGGATGGCAAACTCGTGCGTGTAAGTAAAAAATCTGGTAAAGAAATCTAACAATGAATACAGCGAGTTTAAAACAAGATTATCAGGAGCGTATCGTTCCCGCCTTGGTGAAGGAATTCGGTTACACTACAGTTATGCAGTGCCCGAAGCTTGAGAAGATCGTTCTCAACCAGGGTCTGGGCGAGGCTACCGCTGATAAGAAGATCATCGAGGTTGCACTGACCGAGATGACTACCATCGCCGGACAGAAAGCTGTGCAGACTCTTTCCAAGAAGGATATCGCACAGTTCAAGGTACGTAAGAAGATGCCTATCGGCGTTCGCGTCACCCTCCGCGGCGAGCGTATGTACGAGTTCCTGGAGCGCCTGGTACGCGTGGCTCTGCCCCGTATCCGCGACTTCAAGGGTATCAACAGCAAGATGGACGGCCGTGGTAACTACACACTGGGTATCACCGAGCAGATCATCTTCCCGGAAATTAACATTGATAACATCACGAAACTGCAGGGTATGAACATCACGTTCGTTACCACAGCTAATACCGACGCTGAGGGCTTTGCTCTGCTCCGTGAGTTTGGTTTACCGTTCAAAAAGTAAGAGACTATGGCAAAAGAATCAATGAAAGCCCGTGAGGTGAAGCGTGCCGCTCTGTGCAAGAAGTATGCTGCCAAACGTGCGCAACTCCTTAAGGACGGCGACTACGAAGGCTTGCAGGCTCTGCCTAAGAATGCCAGCCCCGTACGTCTGCACAACCGCTGCAAGATCACCGGTCGTCCCAAAGGCTACATGCGTATGTTCGGCCTGAGCCGTATTCAGTTCCGCGAGATGGCTTCCAAAGGCCTGATCCCGGGAGTAAAGAAAGCCAGCTGGTAAAAAAACTCCGCAAGTTCCGGAATGTCCGGCCCAAAACCCTGCGGCACACATGACGCAAGAATAAGGGTGCGGTAGTTCCGGAAGACTGCGGCGACAATAATTTTAATCTTTAAACAATGTCAGGACAGACCTGATAATTTTAAAACAAGTAAAACAATGACAGATCCTATCGCAGATTATCTGACTCGGCTCAGAAATGCAATCAAGGCAGGCCACCGCGTAGTGGAAGTTCCTGCTTCGAATCTGAAGAAAGAGATCACCCGTATCTTGTTCGAGAAAGGCTACATCCTCTCCTACAAGTTCGTGGAAGATGGCCCTCAAGGCACTATCAAGATTGCCTTGAAGTATGATCCGGTTAACAAAGTTAACGCCATCAAGAAGTTACAACGTGTATCCACCCCGGGTATTCGTCAGTATGTAGGCTATCGTGAGATGCCGCGCGTACTCAACGGACTTGGTATCGCTATCCTTTCGACTTCGAAGGGCGTGATGACCAACAAGGAGGCTCTCGGCCTGAAGTTGGGTGGTGAGGTTATTTGTTACGTTTATTAATGTTAGGAGGAACAGATTATGTCAAGAATTGGTAAATTACCCATAGCTATTCCTGCCGGCGTAACCGTAACAGTTAGCCCTGAGAATGTAGTAACAGTTAAAGGTCCTAAGGGTGAGTTGAAGCAGGCCGTTGACCCCGCTATCAAGGTAGCAGTTGAGGGTGCTGAGTGCCACGTAACTCGTCCGAACGATGACAAAGAGATGCGTGCCAAGCATGGCTTGTATCGTGCACTGATCCACAACATGGTTGTTGGTGTTCACGATGGCTATAAGGCTACGTTGGAATTGGTTGGTGTAGGTTATCGTGTTGAGCTCGCTAAGCCCCAGTTGCTTAACTTCTCGCTCGGTTATACACACCCCATCTATTTGCAATTACCGCAAGAGGTAAAAGTTGAGACTAAGGCAGAGCGTAACCAGAACCCGCTCGTGATCCTGGAGTCCGCTGACAAGCAACTGCTTGGTCAGGTGTGCGCCAAGATCCGTTCGTTCCGTATGCCGGAACCGTATAAGGGCAAGGGTATCCGCTTCCAAGGTGAAGTTGTACGTCGTAAGGCTGGTAAGTCGGCTGGTAAATAATAGAAAGGAAAGATTATGATTCAGAAAATAGCAAGAAGACTCAAGATTAAAGCTGCTATCCGCACCAAGGTGTCGGGTACCGCTGAGCGTCCTCGTCTGACCGTATTCCGCAGCAACAGCCAGATCTATGCACAGGTAATAGACGACGTTAAGGGTGTAACCCTGGCCAGCGCTTCGTCGCTCGGAATCAAAGATAAGATGACCAAGACAGAGAAAGCTGCCCTCGTAGGCAAGGCAATCGCTGAGAACGCTATCAAAGCAGGTATTACCGAGGTAGTGTTTGACCGCAACGGCTATCTGTACCACGGTCGAGTTCAACAATTGGCTGATGCTGCCCGTGAGGCAGGTCTCAAATTCTAATAATTGACGATTATGCAAAGAGTAAAAACAACACAAGACCTTGAGCTCAAGGAGCGTCTGGTCGCTGTCAACCGCGTAACGAAAGTTACCAAAGGTGGACGTACCTTCACTTTCGCAGCAATCGTGGTTGTTGGAAATGAGAACGGTATCGTAGGTTATGGTCTGGGTAAGGCCGGTGAGGTTGCCGCTGCTATGCAGAAGGCTACCGAGGCTGCGAAGAAGAACCTCATCCAAGTGCCCATCCTGAAGGGTACTATTCCTCACGAGCAGGAGTCGAAGTTCGGTGGTGCACGCGTGCTGCTCAAGCCCGCATCGCAAGGTACCGGTGTTAAGGCCGGTGGTGCTATGCGTGCCGTACTGGAGAGCGTTGGCGTGAAGGACGTGCTGGCTAAGGCCAAAGGTTCCTCCAACCCCCACAACTTGGTTAAGGCTACTATCGCTGCTCTCGGCGAAATGCGTGACGCACGCATGGTTGCACAGAACCGCGGCGTAAGCCTCTCAACAGTGTTTAACGGTTAATTCATCAGAAGATTATGGCAACAATTAAGATTCAGAAAGTTCGTAGCACTATCAAATCACCGAAAGTGCAGAAAGAGACGATGGCTGCCCTTGGTCTGCGTAAGATGAATGCTATCGTTGAGCACGAGGCTACCCCCGCTATCCTCGGCATGGTTGAGAAGGTAAAACACCTGGTAAAAGTAATTGACTAAAAATCAGTAGAAATTATGGAATTGAATAACTTAACACCCGCCAAAGGTTCTGTAAAGACTGCAAAGCGTATCGGCCGTGGCCCCGGTTCGGGACTCGGTGGTACATCTACACGTGGTCATAAAGGTGCCAAGTCGCGTTCGGGTTACTCGAAGAAGATTGGCTTCGAGGGTGGACAGATGCCTATGCAGCGTCGTCTGCCTAAGTTCGGATTCAAGAATATTAACCGCGTAGAGTACAAGGCAATCAACCTGGCTACTCTTCAGGCTCTGGCTGAAGCCAAGAAGCTCGAGAAGATCGGCGTAGCCGAGCTCCACGAGGCTGGTCTGACTGCAAAGAACGTGCTGGTTAAGATACTTGGTAACGGCGAACTCAAAGCTAAACTCACCGTTGAGGCTAACGCCTTCTCGAAGAAAGCTGAGGAAGCTATCACTGCCGCTGGTGGAACTATCGTAAAACTGTAAAAATTATGAAATCTTGTGCAAGCCGAGTGTAAGCTCGCTTACGCAACTCGGCGAAGCCAAGATTCCAGATTAAATCAGCGATTTAATATGAAGTTTATTGAGACAATTAGAAATATCTGGAAGATCGAAGACCTCCGCGGTCGTGTACTGACAACGTTGTTGTTCGTACTCATCTACCGTTTCGGTTCGTTCATCGTTCTCCCTGGTATTGATCCTACAGCACTGACAGCCCTTCATGCTCAGACGGAAGGCGGATTGATGGCTCTGTTGGATATGTTCTCGGGTGGTGCCTTCTCTAACGCATCTATCTTTGCGTTGGGTATCATGCCTTACATCTCCGCTTCCATCATCATTCAGCTGCTCTCTATAGCAGTGCCTTACTTCCAGAAGATGCAGAAAGAGGGTGAGTCGGGACGTCAGAAGATGAATCAGATCACGCGTTACCTGACCGTGGCGATCCTGTTGTTCCAAGGTCCTTCGTACCTGGTTAACCTCTCAGTGCAGATGGCAGCTGCCGGACAGCACGTGGAGATAGGATTGAACGCGTTCACCATCGTATCGACGATTATCCTCACCGCCGGCTCCATGTTCGTAATGTGGCTGGGTGAGCGTATTACCGATCGTGGTGTAGGTAATGGTATTTCGTTCATCATCTTGATTGGTATCATTGCTCGTCTGCCGGGCGCACTCATTCAGGAGTTCAGCTCTCGATTGAATGATGCCGGTGGCGGATTGGTTGTGTTCCTGCTTGAAATCGTGATCCTGATAGCTGTATTCATGTTCGCTATCCTGCTCGTTCAAGGTACTCGTCGTATTCCTGTTCAGTACGCCAAGCGTATTGAAGGTAACCGTCAGTACGGCGGCGTGCGTCAGTTCATCCCCCTGAAGGTGAACGCTGCGAACGTGATGCCTATCATCTTCGCTCAGGCTATCATGTTTATCCCTATCGCTATTGTTGGTTTCCGTACTGACGGCTCGAATGCTTTTGTGAACGCGTTTATGGATAACAACGGCTTCTGGTACAACCTCGTGTTCGCGATTCTGATTATCGCCTTCACGTATTTCTATACCGCCGTTATTATCAACCCCGTTCAGATGGCTGAGAACCTGAAGATCAACAACGGTTTTATCCCTGGCGTTAAGCCCGGCCGTAAGACCGCTGAGTACATTGATTCCATCATGAGCCGCATCACCCTGCCGGGTTCGATCCTGCTGGCTATCATCGCCGTACTGCCTGCATTTGCACGCTTGTTCGGCGTATCGATGAGCTTTGCACAGTTCTACGGCGGTACGAGCCTCTTGATTATGGTTGGTGTGATCCTCGATACACTCCAGCAGATAGAGAGCCACCTGCTGATGCGTCACTACGACGGATTCTTTGAGTCCGGCATGCGTATCAAGGGACGTGGCGCCATGGCATACTAATAGCACGCGAGCATAGTATGATTTATTTGAAAACAGACGAAGAGGTCGAGCTCATGCGGCAGAGTAACATCCTGCTGTCGAAGACTTACGCCGAAGTGGCCAAGTACATCCAGCCGGGTGTGACTACCGCTAAGCTGGACCGAATCGCCGAGGAGTATATACGTGACAACGGCGGCATACCCGGCTGCAAGGGCTACGAGGATTTTCCTTGTGCTCTCTGCACCTCGGTGAACGAGCAGATCGTACATGGTATCCCGTCAGAGAAGGTGGTACTCAAGGACGGTGATATTATCACCATAGACAGTAGCATCATCCTCAACGGGTTCTATTCCGACAGCGCTTATACGTTCCCTGTGGGTGAGATATCCGAGCCGGTGAAGAAGCTGCTGAAGACCACCAAGCAGGCTTTGTACATAGGTATAGAGCAGGCGGTGACGGGTCACAGGCTGGGCGACATAGGCTTTGCTATCCAGAACTACTGCGAGAAAGCCGGTTACGGCGTTATCCGCGAGTTTGTGGGACACGGCATAGGTCGTGACATGCACGAAGACCCCGAGGTCTGCAATTACGGTCGTCGTGGTAACGGTATAGTCCTCAAGTCCGGAATGACGATTGCCATCGAGCCTATGATCAGCATGGGACGCAGGCACATCGTTATTGAAGATGACGGCTGGACAGCACGCACCATCGACCGCAAGCCTACGGCTCACTATGAGCACTCAGTTTGCATACGCGATGGCAAGGCGGATATACTGTCAACGTTTGATTATATCCAAGAGGTTTTGGGAGACCGATTTATTTAAAGGTCAGTACTCAGAAGTCAGAATTCAAATATATTGTACTATCAACAACAGTTATTAATCTATGGCAAAGCAAGACGCAATTGAAGTAGATGGTGTAATCACTGAGGCACTGTCGAACGCAATGTTCAGGGTTCAGTTGGAGAGCGGACACGTTATCACGGCGCATATATCAGGTAAGATGCGTATGCATTATATCAAGATCCTGCCCGGTGACCGCGTAAAACTCGAAATGAGCCCTTATGATCTGACCAAAGGACGTATATCCTTCAGGTACAAGTAAATTATTAACGAAATGAAGGCTTGTGCAAGCCGAGTGTAAGCCCGCTTACCCGACTCGGCGCAGCCAAGGCTCCGTAACAAAAACAAAGTTTTTGGTATGAAAGTTAGAGCATCTATCAAAAAGCGCAATGCGGACTGCAAGATTGTACGCCGCAAAGGGCATTTGTATGTAATTAACAAAAAAGAACCTAAGATGAAGATGCGTCAAGGATAAGCATCTGCACTTAGAAACAGTAAAAACAGTTTTATCCTTAAGTAAATAATTATGGCTATAAGAATTGTCGGAGTAGATCTGCCGCAGAACAAGTGCGGTGAAGTCGGATTGACTTACATCTACGGAATAGGTCGTTCGAGCGCAAAGAAGATCCTTGCAGATGCAGGCGTTGACCCAAGCATCAAGGTAGAGGATTGGACTGACGACCAAGCAGCAAAAATTCGTGAGATCATCGGTGCGCAGTACAAAGTAGAAGGTGATCTTCGTTCGGAAACACAACTGAACATCAAGCGATTGATGGATATCGGTTGTTATCGTGGTGTTCGTCACCGTATCGGTCTGCCGGTACGTGGTCAGAGCACGAAGAACAACGCTCGTACCCGCAAGGGCAAGAAGAAGACTGTTGCTAACAAGAAGAAAGCAACGAAGTAATTAACCCACTAAATTTGTAGAATTATGGCAAAGAAAACAGTAGCAGCCAAAAAACGTGTTGTGAAGATTGATGGTGTGGGTCAACTACATGTAATGTCTTCGTTCAACAATGTGATTGTAACAATGGCTAACGGCGACGGTCAGGTTATCTCTTGGTCGTCTGCAGGTAAGATGGGCTTCCGTGGCTCGAAGAAGAACACCCCGTATGCTGCACAGATGGCAGCACAGGATTGTGCGAAGGTGGCTTACGACCTCGGTCTGCGCAAGGTGAAAGCTTATGTTAAGGGTCCTGGTCAAGGACGTGAGTCCGCTATACGCGCCTGCGTTGCTGCAGGTATCGATGTTACCGAGATCGTTGACGTAACGCCTATGCCGCACAACGGTTGCCGTCCTCCGAAACGTCGTCGTGTATAAAATAAAAGAACAAATAGTAAATGATTAAATTGTAAATAATTATGGCAAGATATATTGGACCTAAGTCGCGTATTTCGCGTCGCTTTGGAGAGCCTATCTTTGGCCCGGACAAAGTACTTGACAAGCGTAACTACGCTCCCGGTCAGCACGGCGTTAACCGTCGTAAAAAGAACTCTGAGTACGGCACACAGTTAGCCGAGAAGCAGAAAGCCAAATATACGTACGGCGTTCTGGAGCGTCAGTTCCGTCTGCTGTTCGCTAAGGCTTCACGTAAGAAAGGTATTACCGGTGAGATTTTGCTCCAGCTCCTTGAGAGCCGTCTGGACAACATCGTTTACCGTCTGGGTATCGCTCCTACTCGTGCTGCTGCTCGTCAGCTCGTTAGCCACCGTCACATTACCGTTGACGGCAAGGTGGTGAATATTCCTTCCTATGAGGTTAAACCCGGTCAAGTGGTAGCCGTTCGCGAGAAGGCTAAATCGCTTGAGGTGATTGCAGCTTCGCTCGAGGGATTCAACCACGCTAAGTATCCTTGGCTCGCATGGGACGAAGCTATCAAGGGTGGTAAGTACCTGAACGTGCCACAGCGTGAGGAGATTCCTGAGAACATTAAGGAGCAATTAATCGTTGAGTTGTACTCTAAATAACAAATAAATTCATGGCAATATTAGATTTCATCAAACCTGACAAGGTTATCATGTTGGATTCGAGCAAGACTAAAGGAACATTCGAGTTCCGTCCGCTCGAGCCGGGTTATGGTATTACAGTTGGTAATGCCATCCGCCGCGTTCTGCTGAACTCGCTGGAGGGCTTCGCCATCTGCGCAATTAGAATCAATGGTATTGATCATGAATTTGCTACTATCCCTGGCGTCATCGACGATGTAACCAACATTATCCTTAACCTCAAGCAGGTACGCTTCCGTCGTCTTGACGAAGTGGACGCCGTTACTGAAACAATTCGCATGCACGTGCACGGACAAACCGAGTTGCTTGCAGGCGAAATGAACAATTTTCTCCAGGACTTCGAGGTGCTCAATCCTGAACTGCGCATCTGTGAGATGGATGAGAAAGCCGACTTCGAGATAGAGATCTCTATCAACAAGGGTCGTGGTTATGTTCCCGGCGAGGAGAACCACCACGCAAATGACCCCATCGGAGTATTAGCTATCGATTCTATCTACACCCCGATTCGCAACGTCAAGATGTCCATCGACCAATATCGTGTGGAGCAGCGTACTGACTACGAGAAGCTCACGCTCGAGATAGAGACCGATGGTTCGATCTCTCCGAAGGATGCCCTGAAGGAAGCTGCGAAAATCCTTATCTTCCACTTCATGCTCTTCTCTGACGAGAAGATTGTGATTGAGGAGACAACGAAGATCACCACTTCAGCTCTGGACGAGGAACTGCTGCGTATGCGTCAGCTGCTCAATCAACGTCTGGCCGATATGGATCTGTCCGTACGTGCTCAGAACTGCCTGAACACCGCTGAAGTTGAGACGCTTGGTGACCTCGTTAAGTTCCACCGTGCTGACTTGCTGAAGTTCCGTAACTTCGGTAAGAAGTCACTGAGCGAACTTGACGAACTGCTCGAGCGCAACGGTCTGGCATTTGGTATGGATATTAGCAAATACAAACTCAATGAATAATTAATTGGCTCTTGGCTTTTGGCCATTGGCTTTTGGCTCTTATGATGCCAACGGCTAACGGCCAACGGCTAACAGCCCAAAACGAAACAACAATGAGACACAATAAGAAATTCAACCACCTTAGCCGCAAAGCCAACCACCGTGCGTCGATGCTTTCGAACATGGCTTGCTCGCTGATTATGCACAAGCGTATTCATACCACGCTGGCTAAAGCTAAGGCTCTGCGCATTTATGTTGAGCCGCTGCTCACACGCGCTAAAGAGGACAATCAGTCTAACCGCCGTCTTGTCTTCTCTGAACTCAAACAAAAAGCTGTTATCACCGAGCTCTTCCAGAACGTAGCTGAGAAGATCGCTAACCGTCCGGGTGGATACCTGCGTATCCTCCGCACCGGTTTCCGTCAGGGCGACGCTGCTGAGATGGCTATCATCGAGCTTGTTGATTACAATGAGAACATGCTTAAGGAGACCAAGAAGGCTGCCAAGAAATCGACTCGTCGTGCCGGCAAGAAAGCCGCTGCGAAAGTTGAGGAAGCTCCTGTTGAGGCTCCCGCAGCAGAGGAAGCAAAGGCTGAGTAAGCACTGCATAAGCCAACAAGAAAGCCCCGCAATGTTGTGGGGCTTTCTTGATGCAATATAATAAGAGCCGTAGCGGTTGCTACGGCTCTTATCTGTAACTTACGACTTGTAGTTACGTGTCTTGCGCTCGGTGAACTCGTAGTCAAGCGGCTCCTTGATCAGTTCCGGCTCTTTGTCCTCACCCTGGTACTTCCAGCAAGCCACATACGAGAACTTGTCGTCCTGACGGAGAGCCTCGCCCTCCTCAGTCTGATACTCCTCGCGGAAGTGACCGCCGCAAGACTCCTCACGGTTCAGGGCGTCCAGTGCCATCAGCCGGCCGATCTCGATGAAGTCAGCCAGACGGAGGGCTTTCTCGAGCTCGTTGTTCAGGGCGTCAGCCTTGCCGGGGATATATACGTTAGACCAGAAATCCTTCTTGATCTCGTCGATCTTGGCGATAGCGGTCTTTAGGCTCTCTGCAGTGCGGCCCATACCCACGAAGTCCCACATAACCAGACCGAGGCGTTTGTGGATGGTGTCAACTGATTCCTTACCCTGGATAGCCATCAGACGGTCGATCTTAGCCTGAACGGCTTTCTCCGCCTCAGCGAACTCAGGACGGTCGGTGGACATGCGAGGTACGCCGATCTGGTCAGCCAGGTAGTTCTGGATGGTGTAGGGGAGAACGAAGTAGCCGTCAGCCAGACCTTGCATCAGCGCGGATGCACCGAGGCGGTTTGCGCCATGGTCGGAGAAGTTTGCCTCACCGATGCAGAAGAGCCCCTTAACACTGGTCTGCAACTCGTAGTCAACCCATATACCACCCATCGTGTAGTGGATAGCGGGGAAGATCATCATCGGGTTCTCGTAGGGGTTCTCGTCCACAATCTTCTCGTACATCTGGAAGAGGTTGCCGTACTTCTGTGCTACGACATCTTTTCCTAGGCGCTTGATAGCGTCGCTGAAGTCGAGGAACACAGCCAAACCGGTGTTGTTCACGCCGTAGCCGGCATCGCAGCGCTCCTTGGCAGCACGCGAAGCTACGTCACGCGGTACGAGGTTACCGAAGGCCGGATAACGACGCTCCAGGTAGTAGTCACGATCTTCTTCAGGGATATCACGGCCTTTGATCTGACCGGCTTGCAGTTTTTTGGCATCCTCGAGTTTCTTCGGCACCCAGATACGTCCGTCGTTACGCAGCGACTCGGACATAAGAGTGAGCTTGGACTGGAAGTCACCGTGCTTGGGAATACAGGTCGGGTGGATCTGTGCGTAGCAGGGGTTAGCGAAGTATGCGCCGTGGCGGTACATCTGCATAGCAGCCGAACCGTTGGAAGCCATAGCGTTGGTGGAGAGGAAGAACGTGTTGCCGTAACCGCCCGAACCGATAACCACAGCGTGCGCGAAGAAACGCTCGATGCGGCCGGTAACGAGGTTGCGGGCGATAATACCGCGTGCACGCGGCTCGCCCTGCTCGTCCTTGATCATAACGATGTCAAGCATCTCGTAGCGAGTGTACATCTTCACCTTGCCTTTTCCGATCTGGCGGCTTAGGGCGGAGTATGCACCGAGCAGCAGCTGCTGGCCGGTCTGACCCTTGGCGTAGAACGTACGGCTTACCTGTGCGCCACCGAACGAGCGGTTGTCCAACAATCCGCCGTACTCGCGAGCGAATGGAACACCTTGTGCTACGCACTGGTCGATG
>CAMIZG010000027.1 GCA_946403215.1 uncultured Bacteroidales bacterium | reverse complement strand
TAACTTAAATCTAAATTATCATGAGAAAAATTCTTTCTTTTTTGATGATGACGCTATTTAGCGTTTCGATGTTTGCTGCCGATCCGGCAGCAGCTGGAACTACGCTGTTCAGCGAAGATTTCAGCAGCTATGCCAAAGATGCTGTTCCTTCAGGAACCGTAACAACTGCTACAGGTCGCGTAGTTTATGGTAATGCTAATGTTACCTACACATGTACCGATGGTGGCTCTACCACTAAAATTTATAATGAAAACACGGGTGGTGGAACTGCACCGGAAATTTTGGTGTCTAAATCAAAAGGAGCATTTGCTGTTGCAGGAATTCCTTCTGGCGGAGCAAAAGCAATTACGGTATCTTTTACACAAAACAACCAAGCCTTAAGTGTTGAACCTACCGGAACAGGATATACTGGCTCTGTTTCAGGCAAGCCAGGTGCTGTAGGAACTAGAACGTTCGACATCACAGTTGCTGATGGTGCAGATGCAACTTTTACTTTGACTTTCACAGGCTCTGGATCTTCCAACGTTCGCGTTGACGACATTTTAGTTACAGTTAAGACCGCTGGCGAAGCCGGTGGCGACGATCCCGAACCGACGACCAAGACCATCTATTGCAAGTGCGAGCAAGACTGGTGGAAAAAAGATGGCGCTGCTGTAGCTGCCCACTACTGGAAAGACGGTGGTGAAGGTACTACGTGGCCGGGCGTTCGTATGACAGCTGTTGACGGTGAAACCGATCTGTGGAAGATTGACGTTGATCTGGCTAAGTACGAGAAGATCATCTTCGTACGTGTAAACGCAAGCGGTGACATCGCTGATTGGGGCGCAAAGTCCGGTGATCAAACGATTCCGACGGATGATAAGAACCTCTTTACCATCACCAGCACTTCTGCTGTGTGGGGTGACCCGGGTGTAGAAGGTACATGGTCGAAATACGATGCCGGTTCCACTCCCGAACCGCCGACACCTGCCGAGAAGGACTCGATCTTCTTCGTCAATGTTCCCGGCTGGGACAATCTGCGCGTTCACCTCTGGGGTGGTACAGCTGCAGGCACCACTTGGCCTGGTGTAGAGATGACCAAAGTGAGCAGCGATGGCGAGGGAGCCCCTGCTGTAGCTCGTGGCGCAAAGCTGAGCGATGATGGCAAGATCAACGGCTACGATGTATATAAGTACGTAGCTGACAAGGGTGCTTACAAGAACTGCATCTTCAGCAACAATGGTGCTAACCAGACGGATGATCTGGATTGGACTTCCGGTAGTTATTTCTATGACGGCGCTTGGTATGCTACTGAGGATGCGATTCCTGAGCCTATACCCGCTGCTGTTCCGCTGGAAGGCAATATTTGGAAAGTTACAGAGGAAACTCCGCTTGTGGCAGGCAGCCACTATATTGACGAGGCTCTGCTCAAGATGGACGGTGTGTTTGCAACAACTTTGAAGCCCAACGCCCGTACTATCGCAGGTGAAGAATTTACACACGCTATCCAAGTTCGCAACGCAGCTTATCCTTCAGCTGAAGCTCCTGCAGGAACAGAGAACAGTGGTAGCACCTCTTTGGTTATTACAGCTAAGGAAAATGTAGATGTTACGTTCTTCTATGCTCGTCAAGAGGGTGACAAAGCTGAAAATGACAGCAAAGACTTGATCATATTTGATCAGGCGGGTTTTTCTAAACTTACAGGTGAGTTCAGTTCAGAAGCTGATAATAACGAAGGCTGGCTGAAGGCTACAAAGAAGGTAGTCCTCTGGAAAGATCATGTATATACCGTTTCGGCCAAGGGTACCACTCTCCAGCTCCACGGCGTAAAACTTGAAGCTCATGTTCCCGCAATGCAAATTGCCGGCCAATGGGAAATAAAGGACGACGCATGGGTTGTCAACAACATGACCCTCGCCGGCGACGCCAAGACTGCTACCTACGAGGTTGAACTCTCTAAGGGCGACTATGAGTTCAAGGTGCTCAAGGATGGTGCTTGGCTGACCAAGGCTAACGACGGCGCGTACGGTCTGCACCGCGAGTGGCCCGGCGTGGCTGGTGTAACCGACGACGCTGCCAACAACCTGAAAGTAACGGCTGACGCTGCTGGCAAATATATCTTCACTTGGACGTTTGCGAACGACTCAATCGGTATCACCTTCCCTGCTCCCGAACCGACCAAATACTTCCTCAAGAACAACTGGAACGGTGCAGAAACCTGGACATGGAAAGAGATGACCAATGATGACGGTTCGTACATCTTGGCAGAAGTAGTCTTCGGTGGCGAGGGCGTGAACCTCAACACCGCTGAAAGTGATGAAGGCGCTGCATGGATTGCTGCTGAAGATATCGAAACATTTGATCTTTCTTACGAACCTGCTACCTTGGGTGCTTTGGATACAGTTGTATTCTTCTTCGATCCGGAAGAAGTGAATGTTTACACGGGTGCTAACGGCTTGTCGGCTCTGATTCTCGGCAAGTACGTTGCTCCTGTTCCCCAACCTGTGCTCGCTGACGGCTTCTACCTCATCGGTAAGATTGGCGGCGTGGAAGGTTGGACTATAGCTGACCTGAAAGCAGAGCAGAAGTTCGCTCCGAACCTGGAGAACCCTGTAGAGTTCATGCTCGATGTTACCCTCGCCGAAGGTGACGAACTTAAGGTTGTCAACGTGCTGAACAATGAGATCACCGCTTGGTTCCCGGGAGACGGAAGCAGCAACTTCGTTGTAACTGCCGCCTACGCAGGCGAGAAGACCGTTTACTTCCGTCCTGACCAACAGGGTGGCGAAGGATGGCACGAGGGTTGCATCTATATCGCTCCGAACGAGGCTACCGGCATCGCTAACACTGCTGTTGACGCAAAGGCTGTGAAGGTGATCAACAACGGCCAGCTCTTCATCATCCGCAACGGCAAGACATACACCGTTCAAGGATTGCTGGTAAGATAATCCCTTACGGATAATCATCAAATCAGGCGGCTCGCGTGAGTCGCCTGATTTTTTGCACTAAGCTGTACATCACTCGCTCGCCAATACAGCTCGCACAAAGTTCGGGAACTGCTTGCAGGGTTTCTCGGCGCTTAATTGCTCGCGCCAGCGGTGGTAGAGTTCCATGTACCTCGGGTGCGACTTATCTTTGATGATTGCATTTGCTGCTTTGCACGCAATGCTCCACTTGGCGCGCTGCGACTTTTCGCCCTCGGTGAGAGGGTGTTCGCTGTAGTCGCGATACGACTGCAGGTACATCTCGTTTGGACCGAGGCCGATGGTCTCACCCGTGATGGGGTCTTTGAACTCCTTCACGCGCGTGTTGGTAAAATGATTGATACCTTGTTCTCTTTTCTTGCTGATAGCACCCCGCGAATAGCGGATGCCATCGATGGTTTTGATTTTAGCCATAAAAAATAATTATTAAACTGTTAAACATATAAATGCCGCCTTTCCGGTTAGGGGTTGCCTCCTATAATGATTAACGAACCATTAAGGAATAACTAACGATCGCCTTCGGCAAATCAGCCAAATGTGGCTGGTGCATTCTGTTTTTTGATGCGAGACACTTGAGACAGTTGAGACACTTCGAACAGCTGTCTCAACTGTCTCAACTATCTCATGCAATTTTTTTATACGCACCATACTTAATCTTTTGTACCAATCCTTGGGTTTGCCATTCATCGTTCCAGCGCAGCGCCGTCGCACGGGAGATGCCTTGTGTGGCAGCTTCGGCAACGAGAGTCTTGGACTCAAACTCGGCAGGAAGGAGCGAGAGTAGCATCTTACGCTGGTCGAGAGGTTCAATCTTGGGGACGGAGAGTTGGTCGGCACCTTTGATCATCCTATAAGCCGCAGCCATGTGGAGGATGAGTTTGTTGCCGATAAGTTCGGCGGTGGCATAATCGAGGTCGGAGCAGGTTATTGGCTGTTGGCCGTTAGCCATTGGCCATTGGCTTTTATGGAAGCGCAAGGCGGTGAGGATGAGAGCGAAGCGGTAGATATGCACCGCCATGCGGAGAATGACGGAGTGGAAGTTACCGCCTAACTGGCTTATCAGCGCCGGATAGGCGTGTTCCAGATGCTGACCGAGACGGGAGCGTTGCTCGGGCGTCAGGCTGAACTCTATCGGGTGCGAGGCATAGAGCTGCTTGCAGAGCCCGTAGAGCCCGGCTGCGGCTTTTGCCATCACGCTTCCGGATGTGCCGGCAGGCTCGACATAGCGGCTGGAGAACGGCTGTTGGTCGTTAACGATGAGTGTAAGCAGGCGCGAAAAGTAGCCATTCTCTATGCTCGGCACGAGTGCGCGGTACTGGCTGAATGTACCGGTAAGCAGCACGGAGAGTTGCGGGCACGCGATAGATGAGGTATCGTTCGCGCGGTTGCGTGTGATGGGCTCGTGCTCGGCGGCTTTGCGCAGGGCGGTGTTGTAGTTCGTGACGCTGGAGCGCCAGACATCGGTGATGACCGAGCCTTCGGACTCATGGATATAGCCGCGTCCGTTCTGACGCTCGAGCTGGCGGTAGAAGCCTGCATACGACGAGTCGCCGGCAATAACGAGCGGCGCGGCTTCGTCAACCGGCCGAACGAGCTCGAGCGCCAGATTGGCTATACCTTTGCCCGAAGCTGCCGAACCGACAACGAAGCATTGCAGGTTGGGATAATAGCGTTTGCCGGTCAGTCCGTATCGGAAATACAGGTTCGGCATGCAGCTGCCTGCCGCCGTAAGCAGTGACAGCAGCAGGATGTCTTTCTCCGCATCCGACTGCGCGAGCGACATAACAGGTTGAATGATGGCCGGCAGGTCGGCGTTGTCGATGTGTGTGGCGATGTGAAGATCGTTGTCTTCCATTGCCGGAGTGATGAAATTTTCATTCATAAGCAATATATTTTTAAGATTAATAAAAGAAACGGACATACGCATTCATCCGTTTTGGAAGAGCAGTTTTTAGGAATGCCCCTCTATAAATAGTCCGCGCGCGCGAGGCTATGACCGAGTTTGTTGTTTTTCCATTCATCGGGAACATGGAAAACATGCGACAGTTTTATGCCTTCAAACGAACTGTCAATCTGCCAATTAAAAAAAGCTATGAAAATGCTGTCGCGTTTTTGCCTCTGCACAAAAAATATGATAATTATCTGCCGGAAAATTTGCAAATATCAAATATTTTTACTATCTTTGCATTCGCGTTCGGCAACGCGGTCGCATCGGATTGCGCTTGGCGCAATAAAGGCGACGCGTGCCTCCGCTCTCCCCACTGCACGATGTTTGTGGGGACCCCCAAATGAGGAAATTATGTTAGAGGACTGTCACATTAATGATCATTTGCTTTACGAGCAGCACTATCTGAAGTTAGCGGACAGTGATGTTGCGATTGGCGGCGCGCTGGGCGCTGCGCTGTTATGTGCGTTGCTGGTGAATACAGAGGAAGGCGTGCGGCGCAAGATAGCCATCGACGGCGACATAGAGCAGCGTGTATGGATCACGTGCTACGAAAAGGAAGTCATACGCGACGAATGGGGATTGCTGCACAAGGAGATAGAGCTGCTGAGCGATGCGTATATAGGACTGGAAACCGAGCAGAAGACCCTCCTTGATATCTGTCCGAATGTGCGCTTGCTGGATCTCGCGCTTAAGCTGCTAACCGGCTATATGCACTACCTGAACATGGAAACTTTCGGAGCACATATATGGGAGTGCTACCTATGGGAAGACCCGTTCGCGCAATGGCTCCTGCATGCGTCACGCGTGGAAACCCGCCGTCAGAGGCTACTGCATACCGACTGGACTGATCCGGCTGTCGTGACGGCCCTGGCTGCCCAGCCGTTTGCACCCGAACAGCCGACGCTCTACTTTGAGGGCGAAGCCGTGGAGGATATAATGAAGCGGTATTACAAGTGGAGGTGGAGCACCTTTCAGGCGCAGTTGCGTGAGTTACCCGGATCGCAACCCCGGGCACCCAAGCACCGCAATTATGTGTTCGAGCAGGAGACCGAATGGTTGTATCTCCAGGATGAGATGCAAGATTTCAACGAAGAGCAGCAACTGCTATGGGCACAGTGGATGCGCGATTGGACGGAGTTTATCCGCAAGCAACTCAAACCCGAACGCCCCGTGCTGTTCTGGGACCCAAAAGTAAGCGATGAGCAGAAAAACAAACTCACGCAGTTCTTGCGCCTGCAGGAGAAGGAGTGGAATTATTTCGTGTGTCTGTCCGCCTCTATCTACGCGCTGCGGATGTTGGGCTATGTGCGTCGTGCCTGTCCTATACGTGACATCACCCGCTGGATGACCGGGCATCTGGAAGGCGACTACACTACCAGGAACAACCGTGACCAGTTCATCCGCGCATGGAAGGGGAACGGCCGCTATACCGACGACGTGAAATACTACGTCCGCCTGCTCCGCGACTATGGCTTTCGCAGCCTCACCCGCCAAACCCCGGACGATGATGAGGATGATGGAATGCAGGAGTGAGATGCATGTGTGAAATGCTGAAGTGAACCGCTGGTGTGGAATGTTGTAGTGAACTGTTGGTATGGAATGTTGGTGTGAACTGCTGGTGTGAAATGTTGTAGCGAATAGAAGTGCTCGACTGACAACAATCATCCGGTAAGCCTTAGAAAATGCAGTCTTCATTTCGGAATAGTTCTCCTAAGCGTCCTTCGGGGCGCTTTTTTTAGGTATAAAAATCAGTCATTCGGGTGGAATTGCACGCATTTGGCAAAATTTTACACACGCATGCGCGTAAAAAGTAGTACTTTTGTAGGCGAAATTATAATTATTCGTTCACCGTTCAACCGAATGAAACAGATTTAGTAACAATTACAACCATGAAAAAAATAAACTTACTCAAATCAGCATTAATCCTTTTCTTTGTGCTATGCAACTTTTCGCAAGTGTGGGGACAGACATTTAATACAACAAGTCCGGGGAGCAATAGCATCACAACTAACAATATTACGGTTAGTTCGTCTAATAGTATCCAATCAAAAACATTCAATGGGACTGCTTCAACAAAAGTATGGAAAGTTGACTCAAAACCTACGTCAATAACCAGTACAACTGCAAATATTTACAAAGTTGTATTTACTGCTTGTAATAACGCCAGTGGTACCTCATTGGCGAAATCATGTAAGGTGTCTGTTTCAACAGATGGTTCGACTTATAATACACTTTCTTCAGGAGTTAGCGTTTCAGGCGGAACGGGAACGTCAAGTTCAAATACTGCAGGGATATATGTATCAGGGTATGGAGGATACAATACGATAACAGTCACATTCAACTCTGCATTGTACCGCTATGTGCGTATTGAGAAAGATGGAAAAGAAACGTGGATAAATAGCATTAAGGTCTATACGGCTCCGACAGCGTTGGCAAAAGGGACTGCTACAGAAACGACTTGCCCAATGACGATTACTGATGGCGGTAATACCTTAAATTACGAGTTTTATTACAGCACAAGCAGCACAACTCCTGCATCTGGTACGTCAGCCACAGCCACATTTACGAGTAAAACACCGGAATTAACATCGCTGACAGCAAGTACAACTTACTATTGCTGGGTTCGTAGCAAATATTCTAATTCCGAAAAAAGCCCATGGAAGGCATTAACAGGTGACACATTCACGACAGAAGCTCCTCTAAACACCTATTACTACCGTGGAACTGATAACGAGTGGGGAGCAACGGCGATGACAATCAGTACGGGGGGCATGTACGAATACATTGCTTCGACATCTTCAACCAATCAATTTAAGATTGCACTGGCAGCGGATAGCTGGGATTATAATAAAGACTACAACTGGTCTGGATTCTTTATGACCGACCAAGATATTAACTTGGGCGACTGGGGTGGTAATGACTGCTACATATGGGATGCTCCGGCAAGTTATTATATCATTGTCTTCAAACCGAACACATCGGTCAACAGCTCGTCCAATCCACATATTTGTGTGTCAACAACCCTGCCCGATGATAGTCCTTCGGGATTAGCAGCTACCAAGACCGTTTATTTGGACCCCGGAGTGTGGGAAGCCGATGGTGCGAAATACGCCGTTTGCTATGTAGAACACAACGGTGAATGGTCTGAGTTTATGACGGCAAGCCCATGTTTCGATGGCATATATCAAACAACTATACCGGCTTGGGTAAGTAACGTGGAGATTGTCCGTTTCAGCAGTGCGGCTACAGATAGCGACATTAGTTACGATGGAGGCAAGTGCTGGAACTACTCCGGACACCTCAGCTCCATGCCGTCCGGTGCAGCGCGGTTCACTGTATACCAAACCGGTGCATCATGGAATGACTTGAACACCTCCAATTGGTCAACGCCCGATCTTCCAACGTACACGATCAGTTATAATGCCGGTTCGACAACTTCTACCGGCGGAAATGCCATAACAGGAAGTAAGGATAGTGAGAGCAAAACCTGCGGCACCGATTTTACTTTGCCAAGTAGTGCGGTGTTCACTGCTACCGGTTACACGCAAACCGGCTGGGCTACCAGTGACGGTGGCAGTAAAGCATATGATTTAGGTGGCAGTTACACCACGAATGCCGCACAGACGTTCTATCCTGTTTGGACAATTAACAACTACAACCTGACCTGGAACTTGGGAGGTGGTACAACAACCAGTGCAGGTACGGGTATCGCAAGTGGTGTTTCTGCCAACACAACCAGTAGCGTGACTTACGGCACATCGCTGACTGCCCCCACAGTTACCAGAACGGGTTATACATTCTCCGGCTGGAGTCCCGCAGTTGCTTCCACGATGCCTGCCAGCAACACTACTTATACGGCGCAATGGACGGTAAACAAATACTCAGTCACACACACGTTGAGCAATGTAACAGCAACGAGCGGCGCTACGGGCAGTAACGCAGCCACATACGGAATGAATTATACGGCTACTTTCAGTAGAACATTAGGGTATAATTTACCTACATCTGTTACGGTTACAGCAGGAGGAAGCAACATAACAACATACTGCACATGGAATGCATCTACAGGCTCATTGACTATCCCGGGTGCGCGCATAGTAGGAAACATTGTTATCACCGTGTCGGGTACTGCTGTTGTTTGTCCTGAAAGGGGTGAGAGCCCGACTACATTGTATTCGGCTGTAGTAGCAGCAACCTCGGCTCAGAGTATTCCTGCCGGTGCGTCCAATCAACGACTCACCTCATCGCAAGCAACAGTTACCGGAGGATTTATGTCGGTGTACAACGGACGAGCAGAAGCAAAAAATTTAATAAACAATCAGAATAAAAAGTATTGGTTCAGCCACACAAATAACGACACCTATTTCAGAATAGACTTGGATTGCGCTTTGCAAAAAGGTGATATCATTACTGCTGATTGCTATGCGTCCAGTGAAGGAAGAGGTATTTGGGTGTCATCAGAAACATCTCGTCCAAGTTCTGCCCCTGCTTGTGCAGGCACCACAGAGTCTGAAGGCGAAGTGATCAATTACAAAGTAACAACCAGCGACGAATATTACGGAAAACAAACGCTGTATATCTATCGCGCAACAAGCAACACTACCTATTTTAATAATGTCAAAGTCACTCGACCTGCTGCTTGTACTGACGCAGCGGCGGTTACGTCGTTTACTTGCTCGTCACAAACTCAAACTTCGCTGACTTATACATGGACCAAAGCAACAGGGGCAACAGCATACACAGCCAAACTATGGGATAACTCCTCTTGTACAGGCGAAACCGTAGATACAAAGGACCTCGGGAATGTGGCAACTGTTACCTTCACCGGCTTGGATGCAGGTAATACCTACTATTGCAAGATCACCTCGCTTGGCGACGGAGAAGAATACTGCGATGAGGGCGCGACAACGAGTGCCGCAAGCGGAACAACAAGTGCTTGTACGGCTATCAGTCCGACATTCAGCTATCCGTTCATGAAGGTAGCCAAAGGTATTACCATCATCCCTGACATCGACACGAAAGGCAGTAGCGGAGCCGTTTCGTACGCCAGCTCGGCAACGGGTGTTATCACCAATGACCGCTACGTAACTGCTGCAAGCGGAACTGCAACACTTACCGCTACTGTGGCTGCCAAGGGGGCATACTGCCAGGGAACGGTTACTTCCGGCACCTTTACGGCTGTCTCCGACCAAACAGGTCTGATACGTCAAGCGTTAACTACTGGTAACAATACTTGGGGAACTCCGGCTGCTCCGACTAAATCCGATGCAACCAACATCACCAGCACGACGGCTATCGCTGCAACAGGTATAACCATTGATGGTGGAAACGGAAATACAAACAATGATGGACAGACTGCTAAAGTCGAGAGTTTGTCTTCGTATGATGCGAGCAAGTATATGTCGTTAGGTTTCACTGTTCGCACGGGTAAGAAAGTGAATGTGAGTGCTATATACATTCCTGTACAACCTGTATCAAAAGACAACAACAATTTCAAGGCCGTACTGAGTGATGCAAGCACAAGCATCACGGGTACAATTGCCAATGTGCCTAATGGCAAACTGACGTATATCAAGTTTGATTCCTACGGGACAATCCGTGGCAATGCTACATTGAAGATCTATGCGTACGGCTGGACAAACGGTTATCGTTTTGGCAAAGGTATCGTGATTGACGGTACGGTAGTGAGCGAGACATACACCGTTACGCTCAACAACCAAGGTGCTACCACAGCCGGTGCTGCAAGTATCGATGTCGATTTCGAAACCGTAACCGGTAACATCAGTTCTCAGTTGCCGGCTAAAGCCGGATACAGTTTCGGCGGCTATTATACCGAAACGGATGGCGGAGGTGTACAGCTAATCGGCAGTGATGGTACGTTCAACAGTAGTGTTACCGGTTATACCAACGCCAGCAGGCAATGGATTGCCACAAGCGGCGTTACTCTCTACGCCAAGTGGACTCCGGCAGCTCTCACCTTCACGGGTGCTTCGAATAGCAACTGGAACAACACCGCCAACTGGACACCGGCCTGCATTCCGACAATAGGTCACGATGTAACCGTCCAAGCACCGGCGGTAGTAGATATTACTGACGCACGCGCCAAGAGTGTGGTCATTTACAACGACGGTGATACCAAGACCGGTCAACTGGTTCTCGATGCCGGCAATGAACTGGTGGTGGCTACTACGGTCAGGAAGACCACGGACGGCTCGAACCGAATTGCTACAGGCGCCAACGACATCGTCATCAACTCCACCTCGGTTGCCGGATTGGGTGCACTCGTCATGGGCAGCCACGACGGCACAAACAAAGCTACGGTGAACTTCACCACACGGTCGGCCGGTGTCAAAGACGACAATACATCCATCGCCCAGTATGTGGGTACGCCGTTCAACGATGAGAACAACATCCTCTACAACTGGCACAACTCCTGGATATACGGCATCACCTATGACGGCAGCCGGAACATCGGCTGGGAGCGCGTGGAAGAAGGCTCGGGCATGACGCCGTTCAAGGGTTACTGCGTCTTCTCGGCGGATGGAGCCAACCATGTATATTGGGAGCAAGGAACGCTCAATGCCTCTACCGACCGGACACTGAGCGGTCTGAACTGGCAGAGCGGAACAGGCACAGCCAACCTGAACAACGAGAACCTGCTCGCCAACTCCTGGATGGCACCCATCTACATCATGGCAATGGAGAGTTCTGACTTCGTGAATGCGGAGGCTACCGTATATATCTTCAACTCTACGAGTGCAAGTGCGTATGAGTCTGGCGGATTTGGCGGAAACTATGACAGCTACACCGTGAATACGTCCGATGCAGTTATCCCTGCCATGCAGTCATTCTCGGTATTCACTACGGGCTCGGGCGCAAGCGTGACGCTGGACTACAGCAAGATCGTTTATGAGCCGGCAGTAGCCGGCACCGCAACGCCGGCAGCGAACAGAGCCCCGCGCCGCGAGAGGAAGACCGAGGACGAGGCAAACAAACTGCGCATCTACGTCCGCACGGAGAACGGCCTGGGCGATATGATCTACATGTGGGAGCGCTCGGATTTCTCCGATGGGTTCGAGAACGGCTGGGACGGACGTAAGATGTACGGCGAGAGCTATGCACCGCAACTCTATGCCATCACGCCCGACGGTAACATGTCAGTGAACTGCGTGCCGACCTACGAGGGCGTACAGATGGGCTTCCGAGCCGGAGAGGATGATCAAGTATATACGTTCAGCTTCGAGTACGACGACTATGCCGAACCGCTGTACTTATATGACAAGGACACAGAGGTGTACACGCGCATCACGGCCGACAACAGCTATCTGTTCATGACCACCGACAACGATGATCATGCACGCTTCAGCCTCACCCGCCATATGCCCGGTGTGGCCACAGGAGCCGAAGAGCTGTCGGCCGGCAGCAATCAGCCGTCAGCGGCGCGCAAACTGATCATCAACGATCATCTGTATATCCTCCGCAGTGGCCAATTGTATGACGTAACGGGTAAAACAGTTAAATAACAGAAAGGAGCAGACCATATGCAATTCGAACAAACATATATCATAGCTCCTCCTGCTATGTTCCAGTCAACCAGCACACTGCAACCATCCGGCAGCACCATTGCATCCAACCCTATGCTCAGCGCCGAAGGCTTCGCCACCTATCAGGGCTACACCGAGCAAACACCGCCTCCCGGCAGACAACCGAGGCGTATCACTCCGCCCGTACCGGGCAGTGACCCGACACCCGTCGGCGACGCCCTCATCCCGCTGCTGATGATGGCTATACTATACACTTTTTTCAATCGCATAAGAAAAAGAAAAGTTTCTTGATTTTAAGGTTTGTGTTTTTTTAGAAAGCGACTCGCGGTGAAGCGGGTCGCTTTCTGATGGTAAATATCGGTCAATGGTGTGGAATTGCACGCGTTTGGCGAATTATTACACACGCATGCGCGTATTTTTTTGTAATTTTGCAGCGCGTTAATAAAATGCACCATTATCTCCGCTCCCCCCACCACAACCTTTAGGTAGCGTCGGGGACCCCAATAACCGGAAAACACTCACTAACAACTCAAATCTATACACAATGAAAAAAGTCTACTCTCTGATGGTAGCGGCTCTGATGAGCTTCACCATGCTGGCAGGACAGAACGACCTGCTGTGGGATTTCACTGAAGTGGCTCCAGGCTCCAGTCCGGTAGCTGCTGACAACAATCCGAATGTTAAACTGACGTACGACAGCAAGGTAAATGACGCAGCCGGAACGAAGAACGGTCTGAAAGGCATCAAAATGAACGGTAGCGGTTATTGCTATTTTACGAAAGCAGCCGTAGCCGGTAAGTTGAAACTGAGTTACGGTCCGCGTGATGGTTCGAACAAGTCCTCTTTGGAAGTGTTTACATGGGCAGGTGAGACTCCGGCTGCTGAGACTTCGCTGGGTGTGCTCGGAGAGGCGACAGAGCTACAGACCTTTGTTATTGACCTGACGGAGGCGCAGAACAACATCTACATCAAGCGTAAACTGAGTGTGGAAACGGTGCTGACCAAGATCGAGTTCACGGAGAACGTAGCACGTTCGTTTGTGGATTTCAAGATTGAGTTCCGCGACAACCCGTACACAGTATTGTTACCGGAAGGTGGAGAACTGCCTGCAGGTGTGAAGGTTGAGAACACCAGTTATAACGGCGGTCAGCACGGCATCTTCGGCGGTGTGATCACCGTGCCTGTGGACGGCGCAGTGAAGTTCACCATCGGTGCATGCCAGTACAGCGGTACGCCGATCGTCATCAAGAAGGACGGCGAGAAACTGCTGGACTTCAGCAATAACGCTGCCTGCGGTGAGACAGCCGGTAACTTCGCTCAGAACGTAACCTACACCTATACGGGTGGAGCAGGAACGCTGACATTTGAGTTGGCAGGCAATACCTACGTTCCGTATTTCTTCGCAGAAGCTGTTGAGGTAACGCCGTGCACCGTTACGTTCAAGGATCAGAACGGTGGTGTTCTCGGCACCGTAGAGACCATCGAAGGCGCAACGCTGGAGGCTATACCCTATACCGAGGCAGACCTGCCGACGATTGCAGAGACGGATAAGTTCCGCGGATGGTTCTACACCAGCGGCAAGAAAGCGCAAGCGGGTGACCTGATTAACGGCAACACAACCATCCAGGCCAAGGTGACTCCGATTGAGACGGTTACCGTAGGTTCCGTGCAGACCTATGATTTCGCTTCGGCCATCTTCTATCCGGAGGATCATGAGACCGTAGAAGTGAACGGGGGCGCATTCCACGATGGCACACACGGCTGGTATTTCGCAGCCGACGGTTCAATCAATGTACAGGTTGCAGGCAAGGCGGTAGTCGTTGTGCCCCTCTGCCAATACTCGGAAACAGGTGACGTGATGGTGATGGCCGGTGACCAGGAGCTGGCCAAAGCATCGGTAGTGAAGAACGAGACAGCGGACGGCACGGAACTCACAGCAAAATATGAGGGCGAAGCTACCACGCTGACCATCAACTGGACGGCCAAACAGTACATCCACAAAGTGGTCGTTTATAACGTAGAGGGTTTTGCACAGAAAGACGAAACGACAGGTTATATCATGGTTCCGAGCGGCGATGCAGCATCGCTTATCCTCGCACTCGTTCAAGCCGAGGAGGGCGACAAGCTCTTCGTGCCCAACGGCACCTATGACCTCGGCGAGACCGTACTGACCACTATCAGCAAGAACAACATCGCTGTCATCGGTCAGTCGATGGAGAAGACCATCATCAAGAACGCACCGGACGCTAAGACCGAGAGTATCGACAAGACCGCTACCCTCCGCATTGCCAAGAACGTGAGCGGCACCTATCTGCAGGACCTGACGATCCAGAACGCACTCGACTACTATAAGAACAACAACGGTCGTGCCGTAGCCTTGTGGGATCAGGGAACGAAGACGGTGTGCAAGAACGTACGTCTGCTCTCCTACCAGGATACCTACTACAGCAACCTGCCGGGCGCTGTGAAGTACCTGGAGGATTGCGAGATCCACGGAACAGTCGACTACATTTGCGGCGACGGCAGTGTATATTTCTACGGCACGGAACTTGTCTGCGAGCAACGTAGTACCGAAGGCGGCGGCAGCGATGCAATCACAGCAAGCAATGCGGCTGCTAACGATAAAGGCTATGTATTCGACCACTGTACCGTTAAATATGCAGAGAATATTGAAGGCACGAAGCCGGTAGTCAGCTTTGGACGTAGTTGGAACAACAGCCCGAAGACAATATTCCTCTATACCTTCCTGGACAACAGTAACGGCGAGTTGAATATGTATAAAGATGCTTCGGCGCAGAAAGACAAGATCTCGCGTTGGACTCTCGGTGCGATGAACGCGCTGCCGGAATTATTCGGTGAGTATTATTCCGTCAACTCCGATGGCGCAAATGTTACTCCGGAATCGAACAATGTAACATTCGTACTCAATAGTACGGAGAAGACGATGGAGACCGTCCTGACAGCAGACCAAGCCGCAGCATACACCATGGAGTACACCCTCGGCGACTGGGCGGCTACAGCTAAGGCTGACGCCACGCAGGCTGTTTGTGAGAAAGAATGGACTGAGCTGGAAGCGGACGCTATCTATATGGCAGAATGCGAGGGTATGTTTGTGATGCTGCTTAAGGGCAGTGAGATTAGTCAGCTTATGGTTTATGACGGCAAGACGTACACCTTACGCAAAGCCAACGCCCGCGGCGGCTTCGGCAAGGTTACCGAGAATGAGGATACAGGCGTGGAGGATGTCAGCTATCAGCAGTCAGCTGTCAGTGTTCAGAAAGTGATGCGTGACGGGCAACTGATCATCATCCGCGACGGCATCCGCTACAACACCATCGGACAAACAATCCGATAACATCACCTCGTAAGGAATGCAACGCAGGCGGTACATATTCACCATAGCACTCTGCGCGCTGATGACAGTCAGCGCGTGGAGTGTGACGGTGGATGACCTGCAAACCATCACGAAGAGTTACACCTTCACTGCGGACGAATATACCGACAACGGCACCAGCGAATGGACAGCCAACACCCTGCGTGCCGGGAACCGTATATTCACACCTACCGGCAACTCGGTAGCCCAGTCGAAAGGCAAATCAACTATTCACGGTCAGTCGCACCTGAACTGTCTGCGCCTGAAGAACGTGCAGAACAAGATTGCGTTCCGGGTTGCAGACACCTGTACCGTCACCTTCTATACCGAGATCCGTGAGGAGCGCGGTCTGATAGTCAGCAAGCACGACCGCACAAGCACCTCCGATCCCTACTACGCTCTGCAGCCGGGAAACATGCCCGTGTGGAGCACCCATCTGGACGAGGCGGGCACGTACTACCTGTCGGGGTATGGTGGTGACTACTTCATTGCAGGCTTCAGCATCGTGCTGCCCGATGACGGCTCTGAGCCCGACAAGCCCGTGGTGCGGTACTTCGACACCAACGGCGTACTCCTCGGTCGCGATACAGTTGAGGCCGGTAGTGCCTTGCAATACAAGTATAGCGCTACGGACATCACTATTCCTCAAAGCAAGGTGTTCCGCGGATGGTGCAACGGCGATGAACGCAAAGTTGCGGAAGGTACGCCCGTGACGGCTGACATCAGTCTGTTTGCTCGAGCAACCGACATCGAGGTCGCAGCGGTAGGCAAGTATTTCCACTACGACCTCAGTACAGACTACTTCTACCCCGAGGACCACGAACTGCTGACCCTGACCGACAGCACGATCGCCGTTCAGGTGGCCGGCAACGCGGTGGTGATCATTCTCACCGATGGCGAGCCGATAACCCACCGCCACGAAGGGCGGACGCCCGCCACACTCACGTTCACACCTCACAAGGGCGAACATATCCGCGGAGTGAAAGTGTATAATGTGGCTACTATCCCTGCGAAGAACGCCGCCGGATATTATGTTATCAGCCCCAACGATGGCGCTGCGCTGCTACTCATGCTGGCTACCGCGCAGGATGGCGACAGGATCTTCCTCATGAACGGCACCTACGACCTCGGCCACGAGACGCTCACGCCCATCGATGCAGCGGTCAGCCTGATCGGGCAATCAACAGACGGCGTGCTGATCGTCAACCACCCTCTCTATTCAGGCATGAACAACGCCGAGACACTGGTGCTGCGTGCCGATAACATCTACATGCAAGACCTCAGTATCCGCTGCGATGTGTCCTACCCCGGCAGTATAACCCATGGCGTAGGTATAGCCGTACAGGTGCAGGGCGACAAGAGCATCTTTCAGCACGTCAGCCTGCAAGGCAATCAGGATACCTACTACTCCAACGGCACAGCCACCCAACGTGGCTGGTTCGGCAACGGACGTATCGAGGGTACGGTCGATTTTATATGCGGCGGAGGAGACATCTGGTTCGAGAACACCCTACTCTACCTCAACGCCCGCAAGAACGACGATGTGATCATCGCCCCAGCTACCAGGCCTGAGACCCGCTACGGTTACATGTTCCATAACTGCGCCATCGATGGGGTAGCCTCACAGGCCGGGCGCTGGCACATAGGCCGCGGATGGCAGCACTCGCCAGCCGGCACGTGGATGGGCACCACCTGCCGTATAGCTCCTTCACCACAAGGATACACCCACATGAACGCCGGACTCAGAGTGCGTTTCCATGAGTTCAATACCCGGATGGAGGACGGTACACTTATTACAGGTCACAACCTCAACGGACTGAACTATGCTGCCGACTCCGACCCTGTCTATCCGGACAACACGGGCATATATACGTACGACAATGTGGTGAGGGGTTCTGACAACTGGGACGCGGCAGCTATTGCAGCCCAAGCAAAGGCTAACCCAACTAAGATTGATGCGGATGCCGCTTACCTCGTGGAGGACAAGGGCGCATTTGTAGCCATCCTCAAGGGCGCACAACTGACAGCGGAGCACAAAGGCATGACCATCCGTCAGGCGAACGGACGCGGTGGATTTGGCGAAGCGGTGGACTTTTGAGATTTAGGATTTAAGATTTCAAATTTATATTTTACGTTGAATAAGGTATGAAACGATTCATGATACTGATGGCAGCTGCGATGCTGGGCATGCATGGCATGGCAGCGGTTATACCGTTCTCGATGGCAGAAGAGGCCGCGGGCAAGAACACCCCGACCGGCTGGTCAGAAGTGCAGCTGCCGGCTAACCTGCCGGCTATCACGGAGGCAAACACCTTCGTCATCACCGATGCGCCATACAACGCCTCGGCTGCTTCGTCGGACAATACCGCAGCTATCCAGGCAGCGCTGGATGCCGCCGCAACTGCCGGAGGAGGAATGGTGGTCATCCCTGCGGGTACATACCTGAGCGGATACCTGCAGATAGGCGCAAAGACCATCCTGCACCTCAGTGCCAACGCCACACTGAAGATGCTGCCCATCACATCGTTCCCTACGGACAACAACGGCAATCACAAGATGGAGAACCCCTTCATCACCGGCAAAAGCAAAGCTTCGGATATCGTGATTGAGGGCGAGAGCCGCTCTACATCCATCATCGACGGTCAGGGTGCAACCTGGTGGGATGAGGTGGAGACTGCCAAAGCCACCAAGAAGAGTACGACCCGTTCCGCATTGATCCGCTTCTGGCAGGGCAACCGGTATTTGTTCCGCAACTTCTGCATCCAGAACGCTCCGAACACCAATATCACCATTGGCCGCAGCGGCAACGGTGCACATGCCACTGCACATGACATAACGGTCAAGAACCCTTCGTCCTCGGCTGACGATCCTTCGCACAACACCGACGGCTTTCCCATCTGGACGCAGTACGTCAACATCTACGACTGCGAAATTGACACCGGTGACGACAACATCGTCTGCGACGAGAACGCCCAGTACGTACACGTATGGCGTTGCGACCTCAAGGCCGGTCACGGAGCATCGTTCGGCAGCTACACGACGAACATGCACGACATCATCTACGAAGATCTGACCCTCACAGGCACCGATGCAGGTTTCCGCCTCAAGTCAAACAAAGACCGCAGCGGCAACGTGTATAACCTCATCTTCCGCAACTGCACGATGACGAACGTGGCTAACCCCGTCAGCATCACCTGCTGGTACGACAGTCTGCCGTCCAGTCCAGAGTATATCGATGCTCATGCTGATGCCGTGACGGACAAGACGCCCGCCTTCCACGACATACTGATACAGAACGTGACGGCATCGGGCGACACGCAATACAAGGTAGGTAGCGCTGATGCCAACAAAGACCGCAAGTACTTCGGCATATTCATCTACGGCCGTCCGGAGAGCTATGTGCGCAACGTGACGTTCGATAACGTTAGCATCACGCACAGCAAGGGCCTGAAACTCAACTTCTGCGAGGGTATAGTGTTCAAGAATTGCAGTTATACTGTGTACAATACCAACAAGACCGCCAAGAACGGCTCCTCCACCGAAGATGAACTGCCCGCCGGGCTGATTGAGCAACAGTACAAAGGCTCCTTCACATGGAACGGACAAAGCGAACAGAAGGAGCAGGCTGTGCTCAGCTGGAACATGGGCGAAGATGGCGCAGATGCCACGGCTGCCAATGTTATCACAGGAGCAAAAGGCTGTGCAGCTGAGGGCATTACCATAGCTATCACCGGTAACACGGAAAAGAGCTGGAATGTCGGCAACGGCTCTATCTCTTACAAGGGCGTAACCTACAAGACCCTGAAGAACTCCAACGGCGCACAGAACACCGTCACCCTGCCCGAAGGCAAGAAGGCAAGCAAGGTGGAGTTCTACGCCACAACAAATAACGCCGACACCCCGGGTGAGTTGCGGGAGCTCAACGGTCAGACATGCAGCGATCAGGTTACTTCGCTTCAGGATTACAACAACCCGACCCGCATCAGCAAGACGCTTGCCACCCCGGCTAACCAGTTCACCTTCACCTTTGGCGGCAAACAAGTCTGCTTCATCGCCGTGATTACCTATTCGGACGACGAGACCCCGACGAGCGTGGAATCAGTCAGCCGTCAGCAGCCAGCAATCATCTGCCAGAAAGTGATTCGTAACGGACAACTGCTCATCATCCGTGACGGCAAGGCATATAACATCATCGGACAAACAACTCGGGATAACGGGATACCGGAATAACGGGATACCGAAAAACAAACAACAATGAAGAAACTATTAATCATAGCATTGCTAATAGCCAATGGGCAATGGCTAACGGCCGGCGTTACTGACCTGACCTGGTATCAGGTCTGCATGGGTCAGATGCCTGCCGAGTGGTACGGCTCGGATGAGGCGCAAGAGATAGCCGAAGTGGTCATCGCTGTGCAGAAGACCAACGGCGGCTGGATGAAGAACGACCAGTTGCACAAACTCTCGTCCTCCCAGTACCAAAGTCTCGTGAACGAGAAGAACGGCCGTTCATGTCTGGATAACGTAGCCACCACCCAGGAGATGCGCTATCTGGCTAAAGTGTGGAAAGCCACCGGCAACGATACCTACCGCCAGGCTTTTCTCCGTGGCCTGCAGATGATCCGCACAGCGCAGAAGGGCTGCGGCGGCTGGAGCCAGTACCTGCCGCTGAGCAACGACAACGGCTATCAGGACTACATCACATTCAACGATGACCTGATAGTCAACGTCCTCAAACTCCTGCGCGACATCTACAATAACCAGGGCGACTTTGCGGACATCACCGATGCCGGCACCCGCACATGGTGCCAAGGGGCTTTTGAGCGCGGAGTGCAATGTATCATGGATTGCCAGGTCAAGATCGACGGCACGTATGCCGCCTGGTGTGCACAGCACGACACCGTAGCACCCTACCTGCCTACCGAAGGCCGGCCGCAAGAGCTGCCTTCCATCAGCGGCTATGAGTCCGCCAACCTGCTCACGTTCCTTATGTCGATTGAAGACCCTTCGGACGAGCTCAAACAGCGTATAACCGCAGCGGTCAACTGGCTGGAGGCGCACAAGATTCCTAACCACGCCGTAGAGGACTACACCAATACTGCCGGACAGAAAGACAGGCACATCATCGAGAAGACCGGCACGCACCTGTGGGGACGATTCATCCAGATAGGCGGCAACACGGGTACGGAGGTCTATAACAAGTTCTTCAACAAACTCAAAGCCCGCGGCAAGACTCGCAGTTACACCTACAAAGGCGTAACTTATACCTATACGGAGGAAGAACTGGCACGCGCCAACTACGACCCGACGAAGGCCTACGAGCCCGTTTATGCCATCTACAAGGATTCTATTTCGCACATGTACTACCGTTTCATTTACAACTACGAGGACACTCCTATTGCGTTTGATAGCAAGGGTTGCCCCTACTACACCTCGCTCTTTACGGGTGTCCGCATGGGCTACCAGTACATGGGTTCGTGGTGCCAGCGCGTGATTGAGGTGGAGTATCCTGCGTGGGAAGCCAAATATGCCGGTCATGACGGAGGAACATATATCCTGTCGCCGGAGACTTGCGTGTCGAAGAACGGCGACAAGACCTATACGTTCAGCAACGCCTTTACGATTACCAACGACGGCAGTTGGGGCTATGTGGTAGCCAAAAAGATCTACATCAAGCTTGCTGCTGACATCACCTACACCATCCATATTCCCGATGATCTGCAAGTAACCGAGGCAACGATACGCGGCTACGCCAATTACGAAGACGCGGATGCAAGCATCACGATGTGGAACAACGTCAGTTATCCGGACGACACATACTTCTTCCCGCGAACCGATGCTAACGGAAAGAACATTATCGTTTCCCACACCATCGATCACAGCGCCCAACCGGTGACAGGCGAGTTGCCCTTCAAGATCAAAGGCAAGCAGCTGTGTATGTCCATCACTCTGACCTGCTCACGCCGCACAAGCGCTGTAGAAAGCATTCAGCAATCAGTTGTCAGCTGTCAGAAAGTGATGCGCAACGGACAGATATTGATCCTCCGCGATGGCATTGAATATACTATTTTAGGTTCACAATTCTAATATAAACAATATGAAACCATTCATGGACAAAGATTTCCTGCTGCAAACTCCGACTGCACAGGAGCTCTATCACGAGCATGCGGCTAAGATGCCGATTATCGACTATCACTGCCATCTCATCCCGCAGATGGTGGCGGAGAACAAACGTTTTGAATCAATCGCACAGATCTGGCTCATGGGTGACCACTACAAGTGGCGCGCCATGCGCTCCAACGGTGTGGACGAGCGCTATTGCACCGGTAAGGACACTACCGACTGGGAGAAGTTCGAGAAGTGGGCGGAAACCGTTCCCTACACCTTCCGCAACCCGCTCTACCACTGGACGCACCTCGAACTCAAGACTGCCTTCGGTATCGAGGAACGTCTGAATCCCGAGACGGCACGCGCCATCTACGACAAGTGCAACGACCTGATTCAGAATGATCCGAAGTTCTGCCCGCGCGGACTGATGAAGCACTATCATGTGGAACTCGTCTGCACCACCGATGACCCTGCTGATTCGCTAGAATGGCACAAGATGCTTCTTGAAGAAAGCCAAAAGCCAACGGCTAACGGCCAAGAGCCAAGAATGCTCCCGACCTGGCGTCCCGATGCAGGTATGAACATCGAGGCGGCTACATGGAAAGCCTATATCGAGAAACTGGCTGCCGTAGCAGGTGTATCAATCGCCAATTTTGGCGATTTGGTTGACGCCCTCCAGCGCCGCCACGACTTCTTCGAGTCGATGGGCTGCCGCCTGTCGGACCACGGCATTGAGGAGTTCTACGACGAGCCATATACCGATGCCGAGATCAACGCTATCTTCCAAAAGGCATTGGCAGGCAAAGAACTCAGCACCTACGAGATCCGTCAGTACAAGCATGCCTACTTGCACGCTCAAGCGGAAATGGACTACGCCTCCGGCTGGACGCAGCAGTACCACTATGGTGCTATCCGCAACAACAACTCGAAGATGTTCGCCAAGCTCGGTGCCGACACCGGCTTTGACTCCATCGGTGAGTTCACCACAGCCAAGGCTATGAGCCATTTCCTCGACGAGATGAACAGCGAAGGCCATCTGGCCAAGACCATCCTCTATAACCTCAACCCCTGCGCCAACGAGGTTATTGCCACCATGCTTGGTAACTTCCAGGACGGCAGTGTGCCCGGCAAGATTCAGTTCGGCTCGGGCTGGTGGTTCCTCGATCAGAAGGACGGCATGGAGAAGCAGATGATGGCTTTGAGTAACCTCGGTCTGTTGAGCCGCATGGTAGGTATGCTTACCGACAGCCGCTCGTTCCTCTCTTACCCACGACACGAGTACTTCCGCCGTACCTTGTGCAACGTGCTCGGTAACGATATCGAGAACGGCATGATCCCCTATACCGGCTACGAGAAAGCACGCGTACAACAGATGGTAGAGGACATCTGCTACAACAATGCGAAGAATTACTTCAAGTTCTGATAATTCCCTCCCGCCTGCTGCTCACATAGAGCGGCAGGCGGGAATAATTGGTATGCGTTATACATCATTGATAGTATTGCTGGCTTTTGCGACTACACTGACAGCGCAGGAGTTTCGCAAAGTGTTCTCCTTGGGCAACACGCCGGAGCCTGTGGTGCGGAATATTGTTCGGTACGACAATGCCACCAAGTCCCGCGAACGGATTTACATCAATTCCGACTACTGCTCCTATGTGGTGGTTCGCAAAGGGGCAAGATATTATAACGCTGCACCCGGCGAGAATATCGTGGAGAGCCGACCTGTGCAATCACAGGCTGCAGAAGGTAACTTTACTACAACCGATTATCATTACTACAGAGGAGTCTTCCCTTCCAAAGAACCTGCAATGGGTTATTATGCCTTTCCTTTGGCCGAAGGAGAGACGATTACGATAGAGCCGCACACCATCCGTTTTCGGGATAGTGAAAGGGAGGAAAATTATCTGTCGTTTGCTATCCAGGAAAACGATACAGTGTACGCGATGCGTGGTGGTGTAGCGTGTATGGTGGGGGATAAGAAAGGGGTGATAATTAATCATATTGATGAGACGTTTGCAGTATATCACCACATGCGCAAAGCATTTGTCAGCCCGGGTGATGCTGTGGAAATAGGGCAACCAATAGGGCTGGCTGCAGGCGGGAAAGTGTATGTGAGTTTCTTGTATCTTGATAAGGCATATTTCAAGCAGAAAGAGGTTGCCGAAGAATACCCCTATACGCATTTCGTTCCTCAACTATGGGATGGCACCCGGTACACTCAATACGAAATGACGGCATCCAAAGTTGTGCCTGCCATCCCTGACGAACTGGTGATGCAAGATATGAGCAAAGCACAGAAAAAGCGCTATTTGAAAAACAAGAATCGAAACAAATAATTAACACAATATAAATCATTTATTTTAAATCTTATGGCAAAGATTATTACATTAGGCGAGATCATGCTTCGCCTTAGTCCTGAAGGACAAGACCGTTTCATCCAGTCCGAGCATTTCCGCATCATCCCGGGCGGGGGTGAGGCGAATGTGGCCATCTCGTGTGCCAACTATGGCCACGAGGCATACTTGGTAACTAAATTACCGAAGCATGAAATCGGTCAGATTGCCGTTAACTCGCTCCGTCGCTATGGCGTAAAGGACGATTATATCGTTCGCGGTGGTGACCGCATAGGTCTTTATTACTGCGAGACAGGCGCTTCGATGCGTCCCAGCAAGGTTATCTACGACCGTGCTCACAGCGCAATCGCTGAGGCTGATCCGAAGGACTTTGACTTCGACAAGATCATGGAAGGTGCAGCATGGTTCCACTGGAGCGGAATCACTCCGGCTATCTCGGACAAGGCTGCTGAGATAA
>CAMIZG010000026.1 GCA_946403215.1 uncultured Bacteroidales bacterium | reverse complement strand
TTACAAATCGAGTGCTCTACCAACTGAGCTAAAGAGGCGATTGTTTCAGCAGCCAGATTACGTTTGGCGCGAAAGCGGATGCAAAGGTACAACATTTTTTCCATTCACGCAAATTATTTCCGCAAAAACCGACCAAGTGTTGGATTTTTTGAAAAATCTGCTATCTTGTGCTTACATTTTACCACATACCCATTGGGGCATCCTAGACAATGCTGAGACCTAAACCAGACTTAACCCCCACCTAATCCCACACAAATTTTAGGCATCTCAAAAGATTTCTTGCGAAAAATTTGGAAAATTCAATTTTATATTGTATCTTTGCAGATGATTTCATTATTTAGTGCTACTATGGAGCGTGAATTTATATTGATTAACATCATCGGTTTTGACAAACCAGGCGTAACATCCGCAGTGACGGACGTATTGGGAAAATACGATGCGTTTGTGCAGGATATTGGTCAGTCCAACCTGCACCATCAGCTCAACTTGAGTATTCTTATTCGCGTGGATGATCCGTCGGTCAGCGGAGAGATGATCAAGGAGGTGCTCTTTTGCTGCTCACGATTGGAGATGATCGTTCGCTTCACTCCCCTCAACGAGGCGGAGTACGCTGCATGGGTCGGACGGCAGGAGCAAGACCGCTATGTGGTCACACTGTTAGCGCGTGAGATTAATGCGCGCCATATAGCACGCGTCACGGCACTACTCGCCGGCCGACAACTAAATATTGACAATATTCTGCGTCTAAGCGGGCGTCCAAGCATAGACACGCCCATAGAAAAGCGTCACTCATGCATTGAGTTTTCGTTGCGCGGCAACCTACCCGACCGCGATGCACTACAGCAGGAACTGATGGAGGTGTCGCGGGAGGAAGGTATAGATATCTCGTTCCAACGCGATGATATGTACCGCCGCAATCGTCGGCTCATCTGCGTTGACATGGACTCTACCTTCATCCAGACAGAGGTGATTGATGAACTGGCTGACCGTGCCGGTGTAGGCAAGCAGGTAAGAGACATCACCCTTTCCGCCATGCGGGGCGAGATAGATTTCAAGGAGAGTTTCACGCGCCGCGTGGCACTGCTCAAAGGGCTCGACACGAGCGCCAAGCAGGATATAATCGATCATCTGCCTATCACCGAAGGTGCAGACCGGCTGTTCAGCGTGCTCAAGAAATGCGGCTTTAAGATTGCTATCCTCTCCGGCGGATTTACCTTTGTGGGTAAGTACCTGCAGCAACGTTTCGGCGTGGATTTCGTATATGCCAACGAGTTGGAGGAACAGGACGGCAAGTTCACTGGCCGGTACATCGGCGAGATTGTTGACGCCAAGCGCAAAGCCGAACTGCTTGAACTGATTGCCCAAGTGGAACATATTGAGTTGGCACAAGTCATCGCAGTGGGCGATGGAGCCAACGATCTGAACATGTTAGGCAAAGCCGGCTTAGGCATCGCCTTCCATGCCAAGCCCAAAGTACAAGCAAGCGCCCAACAGGCTATCTCTACAGTCGGTCTGGACGGAATTTTGTATTTCCTGGGATTCAAAGATGCATTCCTGAAATAACTTACTTCAAAGCTGGATCGGTTGTCAGGTCGATACCGAGTTGTTGGAAGGTGCGTGAGTCCACCTCTTTGAGCATGACCGTGGAGTGTGCCTGGCAGCCCTTGAGCATAGGCAAGGTAGCGAGAGCTCGCCGGCAGTTATCGTCGTTGAGCGACAGTACGGACAGAGCCACAAGCACCTCGTCGGTATGCAGTCGGGGATTGTGTCCGTGCAGGTACTGTATCTTGGTTTTCTGCACCGGTTCAATGATCTCTTGCGGAATAAGCTTAACCGAGTGGTCAATGCCCGCCAGTTCCTTGGTCACATTGAGCAGCAAAGCCGCTGACGAGCCCAGCAGTTCGCCTGCCTCGGCGGTGATGATTCGTCCGTCAGGCAGTTCAATAGCTGCGGCATGGGCGAAGGGTTTGTAACCGGCGAGGGCGTGGCGCTCACGTGCTGCCACAACGGCTTTGCGATAGGACGTATTGATTCCCACCTGCTTGAGCAGCAGGGCGATTTTCTGGATCTCGCTATCATTAACCGCACCACGTGCCATGCGACACAGGGCTTGGAAGTATCGACGAATAATCTCCTGCTTGCTTGCCTCGCGCACGGCCTCATCATTCTCGATGCAGAAGCCTACCATGTTCACCCCCATCTCGGTTGGCGACTTGTACGGATTGCGCCCGTAGATGGACGCGAACAAGGCGTCAAGAACAGGAAAGATCTCTATGTCGCGATTGTAGTTAACCGCCGTCTTGCCGCAGGCCTCAAGATGAAACGGGTCAATCATGTTCACATCCTGCAGATCAGCCGTAGCAGCCTCGTAAGCCACATTGAGCGGATGCTTGAGGGGCATATTCCAAACAGGGAAAGTCTCAAACTTGGCGTACCCTGCTACGCGCCCGCGCGCATGTTCATTATATAATTGGCTCAGGCAGACTGCCATCTTGCCACTACCCGGCCCGGGAGCTGTAACCACCACCAGCGGACGAGTGGTCTCGATAAAATCATCCTTGCCAAATCCTTCGTCAGATGCGATCTTCTCCACATTATGCGGATAACCCTCGATGGTATAATGGTAATAGACGCGTATTCCCTGTCGCTCCAGCCTGAGCCGGTAGTCATCAGCCGAGCGTTGGCCGGAGTAATGCGTGATGACCACTCCCGACACCATGAACCCGCGCCCGATAAAGGCTTCGCGAAGACGCAGCACATCCTCATCGTAAGTGATACCCAGATCCTCGCGGACCTTGTTGCGCTCAATATCGTGAGCGGAAAGTACAATGACTATCTCCAATAGGTCACTGAGCTGCGTAAGCATCTGCAGTTTGCTGTCGGGCAAGAAACCGGGCAACACACGGCTGGCATGCAGGTCATCGAAGAGTTTGCCTCCCAACTCGAGGTACAACTTGCCCGCGAACTGCGCTATACGTTCGCGGATGTGCTCCGACTGAATGCGGATGTATTTATCGTTGTTAAATGCAAGCATAGCATCTACCTTTATCTATTTATAGAGAAGTTCATTTGCAAAATCCTTGACATTTACGCCATCGAATGTGCCGCTGGACATCAGCAGCAAGGCAGCATTGCGATAGTCCAACGTGCGGAGCTGCTGCTGCAGTGCCTGGCTATCAGTAAACACGCGGATATTAGGCGTGGCGAATGCCGCGGCTACCTCATCGGCGGTAATGGGTGTAAGGCGCTTATGCTCGATAACCTTCGGATTGAAATACACATAGGCGACATCCGCCTCAGCCATACAGCCGTTGTACTGCGGCAGAAAATCCGCCATGAGCGAACTGAAGGTATGCAGTTCCATGGCCGCAATGAGGCGTTTACCCGGATAGCGTTCGCGAACAGCCTTAACCGTAGCGCGAAGCTTAGAGGGCGAGTGCGCAAAATCCTTGTATGCCACACTGCTCTCTGTCTCGGCTATCTTCTCCAGTCGGTTAGCTGCGCCGGTGAACGTCGAGATCTCACGGTAGAAATCCTCCGGACAGACACCAATGGTCTCACAGGCCAGACAAGCGGCTTGCAGGTTCTCCATGTTATGCTGGCCGAACACCTGCATGGGCACTTCGCCTTTGTATGCCGAATAAGGTTTGCTGCTAATATCCTTGCGTGCACCGGCAGCAATCTTACGTAGATTCTCGTCGCCCGAGTAGTAGATGAATGTACCATTCGGTTCGAATGTATCCACGAACTTACGGAACGTATCAACATACAGATCAAAGGTCGGGAACACATTGATATGATCCCACGCGATGCCCGTAAGGATAGCAGTGTGCGGATGGTACCACAGGAACTTCGATCGCAGGTCAAGCGGTGAGGTCAGGTACTCATCGCCCTCAAACACCGCATATTTGGCTGTGTCCGAGAGGCGAACCATACGCTCAAAGCCTTCGATCTGCGCGCCGACCATATAGTCGGCTTCTATGCCCAGACGGTTGAGTACATATAGGATCATTGCCGTAGTGGTGGTCTTGCCGTGTGAACCGCCCACCACGATGCGGAATTTATCCTTCGTCTGCTCGTACAGATACTCAGGGAAAGAATATATCTTCAGTCCCAGCTCACGTGCGCGCACCAGTTCTGGATTGTCTTCGCGCGCGTGCATGCCCAAAATGATTGCATCTATATCAGGAGTAATGCGCTCCGGATGCCAGCCCATCTTGTCGGGCAACAGTCCGGCTTCCTGAAGATGCGAACGTGCAGGGTCGAAGATCTCGTCATCAGAACCGGTGACTACGTAGCCTGCTTTCTGCTGAACAGCCATAGCCAAATTATGCATGGCTGCGCCGCCTATAGCTATAAAATGGATTCTCATATCAAATGAACAATTTGTAAATGGTTTTACCAATCTATACTGGTTAGTTTGCCTTTTAATACATCCGAGTACATCTCAGTTCGCGACTGTCCGCCCATGATATAGATGCAGTTGTCGTGGACAAAGGCACTGGTCTGCGTGCGCTGGGTATATACATCCATCAGGCGGTTATGCACCGTGTCGATCGGATACCAGTTCAGTCCCTCATCATCAGAGCATAGTGCGGTTGATGACAGGTACTTAGCCTCAGCATCCACGCCGCCGAACAAGTAGCACTGCTTGCCGTACCACACTGCCGAAGCACCTACAACAGCCGAAAACGGCGGGTACTGGATGGCAAAGTTAGCAAAGCGGTAGCCATCGGCCTGACTGTATTCAATGTTCCATAGCGAACTGAGCGCATTTCCCCGGATATCGTACCCACCGATGATAGCTGCTCTGGGCCGCAGACTAGAGGATGTGAATGGTAGAGCCGTGAAGTCCGACAGCGGCCAATTTCCGGGCAGACTGTCAGAATTGGCTCGCCACATGCCGCCATCGCGAACAGCCAGATGGTACGTATGCTTGTCGCTATGCTCCGCCACCAACCATATTGAGTCGTTGAAGTGCATAAGCATGACACGCGGCACATAGGTCTCAGTGCTCAGATCCTCAGCCTGCCAGGATGTACCGTTGGTGGATGTATAGACTATTCCATCCTGGCAGTAATAGAGCTGTGGGGTGGACGTATTAACCGCCAAGATCTCCCGCACGCGGCAATTCTCGGGCAGTTCAGCAAGCGTCGTACCGGCATCCCAGGTTTTGCCGTCAACCGACTGATAGACCGATGTCTTAAAGCCATCGTTGGCAAACAAGAAGAAGCGTTCGCCAAGCATCAAGCCCTTGGTGGCTGCTGTACCGTTGGGCACGACGGCCGCATTGAGCCGCTGCCACTCCATGAGGTCCGGATCGACCTGGTGCACCTTGACCACCACTCGGTAGTACTTGGTGTTCGTCTGGTCGGACGAGATGATTCGCAGCAATACAGGGTCTGAAAAATCCAGTGTATCCTTGCCGCTCAGCGAACGAGTCTTACCGTCGGGAAATATAACGTCAGCCGAGGCAGGAGTGGCCTTGAACAGCAAACGGGGCACAAGACGCGTAATGGGCGTTTTATAGGCCATCGAGTCGGCGTTGGTAATAAGACCCGTGTCTTGCTTTCCGTACAGACTGATAGTGAACGTAGTGTTAACTACCGAAGGAAAGCTATCCAATTTGGCAAAATAAAAACTGGTTATTTCAGTCTCGGAAGAGAGAGTAACAGTATTCGAATCTTTCTTACAAGACGAACAAAACATACAAATAATGCACAATATAGTAAAAAAGGTGCGTTTCATATTTGCAAATATCATTTTTTTTTTGTATCTTTGCAGCCGGTTTTCAGAAATCATGTTTGATAACTGATCCGAACACATCATTCAACTGTTAAATTTATACCTACATAATGCTATTCGAAAGCCAATTACGAGACTTCAAGCGTCTGTTACCATGGAACAGAACCCAAAAGCGTAAAGCCGACATGCGCGAACTTATGCGCCAAAAGTTGCGCGTGCAATCACCGGAAGACCTCAAAGCTTGGTCGGAGGCCGTTATTGCGCGTATTGAGGAGCTGCATTGTTTCCGCCATGCCAGGGTGGTTATGTTCTACTATCCAGTGCATCACGAGGTGGACTTGCGTCCGCTGCTGGACAAGTACAAGGATGAAAAAACTATCCTACTGCCTGTCACTCACCGTGATCGTATTGAACTGCGCCAGTACATAGGTCAGGATAACCTGAAGAAAGGTCACTACGGCATTCCTACACCTCAAACCGGCACTTACCGCGACAAGCCTGATCTGGTGATTGTTCCGGGTTTGGCATTTGACAAAGATCTTGTTCGCATGGGTCGCGGCAAGGGTTACTATGACCGCTTCCTGCGCAAATTGGGTAAGGTAACGAAGGTCGGCGTATGTTATGACTTCCAAATGAACGACGAGGTGCCCTGGTCATGGCGTGACGTGCGCATGGATAAGGTCATCACTCCTTCCGCCACCTACGAACGCTAAAACTATTTACCATCTGGTAACGATTATTGCAGCTCCAGTGTCATCTGACTGGCAGCTGCTTTTTTTATCGCCTCGTCCGTCTCTGGCGTTATGCGGCTCTCGTGCGGACGATAGTAGAACTTCAACCCATAGTTTTCACAGCTCCGCATCCTATCGTAAGGAAGACGTCGGCTGTAGTGATTCTCCACCGTGTTCCAGATTTGCAGGATAATGCGGTCGGCATCCTCACGCAGCTTGTCAATGTTCTCTGCCAGACGGATAGCACTCATCCTGTGCATCGACTGGTTCATTTGGCTCTCCTTGAACATATCGTAGTGCACCTTGAGTTTGTTCACAGCCGGGCAGTTGATGGGTATACCGCCCTCGCCCATACGCGCTGTCTCGCCCTCGATAATATTCTTTCCCCACAACAGCAGATCGTCCTCCGTTGACAGGTCGGGCAGCACATAGCTGTTCTCGCTAAGATGGTAGAGGCGCTTTTGCTCCTTCTTGATCTCCCCACGCAGCACGGCGAAGTTCAACACTTGGATGAAGTGCGAGATGTACATGCGGGTGTTCTGTACAATCTTCTTGTACTTCTTGTTAGCATCAACCTTGCTGTCGAAGTTCGCCACGTATTGGCTGACAGTATTTTCATACTTGAGCAGGCAGTTCTCCGCCTCTGTGGTCAGGCGGTAAGGCAACACTTGCTCGGTAAAATCGCTCTCCGCAGCACGCTGCACGGCAGTCTTCAACGCGCGCAGACGAGCTTGGTCAGTATTGGGTAAACGTCTGTATGGCATAGCAGTATTCAGTTTTCAGAAATCAAATATCAGTTATTGCGTTGCGCAAGTTTTTGCGCAAGTTGTTTGAGTTGTTTCCTTTCTTCGTTGTCGGGCAGCAGGTTGAGGCATTTCAATGCCTGCTGTGTATGCTCGGCGATAGCCTGCTCGGCTGCCAGGCGGGCATGGGTAGCTATGTAGAGGTCTTTGACCGCGCTGATTTTCTCAGCCGAGGGATGAGTCTGCACCAGCCAGCACTCCAGTTCGGCGCGTTGCGCCTCATTAGCGCTCTTCAGCGCCGACAGGAGCAGATACGTCTTCTTGTTGCAACTTATGTCACCGCCTATGGCTTTGCCGAATGTGGCGGGGTCACCGAAGCAGTCAAGCAGATCATCCTGTATCTGAAAAGCCAGTCCGAGGTGAATGCCGTAGTTATAGATCGCCTCCTGCTCAGCGGGTGCTGCGCCACCTATGATGGCGCCGCCCTTGAGTGCGGCTGCCAGCAACACGGAAGTCTTCAGGCGAATCATCTCGAGGTAGTCGCTGATCTCAACATCATCACGGGTCTCAAAATCCACATCGTACTGCTGTCCCTCGCAGATCTCCGTGGCGGTACGCGTGAACAGCCGCAGCAACGCAGGCAAGTGCTTAGTCGGCACACCTTCCAGTAGACGGTACGCCTCAATGAGCATCTGGTCGCCGGAGAGGATAGCTGTGTTGTCGCTCCACTTGACATGCACGGTAGGCATGCCTCGTCGCACATCAGCGCGATCCATCACATCGTCATGCAACAGGGTGAAGTTGTGGAACACCTCTATCGCCTCGGCGAAGGGGAGAGCCTGCTGCTCGTCGCCGCCAAAGAGTCGGCAACCGGCAAGCACGAGTTGCATGCGCACGCGCTTTCCGCCCGATGATAGCGCGTAAGCTATCGGCGCGTACAAGCCCTGGGGCTCACGGCTCCAATCCAATGCAGCTATAGCCTTGTTGCAATCAAGCATAATGGTTCTCAATTAGTTCAGTTAACACATCGCGCATCTCCATGCCTGCGGCACGCACCTGCTGTGGAATGAACGAGGTAGCCGTCATACCGGGTGTGGTGTTCACTTCCAGTAGTTGGATCGTGCCGTCCGGCGCGATGATATAGTCCGTGCGAATGATGCCGTTGCAGCCGAGGATATCGTAGATCTTCAGCGTCATGGCCTGCACGGCGTCACGAGTGGCATCAGGTATACGTGCCGGCGTTATCTCTTGCACCTGGCCGTTGTACTTCGCGTCATAGTCAAAGAACTCATTGCTGGTGACTACTTCGGTGATGGGCAGGGCTACGCTGCGCTGCTTGGTCTTATACACGCCGCAGGTAATCTCTGTGCCTTGCATGAAGGCCTCGCAGATGACCTCATCGCCCTCATGGAAAGCCGCAGCGATTGCCGGCTCTACATCTGCCAAAGTCTTCACCTTGGTGCAACCGAACGAGCTACCCCCAACGTTGCTCTTGATAAAGCAAGGCAGCCCAACTTCCTTGATGATCTCCTCGGCCGTCGGACGCTCGCCCCCCCTACGCAGCAGGATGGACGGCGATATCTTGATGCCGAACTGCGCCAGGTAGTGGTTGCATGCGTACTTATTGAATGTCAGCGCGGCTGCCAGCACGTTGCAGCAGGAGTAAGGGATATGCATCATCTCCAGGAAGCCTTGCAGCAAGCCGTTTTCGCCCGGGGTGCCATGGATGGTGATATAGGCGTAGTCGTACTCCGTTATCCTATTCAGGGTCTTCAGGTCAGCACCTTGCAGCTCTACGATCTCTGCGTCATAACGCTTAGGATCGAGCCAACCCTTTATACTGGCGGCAGAGCGCAACGAAACATCATGTTCCGAACTGTCGCCACCGGCTATAATAGCTATTTTCCTTTTCATCGATTTGCTCTTTTTCTTTCTAATTCGTCCAAAATAATCTTGCGGATGCGCATAGCGTGCGGTGTAACCTCTACGTACTCATCCTCCTTGATATATTCGAGTGCCTCCTCCAGCGAGAAGCGTACAGGCGGCGCGAGTACGGCTTTGTCGTCGGATGATTTGGTACGCATGTTCGTCAGGTTCTTCGCCTTGGTCACGTTGATGACTATGTCGCCCTCCTTGGCGTTTTCGCCAACGACCTGTCCGGCATAGACCTCTTCCTGCGGGTCGATGAAGAACCGTCCGCGATCTTGGAGTTTGTCCAGTGCATAAGCGGATGCTGTTCCGGCTTCCATAGCGATGAGTGAACCGTTAACGCGGTGCGGCATCTCGCCCTTGTACGGCTGATACTCGAGGAAGCGGTGCGCCATGATCGCTTCACCGGCGCTGACGTTCATAACATAGGTACGCATGCCCATGATGCCGCGCGAGGGTATAGTGAACTCCAGCTGCACGCGGTCATTCACCAACTCCATCTTCGTCATCTCGCCCTTATGCACGGTCACGAACTCGATGATCTTTCCCGAGCACTCCTCGGGGGTGTTCACCGTCAGCTGTTCTACGGGCTCACACTTCACACCGTTGATCTCCTTGATGATCACCTTAGGCTGACCGACCTGCAGTTCGTAGCCCTCACGACGCATGGTCTCGATTAGCACACTGAGGTGCAGCACACCGCGACCAAACACGTTCCACGCCGACTCACGGTCGCTGGCCTCCACGCGCAGCGCTAAGTTCTTCTCCAACTCCTTGGTCAGGCGCTCCTGGATATGACGTGAGGTCACGAACTTACCGTCCTGTCCGAAGAACGGGCTGTCGTTGATGGTGAAGGTCATGGACATCGTCGGTTCGTCGATAGCAATGGGATCCAAGGCCTCGGGATTATCAATGTCGCAGATGGTGTCGCCTATCTCAAAGCCATCGATGCCTATCAGCGCGCATATGTCGCCGCTCTTGACCTCGTCAGTCTTCACGTGCCCCATGCCGCTGAAGGTATGCAGCTCCTTGATCTTCGTGCGGATCTTCGTGCCGTCTTTCTTGGCAAGCATGACAGACATGCCGTCCTTGAGCACACCACGATGTACACGTCCTACGGCTATACGGCCTACGTAAGGGTTGTAGTCCAGCGAGGTGATCAGCATCTGCGGCGTGCCTTCCAGCACCTCCGGCTCGGGTATATACTCGATGATGGCATCCATCAGCGCGGTTATATCTTTGGTCGGCTGCTTCCAATCGGTACTCATCCAGCCGTTCTTGGCGCTGCCGTAGATAGTTTGGAAATCCAGCTGATCCTCACTTGCGTTCAGGTTGCACATCAGGTCAAACACGGCCTCCTGCACCTCGTCCGGACGGCAGTTGAGTTTATCGACTTTGTTGATGACAACGATGGGCTGGAGGTTCAGCTCGATGGCTTTCTGCAGCACGAAGCGCGTCTGCGGCATCGGTCCTTCAAAGGCATCCACCAGCAGCAGCACGCCGTCCGCCATGTTCAACACGCGCTCCACCTCTCCGCCGAAGTCGGCGTGCCCCGGAGTGTCGATGATGTTAATCTTGTAACCCTTGTATTCGATAGCAACGTTCTTGGCGAGGATGGTTATGCCGCGCTCGCGCTCCAGATCATTGTTATCCAGAATGAGTTCGCCCTTGTCCTGGTTGTCACGGAACAGGTTCGACGTGTAGAGCATCTTGTCCACCAGCGTCGTCTTGCCATGATCCACGTGGGCGATGATTGCAATGTTTCTAATCTTTTGCATATAGTTATTTTGTCGTTATATCCTTATCGGATGTACAGTGCGTCTCGCAGATTAGATGGAGAGCACTTGCATGGCAGCCCATTTGTCGGCCTTGACGTCTTTCTTCTCGCGGATAGCCTTGCTCAGCGGCACATACACGATTTCGTCGTTCTTCATACCGATCATTATGCTGCGTTGCTCCTCGAACAATGCGCCTACAGCAGCCATACCCATACGCGATGCGATGATGCGGTCATAGGCCGTCGGACTACCGCCGCGCTGCAGGTGACCGAGAATTGTGACGCGGGTATTGTATTCAGGATGCGCCTCCTCCAGCACCTTAGCCACAGCTTGCGCACCACCTTCGATGGCGTGCTCCTGCACGAGCACTATACTCGAGTTCTTGCTCTTGCGGCGACCTTGTCCTATGGCTTCCTCTATCTGTTCCTTGACGGTGGAACGTTCGGGGATGATAGCCGCCTCGGCACCTGATGCGATGGCAGCGCTCAGCGTCAGGAAGCCTGCATCGCGCCCCATAACCTCAACCAGGAACACGCGCTCGTGACTGGTGGCTGTGTCGCGGAGTTTGTCCACGCAGTCCATGATGGTGTTCAGACTGGTGTCGTAGCCGATAGTGGAGTCCGTGCCCCACAGATCATTGTCGATTGTTCCGGGCAGACCGATGATCGGTATATTGTACTCCTGCGCTAGCAGACGTGCGCCGGTGAATGTGCCGTCACCGCCGATAACGACGAGGGCGTCAATCTGTTCCTTCTGCAAGGTATCGAAGGCTTTCTTGCGGCCTTCAGGAGTCTTGAACTCCATGCAGCGCGCGGACTTGAGGATTGTGCCGCCACGTTGTATGATGCCCGACACGTCCTGCGAGGTCAGTTCCTTGACGTCATCATCAATCAGTCCCTGGTAACCACGATAGATACCTTTGGCCTTGATGCCTTGTGCGATACATGAGCGAACGACGGCGCGGATAGCGGCGTTCATTCCCGGCGAGTCACCTCCTGAGGTGAGCACTCCTACTGTGTTGATTTTGTACTCCATAGTATAGTAGTTTTTAATCAAAAGTCGAAAGCCTAATTACCATTCAATTTGTCGCGCACTTGCTCCATCAGCCATAGCGGTGTGGATGTTGCGCCACAGATGCCTACCTTGTCGGCGTTGCGGCACGCTTGCAGCAGTTCGTCTGTCAGATCATCCGCCCCGGTCAGGAAGATCGTGTTGGGGTTAGCCTCCTTGCAATGGCCGAACAGCACCGCTGCGTTCGAACTCTTGGTGCCGCCGACGAAGAGAACTATATCCTGCTCGCGGACGAACGTCTTGAGTTGCTCCACCCTATTCGCCACTGATCGGCAGATGGTGTCATGCACTTCCAGTGCAATTTGTGATTTATGATTTATGATCTGTGATCTTATTCGTTCTGCCAGCCTATTTAACTCCTCCACGCTTTTCGTTGTTTGCGAAAACAGGTAGATCGGCCGCGTGTAATCCAGTTGCTGCGCCTCTTCGGGGTGCTCCAGGATGATGGCTGTGTCGTTGGTCTGCCCTTGCAAACCGATGACCTCGGCGTGTCCGCGCTTGCCGAAGATGACTATTTGCGGCTGTGGCGTGTCGTGTTTGTGCGCGTTATAGCAGTCAGCTATACGTTCCTGCAGACGCTTGACCACGGGACAGGTGCCGTCGATAATCGTGTTGCTGTTCTGCCGGGCGATCCAGTAGGTCGAAGGCGGTTCGCCGTGCGCACGCAGTAATACACGCGCATGGTGGATAGTACGCAGGTCATCGTAGTCGATGGTCTCCAGGCCGAGTTGCTCCAGCCGCTTGACCTCCTGCCCGTTGTGCACTATATCGCCCAGACAGTAGAGTTGCCCCGTCTGCTGCAGCTCGCTCTCCGCGCGACGGATAGCACTTGTCACTCCTGCGCAGAATCCGCTCTTACTGTCAATCGTTACTTGCATGCGTTGTCAAAAATGCGATAGATGTGCTCCATCTGCTCCTCTCTGGTCATATTAGAGTTATCCACCACGATAGCATCGTCAGCTTGCTTGAGCGGCGACTCGGCACGATGGGTATCGCGGTAGTCGCGGTCGTTGACATCGGCCAGCACATCCGCCATCACGGGTTGCCCGCCTTTCTCCTGCAACTCTTTGAACCTGCGCTCGGCACGCACCTCGGGCGAAGCGGTAAGGAACAGCTTGAGTTCCGCATTCGGGAAGACCACCGTACCGATGTCCCTGCCGTCCATCACTATACCGCCCTGCTCGCCCATCTTCTGCTGCTGAGCAACCAGGAAACGCCGCACTTCGGGGACAACGGCAATCTGCGAAGCCGCATTCCCTACCTCGAGCGTGCGGATTTGCTTCTCCACATCCTCGCCATTGAGCGTCACGTGCTGTGTGCCATCGGGTTGGATAGCGAAATCAATGCGAGTAAACCCTAGGATTGCCTCTATATCGGCTGCATTTCCGCTCGGCGATACTTGATTGCGGATAGCTTGCAGAGCTACAGCGCGGTACATAGCGCCCGTGTCAATATACCGATAACCGGCGTATTGCGCCAACTGCTTGGCTATCGTACTCTTGCCGCACGACGAATAGCCGTCTATTGCTACTATGATCTGTTTCATATTCAGTCTTATACTAATCATTCCACGATCTTTGAGGGAGAGCCGGAGGCGGGGTTTTGTTTCATCAGGCTATTGGCATCCAGCGCCAGGCTGACCTGATAGGTGAAGTTCCGCTTCGACATCTGGCTCATAGCAAACCCCACCCGCACCATCTTGATGCGCACACCGGCACCTGCCGCAAAGCCAGCCAGCGAACGCTGATCTTGCAGGTAGAACTCTTGCCGGCGGCGGTGGTTGTAGCTGATAGTGAAGTAGAACTTTTCACTCTTGGGCACTATATCTATTGCCCAGATCGTGTGCCGCATCATCATGTCGAACCAGCCCACCTCTTTCACCGGCAGTTCGGTCTCATTCAGCCGGCTGTAGCCGAGGTCCCACTGCTGGATGTTATGTATAGTGAGCGAGAAGCGCAGCGGCGCATGCTTCACGCGGTAGTTGATGCCCAGTTCCAGGTTCAGCGGCAACATCTCCAGATGCTGCCCCGACTCCTCGGAGTGGAAGCCCTTGAGTTGCCAGCCTATGTTCTTGAGAGCCAAACCGATCTGCAGGGTTGAGTCGCGCATCTGGAAGTGCGCCCCAATGTCCGCACCTACGGCTATCGAGCTGTACGACTCGTAGAACGACATGATAGGCTTCAGTGCCACGCCGATTGTGAACATCGGTCCCAGTTGCCGTGCATAGGCGGCTTCGAGCAGGATGTCGCGTGCGCCGAACGTAACTCCGGTGAGCTGACCATTGGCCTCAGCGTACTGCATCTTGCCGTAGTCCAGGTAGTGGATGCCTGCCGCAAAGTAGTCGCGATCAGTGAAGTTGTATCCGTACATCGCACTACCAAAATGGTTGCTGCCGTAGTAGGCGTAGCCTATCTGCACAATGTTGTGCGTCATGCTGCCCAGTAGCGCAGGGTTGGCAAACGCCGAACTCAGCTCGCCGTCGCGGATGGAGATATTCTCCCCGCCCAAGGCGTTCTGCCGAGAAGACACAGGCAGATCAAGAAATGCGAACGTCGCACTGCCGCTACCCACGTACTGCGCACGCGCGAAAAGAGTGCCCCACAGCAACGCTGCAAGCACCATCATCGGCAGTATGTATCGACCTGATTTCATGTCCGCACAAAATAAACGCACAAAGTTACAAAAAAAAATCGACATTTGCAAATAAAATGCCGATTTTTTTTGCACAAATAGAATTTTATTCTATTATTTGCCGTTCAAGACCACAATCCGGTACGGAGGCACCGAAAATTTAATTATGGGGGAGAAGCCGAGGCACAGGATAGTATTCGTATTCGTCAAGCAACCGAGAAAGTCAGCGGTGAAAACAGCCCGTATGTTAAGCCGGTAGTTGAGATGGTAAAAAAACACCAGGCGGGTGGTAATATCTACCTCGGCATGCTGGAAGAAAATGGGGCTTATGCTTCTTCGCAAGGAACCTATACCTTACGCGATATTCCGGGCTATTCCTGCGTGGTGAACTACGAGGTATCTTGCTCCACCCATGAAATCCTGCAGCAAACCATCCTGTTGAGCAATGCGCATGACCTTGTCCCCATCTCCGACATCTCGCATCTTGTATGGGAAAACGAACAGCAGGCATACAATGCTATCTCGCCGATTCCGAGTGTCACTATCACCAAAACGGCAACTTTGACAGCAGTTAACGGTGAGGATAAAGTAAACATCAAGCAACTACCGGTATTTGTGCTCATTGGAAATGACAAGTACGGAAATACCTATGTTTTGTGTGACTTTAATTATAACTTGTAGAATTAGCTCAAATTAGAATCATTCAAGCAAAGAGAATCTTTTCTTTGGCAAAACAGCATACTGTCTAGCCTTAACAGGCCTCGTATTCAGTTCTTGCAGAAGCAAGGCGTCGCAAGAAGTTATCAGTTCGGTTATGAGTTCGCTTCTGAGCAAACCATAGATGAGGCAACATCATGTGCTTTCGAATTAGCCCCCGCAAGGTATGGTTGTCATCTATAACAAGATGAAGGAGACCGCAGACATAAGGCAGTAATTATGTACAATTGTCAACATGATTTTTTAACGTCCATTTTTAGTGGACACTAAGGGTTATTTTCTATATTTTGCGACCTTATATGCAATCTATTATACCGATCAAGGCAGGGAGTGCTCCCTGCCTTGATCGGTGAATGATGGTAAGCTACTGCGATTCGTAGGCATCGAGAGCTTCGGACATGAGGCGGTGGCCTTCGGCAATGATGGCGTCAGCGCGGTCGAAATCGAAAGTGCCAAAGCTATACTGTGGCATAGTGGCGAGTATATCCGGCGGGGTGAGTTGCAGAGCGAGTGCGGTGTTGCGCTGGATCTGCATGTCGGACATGCGGTCGAGCATGGTGACATAGTTGACCGTGCCCTGCAGGCTGAGTCGTTTGGCCCGTTCGATAGCGGTGAGGCGGTTGGTGACACTCTCGCTGAGCTGCTTCACAGCCTTGGGCAGGTACGGCAAGCGTCGCTCCTGCAAGGACTGCGCTATACGCAGCAGGTCGGAGCTCTGGTGCTGGATGCTCAGTCCGTCCTTGCCGGAGATATTCACCGCAACAAGCAGGTCGCCCTCAGTGCGCTGTACCTGGCTCAGGGGCAGCGGATTGAGTATGCCGCCGTCCACGAGCAGACGTCCCTGCCACTGCACAGGCTGGAAGAACAAGGGGATAGAGATCGATGCGCGTATAGCCTCAAACAGCGAGCCGGAACGGAAGATCACCTCGTCGGTGGTCAGCAGATCGGAAGCGACAAGAGTGAGCGGCACAGGCAGCGACTCGATCCGGCACTCGGGCACGATCTGCTGCAACGCGCTGATTACTTTCTTGCCCTTGACGAGCGAGTTGCCTGTAATAGAAAAATCGGTGAGTTGGAAGATACGCTGCCGGTTGATGGACAGGAACCATTCCTTCGCCTCTTGCAATCTGCCGGCGCAGTACATACCGGCAATGATTGAGCCCATCGAACATCCGGAGACAGACGTGATCTTGTAACCGCGTTGCTCCAGGGCCTCGATAGCACCTATATGCGCCAGCCCACGTGCTCCACCGGAGCCAAGAACAAGGGCCACGTGTTTGTTTGTTATCATTTTGTCATTTTCCATTTGCACATGTATATTAACGGTCTATTTGCCATGTGAAGTACAAAAAGTGTACCAAAACATATTACGAAATGCAAATTACATTGTCTCGGCAGGTCAAATGGCATATTTTTTGCTAAAAAATATGGCGGTGTATGCCACCACAAAGTTCAAAAACAAAAATTACTATACGTATGAAATCGAAAATCTATTTATTGTTAGCAGTTGTTATGGTGCTTGCAGCATGTAACGACAGCAGTGAGGTTCGCAGTGCGAAAGGTGCCTATCGGTTCAAGACGACCGGCAAAGTGACTCTGAAGGAGAACTTCCAGGGGGCAACGAAAGCCGACACGCTGGTAGCTAATCTGGAAAGCGAGTCAGGTACATTGGAGCTTGTCAGCCTGCACGATGAAGACAGCGTGCTGCTGACCATCGACCCGCTGAATGGCAACGTGACTGTCACCCGCGGTGAAATCAAAGGCAAGCGTCTGAACTTCACTGAGTACGCCCGCACGATTGAGGTGCCCACGACCGTGACGTATTACGATACCATCAAGATTGATTTAGGGCTGATCACCAAAGACACCATCATCGCACGCGAGCGCGACGCGTATGAGCCCTATGATATTCGCGTAAGCGGCCATGCCGATGTGTACGACAACAACCTGGTGTTCCACCTGGAGTACACCGGCAAATCGCAGACCAGCGAGCGCACCCTGCGCGGAAAAGATATAACGAGTCTGGCGAAGAAAAATTGACAATTGACAACTAACAATTGAGCAATGACTAATCGTAACATACATAGATATCTGCTGGTCGTCATGCTGCTCGTCAGCGTAACTGTTGGTGCGGATGAGCCTAAGCTGGTGCCGACGTACACGCTGGAGGACTGCCGCTCGATGGCGCACAATGCATCGCATAACAGCGAGTTGCGCACGGAGGCGCTGGAGGCAGCACGGCTGAACAAGCAGGCAGCTCTGGCCGCAATGTTCCCCAAGGTGAACGCTAATGCCTCGTACCTATGGAACAGCAAGTCACCTGCCCTGCTCTCCCGCGAGATGCAGTTCAGTTTCGGCACGGCACGTGTGGGTGCAGACGGCACCGGTTCGTTCCAATGGAGCGAGACATCGCGCATCAACCAGCTGGAGCAAGACACGCGCAGTCTGCCCGATGTGAATACGCGCATCAAGGCACTGAGCACCGAAGGCGGGCAGATGATAGCCAACATGTACCAGGAGCTCTATCGCGCTCTGAACCCCGACCTGACGCACGTGGTGGTGGCGCAGGTGGGTATCACCCAACCTGTCTACGTGGGCGGACGACTGCTGGCGCTGCACGATGCAGCCAAGGTGGCAGCCGACATAGCGGAGATAGAAGCCGACGACCGTTCGCAAGACCTGACCATCAAGGTGGATGAAGCATACTGGAGAGTGGTGTCCGTTGAGCGCAAGAAACAACTTGCCACGCAGTACTACAACCTGCTGATGACCCTGGAGAGCAACGTACAGGAACTGGTGGGCGAGGGGCTGGCCACTCAGCAAGATCTGCTGAAGGTGAAAGCCAAGCGCGGGGAAGCCGAGGTGAAGAAGATGCAGGCCGAAAACGGACTCCAATTATCGAAGATGGCACTGTGCCAAGTGATCGGTCTGCCGCTGAACACGGAGTTCGTGCTCGATGACACGGAATTGGAAGAAGTGCAACTGCACGACACGATCAATGTGACAGACGAACTGCTGAACGCACGTTCCGAAGTGCAGTTGCTGGACAAGGCCGAGCAGATAGCCAAAACCAACGTGCGCATCATGGCAGCCGGATTGCAGCCGAACATCGTGGCACAAGCCAACTACATCTACACCAATCCGAACATGGACAACGGCTTTTCGAACAAGTGGAACGGCACGGGGTTCTTCTCGGCAGGCGTAGTGGTGAACGTGCCTATCGTGCACGCTGACGACATATTGCGCTACAAAGCCGCCAAGCACCAAGCGAACGTTGTCGGCATCAAACGCGACGAGGTCAAACAACTGCTCAGTCTGCAAGTGACCCAGGCTAACCAAAAGGTGCTTGAGGCACAGCAGAAGATCGCCATGACCGAGATGCAGGTGAAGAACGCCGAGGAGGTGCTGCGCTTTGCACAAGAGGCTTTTGATGCAGGCATGGCTACCGCTTCCGACCTGATGGGCGCACAGACTGCATGGCAGTCAGCATGCTCCGACCATGTGGATGCACTCATCGATGCCAAGATGGCTGAAGTGCAGTACCAGAAATACACAAACTCCATGAAAGTTGACAATTGATAACTAACAAATCACAATCGATAGTTGACAAATCATTAGAACTATGGATATTCAAGACAAGAAAGGCAGTTTGCTGCTGGGCGTAGTAGCATGCTGACCATAGTGGTGATAGTGGCATGGGTTGGCGTATTCGCGCTGCGCGAGGAAGAGGTGTTCATCGCAGGCGTGAGCTGGCCACAAGAAATGCTGCCCGACGAGCGGTGCTACCTGAGTTATTTCTTCCCCTACACATGGGGCGTACACGGTTTCCCGCACACCAACAGTATGGGCGCCACATTGGCCGGTACAGCACGCGAATAACATGACAGACTGGAAAAAGTTGATTAGCCACCGGATGCCGGACAGACTAACAAAGCCGCCCAATTGAGCGGCTTTGCTGTTTTTTGTCGCAAGTGGGTAGGGGCATGTCGCTAATTATTTTTCGTTGTTGCTGATTTCTAAAGCATTATAAAAGCATTTGTCGCAGGGAAACATTATCGTTACCCTTCAATGGCGCGATTATCCCAAGTTCTGCCGGACTTCCAATGCCTATCTCTACAATGCGATTGACAGGTTGCAGTCCGTAAGTCCGCAACTGACCGAACAGGATATTCGCTTCCTCATCCTTGTGTTGCTTGACCTGCCTGCCAAGGAGATTGCAAGTATCATGAGCCTTTCACAAAATAGCATAAGCAATAAGAAAACACGCACGGCGCAGAAACTTGGTACCATTGCTGCAGACCTGCGGGAAACAATAATATGTATAATCCTCAAAACTAACCAAAAATGAAAACGAATGTATTATTCAGCGCACTCTGTCTGCTCGTTTCTATAAGCATGTGCGCAACAACCCCCAAAGCTACGGCTACCAATATCACTCAAAACGGTAGCGAAAAAACGGTCTATGTCATGACAAGTGACGGAAAAGCAACAGTTACAACAACCGGTTCGTCTGATGGGCGGAAAATGTCCACTACGATTACCAAGCAAGGCAATGGAAACACGGCATCTGTCCTTACAAGCGATGGAGAGAGTGTAATAGACATTGACTTATCAACTCTCCGATCTGATCTCCCTAAACTCCAAGCGGAAGAGATGCCTGAATACACAGGCGGCATGTCGGCAATGATGAGCTTTATCATGGAGAATATCAAGTATCCCGAAGATGCCAAGAAAGCCGGTAAGGAGGGACGGGTCGTATGTTCATTTATCGTAGACAAGGAAGGCAAAGTGACCGAACCGCACGTGGTTCAATCCAGTGGCACACAGAGCCTCGATGATGAGGCACTGCGCCTCATAAGCTTAATGCCTGATTGGAAACCTGGACAAGATAAGGGTAAACCCGTCAATGTAATCTACACTATCCCTATCCTATTCAGTTTGAAATAAATTACTATAAACCGCATGGTTTTGATGAGGATAAAACATATACCTAAAGTTTACTAATACCTTTAATTGTGATATATATTTCACCCTTATCAACCATGCGGTTTTTATATTACTGCTCCATTCCGCGGATATAGTTCAGGATGATCTCGACAGCCGCATCCTCGGTCATTTCGTCCATCGATAGTACCAGCTGGTAGTTGCGGGTATCGTAGCGCGAGGCATGGGCGAACTTGTTCATATAGTTCTCGCGCATCGTGTCCACCTTGTCGATGGTGAGGCGTGCCTCCTCCTTGGTCATGTTCTGCTCGCGTGCCACGCGTGCCACGCGCTGCAGCATCGATGCCTGGATCAGTATGCTCAGGTGGTTGGGGTGGTCGCGATAGACGTAGAACGCGCTACGGCCGGCTATGACGCACGACTCCTCCTTGCCTATCGCCTTCAGAATCTCCGTCTCGGCGCGGAACACATCCTCGGTCTCCAGCAGCTCCGGCTCGTTGCCCATCTTCATGACATAGAACTCGGCATCCGAACCGGTCATCTTACGCTTGAAATCCGCCCACCAGCCTTGCTCCTGACCTTTCAGCCGTTCGATCTCCTCCGATGTGAGGTGATACTTCTTCTGCAATGCGAGTGACAACGCCTTGTCGTAATACGGTACATGCAGCTTTTCAGCCAACTTGCGACCTACGGTGCGGCCGCCGCTTCCTAATTCACGATTGATCGTGATCACAAATTTGTTGTTTAGATTCATATTAGGTATGTGTTTATGTTAGTTCTGTATGGGTTGTGGAACTGACCTGTCAGGACAGCGGCGTGAGCGGATATACGATGTTCACGATGAAGATGTTCGCCGCCAGAATGATGAAGTTCATCGGCAGACCGATCTTCAGGAAGTCAACGAACCGGTATCCTCCGGGCGCATATACGAGCATATGCGTGGGCGAACCGATGGGCGTGGCGAAGCTGCTGCTGACGCTTATCATCAGGGCTATGAGGAACGTATAGGGCTCGTAGCCCAGCTGCGTTGCCGCCTCGTACATGATTGGGAAGAACATAGCTCCCGCAGCGGTGTTGGATATGAACTCGGTAATGAACGTGGCTACCAGACAGATGGCTGCCATGACCACGATCGGGTTCGTGCCGCATATATCCAGTATGCCGTACGCCAGCCGTTCGGCTATGCCGGTCTTCTGAATGGCGAGTCCCAGCACCACCGAGCCGGCAAACACCATCAGTATATCCCAGTTGATGGATTTCATTGCCTGGTCAGGCGTGCAGCAGCGGAAGATGAGCATGGCTATCGCCGCGAGGAACGCGCAGGGCAGCAGGGGCAGCACCTTGAGCGCGGAGAGCGCCACCATAGCTATCATGATAGCGGTGGATACGAAGGTCTTCGGGCCGATGTTCGGCAGCAGTTCGGAGTCGTAGAAGTACAGCTGCGAGCGGAGTTGGTCGGTGTTGATGTTCAGTCGGGGCGCACACTCCAGCAGCAGCATGTCGCCGGCGCGGAGCTTGACCTGATGCGGTGACATCTCTATTCGCTTGCCGTAGCGCGCCACAGCCGCCGATATACAGGTTATAGACGGTCATCTCCACGCCGCAGGCGTTGGCTACGGGCAGGAGCTCCTGCTCGACCGCATCGACGGAGAAGCTGTTACCGATACACAGCACCACCAACGGCCGCGAGGTTGAGCACGCGTTCTGCCGGCGTACCTGCAGGTAGGCTACAGCCAGCACCTCAGCCAGAGCGAGGATAACGACAGCAAGTATGTATCGTTTTTTTTTCATTCAAGTATAAGGTCAATACCCTTCATTCTGTTTTGCTTCGGGGATAGCGTTCATGAACAGGGCCGGAATCGGATAGACGTTCATATATGCCGGGAAGCTCTGCATGTTCGGACGTATAGCACCATGCTTCAGTTCCCACGAATAGCCTGTACTGCCTCCGAACTTGTCAAAGCGTATCAAATCCGTACGACGGTAGCCCTCGGCATAGAACTCGCGCCCGCGTTCATCCAGCAAATCATCCAGCGCTACCGTCTCCATGGGTGCAGCGTTAGCGCGTTCACGGATGGTATTCACCGCCTTCAGGGCTGTCAGTCCGTCAATCTCCGAACCGCCACGCAGCACAGCCTCGGCGTAGTTGAGGTATGCTTCCGCCTTACGCAACAGCGGCAGGTCGGTCTCCGGCCAAGCGAGATCGGTACGCTCATACTCCTTATCAGCCAGCAGGTTCGTCCATTTCTGGAGAGCCCAGCCGCTTTGGAAGTCTCCTGCCGACAGGCTGCCGCAATACCATGTGGCACCATTGTATGTATTGCAGAACAGCGCACGGTCATCGCCTACTTGTGCGGATATATCGTCCGCTGTACCGCTTACGCTTGACGGGTCGGCACAGAACAAATTCACCAATTGTTTGCGCGAGGTGTAGCACTGCCAGTAGTCGCCGTCGCCTGTAGCAGGCATCTGGCTGCTTGCAAACGAACAGATAGCGAACTTGCTGCCTCCCCACGACGCCATGTTCATGCCCCCCTGCGGGATAGTCAGAATCATCTCCTTCCATGCATCGTTGACCTTGCTGCGCTGGTCGTTGTCGCCATAGAAGAGCCACTTGTAGTTCGTAGCCAGGTCGTACGACGACGCTATCACCTTGTGCGCATACTCGGCAGCCTTGCCATAGTCGTTCTTATCGGCATACACACCGCCGTTCAGGTACAGACGCGACAGCAGCAGCCATGCAGCCGCCTTGTCCACGCCGTAGTAGTTCGTCTTGTGTCCGGCCTCCGGCAGGTCACGCTCTGCCTCCAGCAGTTCGGACTCCACAAACAGATAAACCTCGGCACGCGGGTTCTGCTTGGTGGTTGTAAAGAAACTGTTGTCGGTCACCAGTGGCACACTGCCGAACATATCGAGCAATTGATAGTATAAGTACGCACGCACGAAGCGGATCTCGGCGCGCTTGGCAGCCAGACCTACCTCATCCTTCGTACGCTTCATGTAGCTGTTACACATCCAGATGTTGTAGTACAGACGGTGGAAGAACTGTTCGATTATCGGGTTATCCACATTGAACTTATTGGTGCCGAGTTCGGTTATACCCGGGTCGTTCCATATCCAGTATATCTGGTCACTCGGGTTCTCCTGGAGGGTGAACATCGTGCGATAGAAACTCGTCTGTCCTTCATCTACATTCTTCAAGTCGGGGTCACCGGCAGGTGTTATGTTACCTGTAACAACCAGACGGTTGAAGATCTTGATGTACAGCGAATCGATTGGCGTGATTTCATCATCAGCCACGGCGTTCTGCGGTGTTACCACAACGCGGAACGACTTCTTTATCTTTCCATCGAACGTGATGCTGACATTCGTCTCGCCGACCGCCAGGGGAGCAACATACAGATACATCCTGGTGCTGGAGCCGACGCCGAACAGCATCTCGTTGTACCGCTTATTCACGACGTGTGCACGTACGATGCTCGGGTCATCCACCTGCAGTTCATACGTATAGCTGGCATGCATCGGGTAAGGATAGACGGGGTACTCATATTCATACTCCAGTACGCCATACATCGTTCTTACGGGGAGTGTGTCGCGTACAGGCATCAATACCGACTGCAACGCATACGGATACCACGCGATACTGTCAATGGGAATATAGCTGTTACGCCACGAGGGGTTAGCCTCCTCGCCTGCACGATAGACGTCATTGTGGATACACATCCGGGGATCAGAGAACACCTCGCCCGCCTTCCAGAGTTGAATACGGGTCAACTGATTGTCGACAGAGGCAAACGAGATCGAGTCTATCTCGTCCGCTCTGTACTGGCACGCCACTCGCGGATAAACAGTATCCCTGTACGTCACGCCTTCATCATAACTCACACGACCGTAGGATGCGCACCAGAAACTCACTTGTGCCGATGCGCTGCACACCATGAGTGCAGCAAGCAGGAAAGTATATATCTTTTTCATTGCTTAATCAATTTTACGAGGTTATTGTTGACACGCATGATATAAACGCCGGCTGCAAGCGGCTGCACGTTGAGCGTGACCGCTCCTGTGCCGGCCTGCGCCTCACGCACCAGTTCGCCGCCGAGCGAATAGATGCGCACGCTGCTACCCTTCTCGGCACCCCGGACGCAGACCACATCCCTCATCGGGTTGGGGGACACGGATACGACAAGCGCCGTGTTATCCACCGCCGCCTCGAAGTCAATGGAATACTCCTCGCCGGTATTGTCGGTTATCTCCACCACGCTCTCGTCGACATTGACGGTGATGACCGGTTCATCCTCCAGTTCAGACTCGAGAATAATGTTACCCTCCATGTCAACCACCTGCATCTTTGAGCCCTCAAAAACGATCTTGCCGAGTTTCTGGGCCGCAGCCTGCTGGTCGGCACGAGACATCAACTCCACCCTGACACCGGCAGACAGAGCCAGTGACACAAGAGTAAAGAATAGAATAAGAAAGAATTGTTTTTTCATTGTATTAAGGAATTAAGAAATTATCCGTCCAACACGAGTGCAAAGATACGAAAAATATTCCGTAATTGCAAATTTTCGGGCAAAAAAACACAAAACTCTTGCAAATTAAGAAAAATTGTCGTAACTTTGCGTCCGTTTATCGTGAACCATGTGGACCTTATTGGCATTTATATCCGCTCCGTGTCTGGGTTGTTATGACGTGAGCAAGAAGATAGCGCTGCGTGACAACACGGTGGTGGACGTGCTGGCAGTAAGCATCTGTGTGTCGGCATTCATCCTGTCGGTGCCGCTGCTGCTGTCGCGCTTCTGTCCCGAGGTGACTGCCGGTACGCTGTTTGTCACCTTTGGCAAGCCACAGCCGTGATAAGGCATACAGGCTCTCTGTCACTAACCAGTTGTCCGCCTGGCGGTATTGCTTTGCCAGCTGCTCATGCATGCGGCTGGCTTTCCGGAGTTTCCGGTAAAATGCCAGCATACAGACCTAATGCGATTGGCTATCAGGTCTGCTTTTCTTTTTTAAAAAAAATGCTCTCCCGTTGTAAGATTTTGCCGGTTCAATCGTATTACATATAGAAGGCCACAAATTTGGCTGAGAAAGGCATA
>CAMIZG010000025.1 GCA_946403215.1 uncultured Bacteroidales bacterium | reverse complement strand
ATTGTTAACAAACGATAATATGAAACGACTTCTATCCCTACTGCTTGCCGTGACGGCAAGTATGAGTCTGCTGGCAGCAGGCAACGACTACCTGGAAAAGCAGAGCCACTACTCGGTGATGGCTACAGGCCAGGACGTTATCCACTTTGTGATACCGGTGTATTCGTATGGTGCCACCAACGACTACTACGTTCACAAGACGAGTTACATCTACATCGACCTGATCGAGGAAAACGGCTCGGTGTCGAGCGAGACACAGACCATCGCCAAGGCGTACACGAAGCGCTCCGCGGATGATTCGGAGAACAAGCAATACGATAGCGGCAAAGGCTCGGCGTACCTGGAGATGAAGAAAGGTCGCGCCATCGTCACCTCGATGTACAGCGGCATCAACCAGGTGGTGAACGAAGGCTCTGAATCCGGCAAGATGCTGGTGAAGAAAGGCGAGGACGACGGCTTCAAGTGCGTGACGAAACTTGAGTTCGACTGGTACCCGCCTACTGAACTGAACAAGAAGAAATTCCGCATCAACCTGAAGACCTACATCTACCGCAACCAGGCCGACCCGAAGGACAACAACCAGTCGTCCACCTTCGACTGGCACTTCGACAACAGCGGTCAGAAGTTCACCAGCAACGACAACATGGTTGCTCCGCAGCTGATGACTCCGTTCCTATATACGGTGAGCGAGTCGGGAAGTGAGGCAGGTTATGGTGCGGCGGCCGTGCCGTATATGACCTTTCAGAAGCCGTACGGCTACTACAGCCCGCTCAATCCGACCAACCTGATGCCGGTGAAAGATCGCTCGGGTATGATCTACGTGCCGACAACCGACACGGTGCAGCCGGCTTTCGTGGCTAAGTTCGACCTGGAGCGCAACGCTAACACCGGGGAGCACGTGCAGCTCAACTCGAACGCGGTGAACATACTGCCGTACCACCGTATCTACGACTTTGCAGCCAGCGCCGAGACCGATACAACCGGCACCTATACAGGCAATCATGTTATCACATGGAACATCAGGAACGCGCACCTGTCCGACCTGTTAGATGGTGATATGTTCGAGGTGCAACGCGCCTTGAAGTCCGACTTTAGCGATGCGCAACAGGTAACGGTCACTACCATGACTCGTAACAGGGATCGTTATACCTATGTGGATAATAGCCGTGTCTTCTGGACAGGAAATGCCCAGGGACAAACGGAAACGTTCGATTATCATGCTACCTATACACCGAATGAGAGCCATGTCATCTATGACCAGAGCGGAAACGCCAAGTACAGCATCGATGTTGAGCTTACCAACGAAAAAGTGCAGGTGTCCTCAGTGCCTGTGCACTACCGTATCCGCCGTGCGTCTGCATCTGTTTGGGGATGGAATAACGAGTTGGTGAAAACAACAACGCTGCGAAACGCCAACTATCTGGCTCCGCTTGCTGCTACGCAGGATAACTACGTCAAAGATGCGGACTACGAGGAGAACCATCAAGTCAATTTCCGCTTTAAGATAGAGAATAGTAGTGCGCCTCCCGCCTCTTTCGACGATGGTGCCTATACGTTGCAACTGAAAAAATGGGAAACGTTTGAGGACTCCGTGATTTTTCGAATCATTGACTATCCCGGTCGTCCCTCTGAGAGCTGGTATGCTCCCCGCTATAGTTTGCGGGCACCCGATATGAAATTCATAAAAAGGTATGGATACTTTAGTGGAGACCAAGAATTTAAAGTGCCCAAAGGTACCGTATTGTACTTCGATGATGGCTGGAACCAACACATGACTATTTATTTTAATCATGACACCCAATATAGGATAGAAAAAAATAGTAGAGGTTGGTACGGATTCGTAGAAGAGAGTTCAAAAATGGCCTCTTATCCCTATACTCCGGCACTTCAACAATACTTGATCGACAGCCTCAAACCGTTGCTTACTGCCAAGTATCAAGCTGAATACAGCGGTGGCAAGTGTATGTGGGACAACTCGGCTAAGCTGATTGTGACACGTACGATAGAGGAGACGGGGCAAGAGATGGAGTTCATCGTTCCTCCCGACAGTATCCGCCGTCAGGAGGATGGCTCATGGATAGCCACGTTCAGCGATATAGCCGACCGCGCTTGCTCGCACTACAGCTACACCGTACGCATCGACCAGAGCGAAGCAGACCTGCATGTGTTTGACTCATTGCAACTGCAGCCGAAGACGATTAGTGGTCCGGATCTCTATTTCGACGAGTCGGCTACTATCACGCGCTTCACGGCTACGCAGGGCGATGCCTCGACCGCGATGAAGAACGGCGTGCTGCTGCGCTGGCAGGTGAACAGCGACGCAGTGGACAGTTATGTACTGACGCGTGTCAAGAAAGGTAGTGATGCCAGTCCCGACACGCTCTACCGCGGTGACAACACCGACTACTTCGACCGTACGGCACAGCCTGATACGCACTACGACTATACTATTGCCACCAGCTACTCATGCAACGGCAAGCACACCTCCAACGCCGCAGAGGCCGAGGGCTGGCGTACGCCCTACGGCGAGATATCGGGTACGATCCGCATGGTCGATAACAGCGGTATGGCGGGCGTGAAGGTGACGCTGTCAGCCGTAGGCAATCAAGCCGTCAGCCGCAGCGTGGTGACCAACGCCAGCGGATTCTTCCGCTTCGACAGCCTGACCTACGACGAAGTGAAGGGTACGGACTACAGCGTGATACCCACCTCGCAGTACGGCACGTTCGCCTACAACAACACCACGGCAGCAACCGCCACGGTCAGCCTGACCGTCAGCGAGGCGGTGGGTAGCGCGATAGATTTTGTGAACACCTCCTCAACACGCCTGTCAGGCCGCGTGCTCTATAAACTCAGTACGATCCCTGTACCGGGTGCGATGTTCCTGTTGAACGGCGACACCGTTCGTCGCGATAATGTGCCTGTCACCACCGGCACGGACGGTAATTTCGAACTCGTGCTGCCGCTGAATCAGCCCTGCAAGCTGCAGGTGTTCAAGCCCGGGCACACGTTCGAGGGCGAGGGTGTGCTACACGTAGAGCAAGACAAAGACACGTTTGCGCTGACCAAGCCCCTGGACGGCGTACGGTTCTACGACCAGACGAAGGTGCGATTGGTAGGCCGCGTAGCCGGAGGTAACGACCAGCGTGACCTCAAGCACGGTTTCGGTGTGGGCAAGAACAACCTCGGCGACAACCTGCAACTGGTGCTCCAACTCGAAGGCGACAACACCGCCCAACTCGTGCACGACCCCGATGACCTGTCGCGTGACACCGTTAATCAGAGTGTTCAGTATTCAGCAGTCAGTGGTCAGCCTGTTACGACCAACACCCTCTTTGAGAAGAAACGTATCATTCTCCACCCCGACCCCAGGACAGGTGAATACGCCGTGGATCTGTTCCCGACGAAATACAAAGTGGTACAAGCCACGGCTACGGGCTACGCGACGCTCTTTGCAGCCGGTCAAGGCGCTGAGACCTTTGACCTCACGAACGCACCGCTGACCGTCATCCATGATACGTTGACGACCAATACGAACAGCAATAAGCAATTCGTCACCTCCTACAACGCCGTGTATGACCGCATCTACCACACCCCCGTGGTGGTCGGTCTGTCGCAGATCCTATACGGCATAGAGCGCAAGGGCTACGGCGAGGCGGAGATGGAGTTCAGTTCGATCCGTTCGCAGAGCGACAAAGTGGCGATGTACACGGTGCAAGAGAACGGTACGGTCAACTACCTGATGGGTTACCCCGTCTTCCTCAGCGGACGTAAGTACCAGTTCGTGGCACGGGCGTATGAGGAGTACTACTATAACAACAACCGCAACGGCGGTGTCATCGATCGCGTAGCGCAACGCGGCGGTGAAGTGACCATCCACAACGGCCTGCACAGCCAGATGGATACGCTGCAGTTCGCGCTCGACGAGAAAGGTGAGAACCGCGCCGTATGGCTCACGGTGGATAAGATAGACGTCAACAACAGCGGCACAGGTGCCCTGCGTAACGTCAGCACCTTGCTCAAGACCGAAGGCAACGCCGTGGAGACGACCGTGTTCAGCGCCTTCGTCAGCGGTGTGGACTTCGAGAGCGGTAACCTCATCGATACCGAAAGTTCCATCGTACTGCTCGATATCATCCGTGACCCTGCCGGTATGGGTTCGACAGCCTGGGTAGATGCCGGTTCGACCTACACCTTCGGTTACAGCGAGAGCTACTACTGGAATATGGGCATAGACATCACGCTGATGAGGGGTGTCAAAGTGACGCAAAATATCGGTACGGTGTCCGCTCCTCAAGGAGCCGGTACGTACATGGGTTCGAATTTCGAGACCTCGCGTCTGCTCTCCATCCCTATACCTATCAGTCATGACTGGAGTTGGGGATATATGTACAACTACACCGTCACTACCAACAACCGTATCGCCACTTCTCCGGGTATGATGCCTCAGGATGTAGGAGCGCCCGCCGATGTGTTCTACGGCACAACGATCAGCCAGTTGGCAGGTAAGTTCAGCGCCGTAGCCGTCATCTCCGACAGCCTCTTCCAAGTGCGTCAACCGGCTATCAACGCCGGCATCATGAAGGTGCTCGGGTCGGGTACGGCTGCCGACGGCAAGCAGTATTACCTTGTCACCGGACAAAAGACTGCGCTGGGTTCGAAGGTCAACAGTACTTTCGCTTATACGCAGGACTACGTGATCAATAGCATCATCCCGAAGCTCGCCATCGAGCGCAGCAACCTGCTGATGAACTTCGCCGACTCGGCGGCTGCACAAGCCTATGCGAACGCTACGGAAGAACCCGTCTATTGGAATACCGGCAATGCCGATAAGACAGCGGCTACCGATTCGATCAAGAAAGGTTCGTACAAGATGATCTGTCCGGATAACGACAAGGTCTATACCGACCGTATAGCCGCGCTGGATAACATGATCTGCCAGTGGATAGCCATCCTGTTCGGCAACGAGAAAGAGAAAGTGCATGCACGCATGGCGGGTTCGAGCACGGAGGTCGGCACCTATTCGATCAGTGCCGGAGCCAGCTTCACGCATGCCGATGTGTATGCCTCTACTGCCGCCTACAACGAACTGCCGCAGTCGGCCAAACTGTGGGGGCAGCAACAAGCCTCCAGCGCTACGATTGCTGCTTCGCAGTTAGCGTCAAGTTGGCAAAGCATCGCTAACTTCTTTGGTACCATGGGTAAGGATAAGATAGGCGAGACAGTCGGGTCGGCTTTGCAGAAGATAGGTGACCTGAATAATGTGGTCGATGATCCGGCTCGCCCTGCAAAACAACAGCAGCAGGAGATGGGCTCGCAGACCAACACATCAAAGTTCCTGTTCAACATTGAGCCTACCACCATATACCTGCCTAATTACGACAAGAGCAACTCAAAGACCGTAACGAAGAACTGCGGTTTCTCACTCAATTCGGATAACATGGGTGACCTGACCGTGGCAGTCTATCGCGCTCGCACCGACAGCGTATGGCGCGACACGACCGCTGTGACGCGTGACAAGGTGGGCGTATCTGCTCATGAGGCCGATCTGCTCTACGGCTCGTATGTGTTCTACACCGTAGCCGGCTCGACCTACTGCCCGCACGAGGATGAAGAGAAGACGAAGTTCTACAACCCCGGTACGGTTATCAGCAATGAGACGCAATGGGTAGCCAAACCCGAACTGACCATCGACACCTACGAGCAGAGCGCCGTGATGCCCGACAAGCGCGCCGTATTCAAGGTAACGATGATGAACAACTCGTCGCTCAACGTCGGGCGTGCCGCTATAGGACAGCAGTTCGACCTATCTATCAACCCCAACTCCAATCCCAATGGCGCACGTATCACGATGGACGGACAGCCGCTCACACAGTCGATCGGGTTCTTCCTGACCCCGGGCGTGCCCGTAACCAAGACCCTGGAGGTGGAGCGCGGCACGGTGGATGACTACGAGAACCTGACGCTCAACCTCGGCCTCGCTGACTGCCCCATCACGTTCGCGAACCTCAATTTCTCCGTGCATTTCCTGCCGGTATCGAGCCCTGTAGAGATCACATCGCCGCGGCAGAACTGGGTGATGAACACCCTGTCGCCGCACGACTCGATAGGCTACTACCTGCCCATCGAGATCGACGGGTTTGATATCCACCACAAGAACTTCGACCACATTGAGTTCCAGTACAAGCTCTCCACGCAGTCCGACGACGACTGGGTGAACCAGTGCTCGTTCTACGCCAGCGATAGTCTGTACCAAAAGGCTTCGGGCAACAAGGCGATGATCGAAAACGGCCGGATCGTGCCTTTCCGCTTCTACGGCGAGCGCGACCCCAAGGAGCTCAACTACGACCTGCGTGCCGTCAGCTTCTGCCGCTTCGGCTCGGGCTTTGTGACCAAGGCTTCGCCCGTGATCAGCGGTGTGAAAGATACGCGGCCGCCCGTCGTGTTCGGCGAACCCGAACCGGCAAACGGCATATTAGGCATCGGCGACCACCTCAAGCTTCGCTTCAGCGAGCCTATAGCCGGCAACTGGCTGGATGAGGACAATAACTTCCAACTCATAGGCATCACCAACGAGACCTCGCCGACCACCGACGCCTCGCCGCACTTCGACGGCACGAACGACTCGTACGCCGCCTCACAGGTCAGCCGCTCGCTGGCAGGCGCGTTCACCATCGACATGATGGTTAAGCCTACCGACCCGAATGCCGCTGTCACCTTCTTCGAGCACGGTCTAGACGGTAAAGGTATCACCTTCGGTCGCACGGCGGACAACCGCCTCTTCCTTAAGAGCGAGTCGCAGATCGTCTCTTCCAAACCGCTCGCGGATAAGATGCTCGAGTTCACGCGCGTCGTTGTCACCTACGACAGCAGCACGCACGCCGTACGGTTCTTTGCCGGCACACTCGAGGTGACAGCAGAGCAATCAGCATTCAGCAATCAGCAATCAGAAATCAGCAGTGCCCCGCTCGTGTTCGCACGAGGCATGGAGGGTAACCTGCTCGAGTGCCGCGTATGGACTAAGGCGCTGACAGCCGAGGAGGTAGCCGCCACGCACATGCGTTACCTGAGCGGCAGCGAACGCGAACTGATAGCGTACTACCGCATGAACGAGGGACAGGGAACCACGCTCCGCGACCGCGCGTCGGGAGCTACACTCACCATGCACAACGCATCGTGGAACCTGCCCAAGGGTATCTCGCTCGCACTCGGCAGGAACGACAGTGTAGCGCTTGACCGCAACAAGCTTAACCGCTCGGCTGTGTATGACGCAACGTATATGTTCTGGTTCAAGGCAACAAGCACCAACGGCACGATCTACCGCGCCGGCGACAAACGATTCGCCATCGATAACAGCAAGCTCATCTACGAAGATACCAACGGCCAACGGCTAATGGCTAACGGCCTGAGTGCCGGCGAGTGGCATCACGTAGTATGGGTCATCAACCGCACGTACAACAACGTAGGCATCTACCTCGACGGCGAGCTGACCGTCACCTACCCCGCTGACAAGCTCACCGGCGTGACGGGCGACATGCAACTCGGCGGTGGAGGGTTCGCCGGAAACATCGACGAGTTCACCGTCTTCGAGCAAGCACTGCCCAAGACCTTCATCACCGAGTTCGGCAACCGCAAGCCTGTGGGTGATGAGATGGGTCTGATGGCTTACCTGCCGTTTGAAGAGCAGATCCAGAACCCCAACGGCGTGCTCGAACTCGTGTTCAGCATCAACGACCAGCGCATCGTCCGCGACGCCAATGGCAACATAGTAAACAAGGTCGTGCCGCTCGTGCTAACGGCCAATGACCAACAGCCAATAGCCAACCTCGCCGACAAGGCCAACTACGCCCCCGTCAGCGGCATAGGGCTGCTCAGCAAGCTCAAGTTCAACTGGACATACAACAACGAAGAGCTGCTCGTCAACTTGCAGATGAATGACTACGAGATCAACAAGCAGCCCGTACTCGTAACGGTGCGCGATGTGGAGGATCTGAACGGCAACCCGATGCCATCACCCGTCATGTGGATGGCTACAGTTGATCGTAACGCCCTGAAGTGGTACGACACCCAGCTCCGCCAGACGCGCGTGATGGATAGTCAGAGCGCGTACGCGCCCATAGAGACCGAGTTCGCGTTCTTCAACCAGACAGGCCTGCGCCATCAGTTCGTCATCGAGTCGCTGCCCGACTGGCTCAGCGTAAACGAGAGCTACGGCTCGATAGGTGCGATGACCGACAAGACCGTACACTTCGCCTTCAGCCCCGATCAGCCCGTAGGTACGTACTCCGATTACATCTACCTGATCGACGAAAACGGATTGTGCGAACCACTGTACGTTGAATACGATGTACAGGCCGTGGCGCCCTACTCCGATCCCGACGAGAGCCAGTACCCCTACACGATGTCCGTCTGCGCACAGGTACGCATCAACGGCACGTACGACACCGACGAGCGCGACATAGTCTATGCCCTGTACAGCAACAACTGCATCGGCAAAGCTAACGTCGCATTCAACACTACCACCAGCACCTCGGAGGTCTTCCTAACCGTGTTCGGCAAGCAGCTCATGGTTAATCATGCACTCACCTTCCAGCTATGGCAGGCAGCTACGGGGAAAATATACAGCCTCACGCCCAGCGAGCCGATCACCTTTGCCCACGGCAATATATATGGCTGCAGCGGCACGCCAATCGTTCTGACCACCTCGGGCTCCGAGACACAAGCCATCGAGCTACAGGCCGGCTGGAACTGGGTATCATCCTACCTCAAGCTCCAACCCGAGACAGCCCCCATCAACACAACGATGATGGCCTCCAAGGCTTGGCACGAGGGCGATGTAATCAAGACCCCCGAGAGCCAGCAGTTCAGCACCTATTCGCAAGCGCAAACGCAGTTCAGCGGCACGCTCACGGGCTGGGATTACACGCAGATGTACATGATCTTCACCTCCGCCGGCAACACCATCCGGTTGAGCGGCGAGCCGCTGACGGATGCCAACCGCCACATTACTCTGAAGGGCAACAATTGGAGCGTTGTGCCCTGCCTGTTCAGCGAGGTGACACCTATCACCGAGGCTCTGGCTGACTACTTCAACCACGCTACTGCAGGCGACCTGATCAAGGCGCGTAACCGCTTTGCCGTCTTCTCCACCGACAAACGATGGATTGGTGACCTCACCGCTCTCCGTCCGGGCGAAGGCTATCTGTTCCGCCGCCAAGGACAGGGGGATGTAACGGTTACGTTCTTCAGCCGGAACACGGGCGCTGCGCCGCAGCGTGAGCCGATGGCGGCTGACCGACAGCCAATGGCCGGCTCGGCAACGAACATGACGATCATCGCCGCAATTGAACAGCCAACGGTCAGTGGGGCCACCACAAACAACGTGCAGTGGGGTAAGAGTGGCCAACAACTAATGGCCTATATCGGCGATGAACTCGTCGGCACAGCTGAGCCAATTGAGGTGGACGGCGAGCAGCTGTACTTCCTGACCATCTCGTCGGAACAAGTGGGCGAGCTCCGCTTCACCACCGCCAACGGCCAACGGCTAACGGCTAACGGCCAAAGCATCGCCTACATGGCCAACGACCACCACGGCAGCCTGCAGTCGCCTGTACTGCTCAGTCCGGCTGAGGAGAATGGTCCGTACAAGGTTATCGAGGATGACCACGTGATCATCATCCGTGACGGCGAACGTTACGACGTTACGGGTGTCAAACTGACTAAGTAAGATGATTTACAGGGATTGGTACGCCAGCGCGTAGGCGTAGTCGGCTGTATGGCCGGATAGGATCTGATAATCAGAAGGAGGCAGCAAGGCAGGCAGTGTGGCGAGGTCAAGACCTGTGCCACGTGCCTTGACGAGCGCCTCCTTGCGTGTCCAGAGCTCAGTAAAGGCCATACACGGATCCGCCGCAGTAGCTATGGCCTGCCGCTCAGCGGCATTCATCGTACGCTCCAGGAAATGGCAGTCAGCAATCCGCTGCGGCGAGACGATAGCCTCGATATCAATCCCGACGGGCTGACGGTCGATAGCCACCGCTATGGCACACTTGGTGTGGGAGAGAGAGAAGTGAATGGCTGAACGCTGAACGTTGAACGTTGAACGATGAACGCTCAAAGAGGGTTTGCCGAAAGAATCTTCGGTGTAGGTGAGGTCGGCGAGCGGGAACGAGGCAGGCAGGTAAGCATGCTCAATGAGCAGTTCATGCAGCATCTTCCACGCACGCAGACAGCAGTACTGACCATGCAGATGCTTGTAGCACAACGCTTTCTCACGACGCTGCAAAGGAACAAGCGGTAGTAGTTCGGCTACTACCGCTTGCATGGTTGATGGATCAGGAATATGTTCTATCTTGTAAAACATTAGCCGTTAGCCATTGGCCATTGGTTGCCGTTAGCGTCGGGACGAACCACCTCCGGATCGTGAGCCACCGGAGCTGTGACCGCCACCGCTGTAACTGCTGCCGCCGGAGCGACCGCCACCGCTGTAACTGCCTCCGCCACTATAGCTCGAACGGCTACCGCCGCTGTAACTGCTGCTGGAGCGGCTGCCGCCGCTGTAACTACTCGACGAACGGCTGCCTCCGCTGTAACTGCTGCTCGAAGATGAGCGCGGTGCGCTGTAACTGCTGCTCGAGGATGAGCGCGGTGCGCTATAGCTGCTGCTCGAACGGGAGCCGCTGTAGCTGCCGGCTGACGAAGCGCGCGAGCTCGAACTGCCGGAGCGTGAGTTGCCGTAAGCAGAGGATGACGAACGTGTAGGCGCTGCGGACGAGGTGCTACGCGTGGTCGTGGCCGTGGTTACGCTACGCGAAGGAACAGACGATGCTGAGCGCGTTGATGCTACGGATGCCGAGCGCGTTGAGGTAGCATGAGCCGAGCGCGATACAGCCTGACGTGTCGAACTGGCGGATGCCGAACGTCGTACATCGGAACTGCCGAAGCGGTTGTCCATCGTAGGGGCAGAGCGGCGCGAGCTCTCAGGTGCTCCTACCCTGGATGCTGCCACACTCCCCTGACGCGAGGGTGCGCCGGAGCGCGAAGCGCGAATAGTTGCCGAACGCGAGGCGTCGAGATGACGAGCATTGGTTACCCCCTGATGACGCGAAGCGAAAGAGCGACTGCTGTTGGCCGTAGCGTACTCGCGGCGACCCACCGTGCGACGCATGTCACTATAGTGAGGACGCGGATGCGAGGCGTAACGGAACGAGCAATAAGGATGGTGGTGATGCCAGTAGTAGCAGCGATCCCAGTAGGCGTGCATCGAGCAGCAGTGCCAGCTGTGCCACCAGTGCGGGTAGTACCCCCAGTACCAAGGCGATGTCCAGCATGTCCAGAACGGATCCCAGAACCAGTCGTAGATATACGGACGGTAGATATAAACAGGCTCGATCACATAGTTCGCGCCATACACATATTCGTCACCTACCACCTGCGTGGTAACCTGACCGGTGGCCTCATCTTTCTCCACATAGATCGACGCTACATCCTGGAACACATCCTTAGCCAGCACAGCCTGGATAACGACAAGATGCTTGTTGTCGGCCGAGGTCTCAACGACGCGCAGATAATCCACTACTCCGTCACCATTGAGATCAAGATTGGTGAAAGCGGAGTCGGGGTTGTTGAGGATTGTTTCGAACTCCTCCACGTTCTTAACCGTACCGAACAATGTAGCCACCGCTTTCAGATCGAGCGCTTGGCTTATGTCCTCCGAGTTGGCAGAGACGGTTATCGTCTCGTCTGCCCACGTACTCCAGCTAACTGTAGCCAGAAGTACCAAAAGTGATAGCAAGCGTTTCATAGCAATAATCCTTTCTTTATGGGTCGGCTGCCCTGCAGCCTCACCCGTTAAACAAGATGTAATGTGTGGTGCATCTTTTCCTTCTTGGTGCGCATGTAACGCAGGTTGTAAGGGTTCGGTTGCACCTCTATTGCTATGTTCTCTGCAATAACTATGCCAAAACTTTCAAGGCCTATTCTTTTTACGGGATTATTTGTCATCAACCGGAGCTTTTTCGCGCCCATAGCACGCAGAATATGAGCGCCTACTCCATAATCGCGCTCATCGGCGTCAAAGCCTAAATGAATATTCGCCTCCACAGTATCTTCGCCCTGTTCCTGGAGCTTGTATGCCCGTATTTTGTTCATCAGTCCGATGCCTCTGCCTTCCTGATTGAGGTAAACGAGTATGCCTTTTCCCTCCTTCTCAATCCTCCTCATGGCTTCTTGCAGCTGCTCGCCGCACTCGCAGCGTTTGCTGCCGAAGATGTCACCGGTCATGCATGATGAGTGGACTCGGCAGAGGATGGGTTCGTCGTCCTGCCATGTACCTTTGGTGAGCACAATATGCTCGAGTCCGTTGCTCAGCTGCTTGAATGGCGTCAGCTGGAACTCGCCGTACTCGGTAGGCAGTGAGACGGTGTCGCCTCGCTCAATCAGACCTTTAGCCATTGGCTGTTGGCTGTTGGCCATTGGCTGTTGGCCATTGGCTGTTGGCTGCTGAAGGCGGTAGGCGATGAGGTCTTTGATGGATATGATGTGCAGTCCGAACTGCTTGGCGACCTGCTCGAGCTGTGGCATACGTGCCATGGTGCCGTCCTCGTTCATGATTTCGATGAGTGCCGCGCAAGGGTTCAATCCCGCCATGCGTGCGAGGTCAACAGCCGCCTCGGTATGTCCAGCCCGACGCAGCACGCCTTCCGCCTGTGCGTAGAGGGGATTGATGTGTCCCGGACGTCCAAAGGTCTGCGCCGTGGACGCAGGGTCAGCCAGGGCGCGTATAGTAGCCGCACGATCCTCGGCAGATACACCTGTTGTGCAGCCTTCGAGTTTATCCACGGTGATGGTGAAGGGCGTTCCGAGCATGGATGTGTTGTTGGCCACCTGATGTACCAAGTCGAGTTCGGCACAACGCTCCTCAGTGAGCGGACAACAGAGCACACCTCGGCCGTGGTGGAGCATGAAGTTCACCTTCTCGGCCGTGATCATCTCCGCAGCGGTGATGAAGTCGCCCTCATTCTCGCGGTCCTCGTCATCCACGACGATGACAAACTTACCCAAACGAATATCTTCTATCGCTTGCTCAATCGTATCCATAGTTTTCGTATTTTCAATTTCTTTATAGCCTGCGCAAATATCTTTTCCCACGCCTCGGGGTTGAACAGAGCCGAGTCGGTAGCGGCCTTATAGGTGAGGAATATACCTATCGGCAAGAGCACGAACGAGCTGAGCCACATCCCTGCCCAGCAAGGCCATAAGGCCTCTCGCGCCATCTTGTAGCCAGTATTGTCGATAATGTAATAGATGATGAACATGACCACGGAGATAATCACCGGTGTCCCCAAGCCCCCCTTGCGTATGATAGCCCCGAGAGGTGCGCCGATGAAGAAGAAGATCAGGCATGCGAAAGCCAGTGTGAACTTGCGGTGGAGCTCGACCTCGTGTCGGCGTATGTACCTGAGGTAGTCATCGAGCACGACAGCGTTGTAGTTAACCTGGTCGCTCTGGGCATTGGCTCGCTCGATGGCTATAGCCAGGGCGCGTTCCTTCTGCTGATCGGTCAGCGAGGCGAACAACGAGTCGGGGTTATACGCCGCCAGGCCGTCCTCGCCAGCCGCTGCCGCAGCCTGCAAGCGCTGCTCATGCACCTGCATCAGCTGCTCTTGCTCCACCACCGAATGATGATCGCGACCAAGGTAGCGCGTATCAATCAGCTGAGAGCTCTGCTCCCGGCTCTTCTGCCTCCCCAAGACATTGACCGAGTCGATGGAATGGATCAGTTGGCGTGTGTTCTTGCTCACATGCTGGTCAGCCAGCAGGTTCTCATCAAAGCGGTTGAGCTCGGTGTCGAAATCGATGAGCATCTGCTTCTCCACAAACGACTCGCGGCGGTAGGGGATATTCTTTGTTGTACCGGTAGCCCGCTGCTGCTTGCGGTTAAGGTTCTCGAACGACTCTCCTGAGTACAGGTGGAGCATAAGGTACTTCTTGTCGTCAGAGAAGACGATCTTTCCCGAATCGGCGAGCATGACAGTCATGTCACGAAATCCCTTGCTGTAGTCATAAATCATCATATCATACAACATACCACGGCGGGGGTCCTTGTGGCGGACATAGATCTGATAGCCGGCAATACCAGCATAGAACTCGCCCTCAGGAATATCCAATTCGGGCGACTTCTGCCTGAGCGAAAAGATGAGCGTCCAGAGCTTGGCCTGGGACACAGGCAATATACTGTTGGAGAAATAAAACGCCCCGAGACAGATGAACATAATGGCCACCACCAGCGGACGAATGATCCTGAACAACGATATCCCGGCGGCCTTCATGGCGGTGAGTTCGAACTTCTCGCCCAGGTTGCCAAATGCGATGAGCGAAGCCAGCAGCACCGCCAGCGGCAAGGCTAAGGGAATAACGGAGGCAACGGCGTAGATAAAGAACTCGGCCAGCACGCCGATCTCGACGCCCTTGCCAACCAAGTCACGGACATGCATCCACACGAACTGCATGAGCAGGATGAACACGCAGATCATGAGCGTCAACACGAACAAGCCGAGGAAGCTCCTCAGCAAATACATGTCCAGCCGCTTGACGGGTGACCACCGCATTACCGCTCGCGCGCGCCTCCTTTCAAATCGTCGCTAATGAAACTGAAGGGCAACAGGCTCTCGGCACTATCGAACTCATACACATGGTTAGCCCCGAAGAGCAACACTCGCATCGGGCGTTTGTAGCGGTTCTCTGTCTCGAGCATCACCTGACGGCAAGCTCCGCAAGGCGACACAGGGTCCTCGGTGAAGTGACCGTCAGTATAAGCAGCGATAGCCAAAGTCACAACGGGAACATCGGGGTGCAGGGCACCGGCTGCAAACAAGGCCGTACGCTCGGCACACAGGCCGCTCGGATAAGCCGCGTTCTCCTGATTGCAGCCGCCTACTACACGTCCGTCAGCCAACAAAGCCGCAGCACCTACGCAAAAATGCGAATAGGGGGAATACGAATCCTGGGTCTTGCGCTTGGCCTGCTCCAGCAATTTCTGGTCAGCCTCCGACAACTCGCTCCAAGCATAGCTGCGAATACGGGTATCAATCGTGAATTCTTTCATGATATATTGTATTTTGATTTATGTACTTGAGGTGCAAATTCTACCATTTGAGTTTACCAAAATGCACTATTTGTCAAATTAGCCTACAAAGATACAAAAAATATTTGATAATTCCAAAAATTTTTCGTAAATTTGTACGCGGAAATGAAATTAAATGCAAAAATGCACAAAATACGCTTTACACTTATCACTTTTTTATGTCTTTCGCTTCATGCTAACGCTGTACCTATCCAAGGTCTGGCTGACAGTCTGACTGTATATGCGAACAGGAAGGCTGAGATAGGCCCCGTAAGCATCAAGCAACTGCGCACGAGCGGGCGCTCGGCACGCCTATATACGTGCAAGGCACTGAGCAGCCTCAGTCTGTCGCCCCGCGAACTGCAAGACCTGCGGCGCAAGGTCAGCACGCTGGTGTTTGGCGACCCGGGGGGCAGCATTAGCATCTACTCCGACGGCTACGAGTTAGGAGACCTGATTACGATGCGCTACCGTCCGGTAGGCAAGGCGCATGTTCCTGCCGCTGTTCCGCCTCTGACCCTTAACAGCGACCTCCCCTACCAGACGCAGGAAGGCTTGGAGGGCAAGCACATAGCACTGTGGGGCAGCCACGGCTGGTACTACAACAACAAACTTGACCGCTGGCTATGGCAGCGAGCCCGGCTGTGGACGACGGTGGAAGACCTGTTCACCTCGTCGTACACGCTGCCTTATCTGGTGCCCATGCTGGAGAACGCAGGTGCGGTGGTTATCCAGCCGCGCGAACGCGACACGCAGACAGCCATGGTGATCATTGACAGTACAGCCATGCACGAGGCGGATGGCGTGACAACAGCCGAGACTATCGTACCCGAGGATGGAGAGTACGCCGTATATATCTGGTACACCCCGGACAAGCTTGCCTCGGCGCGCACGCATCTGGACATCGAGCACAAAGACCGCACGACGCACTACCAGCTGAACATGCAGATGGGTGCCGGCACATGGGTGTACGTAGGCAAGCACGCTTTCTCGCCCCAGCAGACAGCGCGCGTGAGCGTTCATACGTCGCGTAAGAACATTCGCGCTATCCGATTAGGCGGAGGTATAGACTCCTCCGCCAACGTGCCGCGCTACGCTGTCGGTGCATCCGAGTACCTGCGTTTTGCCGGGATTCCCGACTCGATCCTGGACTACAGCAAGGGTGAAAACACCTATATCAACGACTTTGCCTGTCGCGGGCAGTGGGTGAACTACCTGCTCGGCGGCTCGCAACTGGCACCCAAAGACAAAGGCCTGAATATCCCCATTGACCTGTGTATGGGTTTTCACTCCGATGCCGGAGTGCGTAGCGGCGACTCGATCGTAGGCACTCTGCTGATATACTACTACCGCGACGACCAGAAGAGCCAGCTTCTGCCCCTGGGCGACTCTCGACTGCATTGCCGCTACCTGGCTGACTATGTGCAGACGCAGATAGTGGAAGACATGCGCACCATGTATGCGCCCAATTGGACGCGGCGCGGACTGCGCAACGCCGGCTACGCCGAAGCACGACAACCCAAGGTGCCGACGTTCCTGCTGGAGATGCTGTCGCACCAGAACCTCAACGACATGCGTCTCGGACTGGATCCGAAGGTGAAGTTTTCCATCTCGCGCGCGGTATATAAAGGTATATTGAAGTACCTGGCGGCGTCCCGCGGCACGAGTTACACCGTGCAACCGCTGCCGGTGGAGGGGGTGAGCGTGAACATAGCAGGCGACAGTATCCGGCTGCGCTGGAAGGCTCAGAACGACCCGTTGGAGCCGACGGCCACGCCGAGCTACTATGTTGTATACTCGCGTCGTACGCGTACTGTGAACGGGCAGACTATTGCGGGCGACTGGAGCAACGGCACACGCGTCAGCACGACGCACTACACCTATGTTGCAGAACGAGGCATACATTATGATTTCCGCGTGGTGGCAGGTAACAAAGGCGGCGTGAGTATGCCATCAGAGACGCATTGCGCCTACATTGCCCCCAAGGGGCAAGGCAAGGTGCTGATAGTGAACAACTTCACGCGCGTGGCCGCCCCGGAGTTCTTCACTGACAGCCTGTACGCCGGCATCCTGCCGCAGAGCTATGCGGTAGCCGACGGACTGGATATATCCTTCACGGGCGAGCAGTACGACCATCTGCGCAGCAGCCAATGGAAGTCGGATGACCAATGCGGCTGGGGTGCTTCGTACGCCAACCGGCAGTTCCTGCTCACGGCAGGCAACACGCACGACTACCCCACCATGCACGGACGCGAACTTGCCAGCATGGGGTACACGTACTGCAGCTGTTCGGCAGCCATGATCGGCGATACGCTGGCACTGAAAGGCTATGACATGGTGGATCTGATCTGCGGCAAGCAGCGGACCGAAGTCAGCAAGCAGCTGTCAGCAGATACTACGTATGAGTTGTTCCCTGCCCCGCTACGTAACGCCCTGCTCCATTATACGCGCACAGGCGGGAACCTGCTGCTATCTGGCATGTACATCGGCAGCGAAGCCTCGACACTCTCCGATGCGGACTTCACCAGCCAGGTACTGCGCTACACCTACCGCGGCGACCATGCCACACGCAACGGCACCATACTGACCGGCAAAGGCGTGCTGCCCGTACAACTGACGCGACTGATCACGCAGCCCAACGACAAGATCATATGCTGCGAGAACGCCCAAGGCATAATGCCAGCCTGCGGATCGGTCACGCTGGGCACCTACACCGACAGCGGCATGAACGCAGGCGTAGCCTATGAGGGCGAGTTCAGACTGATTGCCCTGCCGTTCATTATGGAGAGTACGGAGGATTTTTCGGCACTATACACCAATTGTGTTCACTATCTGACCAAATAATATGAAGAAAAAGAACTTACCTCTGCTGGAGGCAGTGACGATAACAGGCATAGGCGCTGAGGGCAAGGCCATCTGCCGGGTGCCGATGCCACGTAACGTGGCCGCGACAAACGACGCGCAAGGCGGTGATAGCGGCGATGGAGGCACAAGCGAGATAGTGTGCTTTGTGCCCTACTGCGTGCCTGGCGATGTTGTTGACCTGCAGGTGACCAAGAAGAAGCACTCCTATATGGAAGCACGTGTGGAGCGCTTCGTATCCTACTCAGCCAAACGCACCGAGCCCCGTTGTCCACACTACGGCGAGTGCGGCGGCTGCAAGTGGCAAATACTCCCCTACGAGGAGCAGCTGCGCTACAAGCAGCAACAGGTTGCGGACAACCTGACGCGAATAGGCAAAGTGGCGCTGCCGGCGATCACGCCTATCTTGGGTTCGAAGCATATATACGAGTACCGCAACAAGCTCGAGTTCTCCGCAGCCGACCGGAAATGGGTGTCGTGGGACACCATCCATGCCGCCGGCGGACTGGAGAAGATTGACACGGCGTATGGCTTAGGCTTTCACATCCCCAACTGCTTTGACAAGGTGCTGGATATTGAGGAGTGCAGTCTGATGCCGGACATAAACAACCGTATCCGCAACGGCGTGCGCCGCTTTGCACGCGAGCACGGTCTGACCTTCTACAACGAGCACACCCACCAAGGGCTGCTGCGCACCCTTATTCTTCGCACGAACCACAAGGGAGAGATGATGCTCGTCGTCTCCTTCGGAGAAGAGATAGGACACAAGCATGCAGCATTCAGCCTGCTGGAGTACCTGCATCAGGCGTTTCCGGAGATCATCAGCCTGCTGTACGTGGAGAACCTGAAGATGAACGACACAATAGCTGACCAGCAGATTCACGTCTATTACGGGCAAGACCATATAATGGAAGAGATGGAAGGTTTGCAGTTCAAGGTGGGAGCCAAATCATTTTACCAGACTAACACCGAGCAGGCCTACGAGTTGTACAAAGTAGCTCGCGAGTTTGCAGCCCTGAGCGGGAACGAACTGGTATATGACCTATACACCGGCACCGGAACGATAGCCAACTTCGTGGCCCGCCAGGCACGGCAGGTAATAGGTATAGAATATGTGCCGGAGGCCATAGAGGACGCCAAGGTCAACTCACAGATCAACGGTATAACGAACACGCTGTTCTTCGCCGGCGACATGAAGGATGTGCTCTGTGACGCCTTCCTCAAGGAACACGGGCGCCCCGATGTGATCATCACCGACCCGCCGCGCGCCGGCATGCACGAGGATGTGATTGCCACTATCCTGCGCGCCGAGCCGAAACGCATCGTGTATGTGAGCTGCAATCCAGCCACGCAGGCACGCGACCTGAGTATGCTGGATGAGTTATATGAGGTTACACGGGTACAGCCTGTAGATATGTTCCCCCACACCCAGCATGTGGAAAATGTTGTTCTGCTAAATCACCGCTAATATGTTACAGTTACTCATTTTACTGAATGTGTTCTTTGTCAGTTTCACGGACAAGCCCGAGAAGAGTGCGCCGGCACTATCAGAGCGTGCCATCGAGCAACGGCAGAAATGGGATATACCGATTGACGGAGCAGATTATCCCGTCAGCAAGTTGTATGTAGACAGTCTGCGCAAGATCGGCGCGACGGTTCATCACACCAGCCGCTGGTTCAACGGCGCGACCTGCACGATGACCGACATGCAGGCAGCTAAAGTAGCAGACTGGACCTTTGTCATCAGCGTGGAGATGACGCGAATGGACAAGCCCTCGGGCGCCCCTGTATCCAAGCAGCGCGATGTCCCGTCCAGTCAGGCTGAAGGAGTGCGCACCCTCAGGAAGGATGTAGAGCTCGTGACCGATAAACAGCTTGCCCTGTACAACCTGCATCCTCTGCACGACCTGGGGTATCACGGGCAAGGCATACTCATGACCATCTGCGACGGAGGGTTCACCAACGCGAACACCCTCTCCTGCTTCCGGCAGCAGCAAGAGCTCGGGCACTTCGACTTTACCGATGATGCAGATGACTTCTACGGCAATACAGGCACGCACGGCACCCAATGCCTGGGAACCATCTCCGGTATGCTGGAGTACGAGTACTACGGTGCCGCCACCATGGCGGACTATTACCTGATGCGCTCCGAGGAGGCAGAAACAGAGTCGCCCAAGGAGATGGACAACCTGGTGGCAGCACTGGAGACAGCCGACTCGTTGGGCACGAACATTTTCTCTGTATCCTTAGGCTACGCGTGGTTCGACAACGACGAGTGGTCGCTCACCTACAGCGACCTTGACGGGCGCTCCACACGCGCCAGCCGCGCCGCCACAATAGCTGCCCGGAAAGGCATGCTCGTATGCGTGGCAGCCGGCAACGAAGGTAACAAGCCTTGGAAACGCTTGTGCGTGCCGGCTGATGCCGACTCGGTGCTCACGGTAGGTGCCGTGAACGGGAGCGGCGTGATAGGCAGTTTCTCCAGTTATGGTCCGTCGGCTGACGGACGCGTCAAGCCCGAGGTGTGTGCCGTAGGCGTGAATACCGCCCTGATTAACCCGTTAGGTGAGACTACCTTCGGCAACGGCACCAGCTACGCTACGCCGCTGCTGGCAGGACTGGCGGCTACATTGTGGTCAGCCCTACCCGACGAAAACGCCATGCAGATACGCGAGCGCATCATCCGCTCGGCCAGCCACTACGGTAATCCCGACCCTGCGAATCATTTTGGCTACGGAATACCGGATGCCTATGCGGCTTACATGAATACGACAACTATTATCAATACCCCCGTGAGCTCAGCCGCCAGAAAATACATTCAGGGAAACACTATGTATATTCAGCGCAACGGGCAAAGATACACCATTCTGGGTGCCGGTATATAGCACGAAAAAAGGGAAGCGATCTGCATCGCACCGCTACAACCTCTTACCCTTGCTTCGGTCAAGACCTGGGGGAGTTCAGAGGGAGCTGGTCGTACAGGACTTCCCTATGACAGACGTTAGAACGCTAACGCTGAAAGATGTTAGAACGCTAACGCTGAAAGACGTTTTTCAAACGCGAGTGCAAAGATAATACATTATTTCGACATTTGCAAATATTTTGCTCGAAAACTTCATTTCACATAGGATTTTTAGCAATCTGCGAACTCAAAAGTGCAACAGGGTCCCCAAAGAGCTTCGCTCAAGTGGGGTGTCATGCAACGAGGGAGGAGAACCTGTTCCGTTCGTGCCTAATGCGGGTCAGCGCGAACTGATAGAGAAGTTAGGTGCATTTCTGCTGGACAGCACGGATGGCAAACTGTTCATTCTGCGCGGGTACGCGGGTACGGGCAAGACAAGCATAGTAAGTGCTCTGGTTCGTGCGCTGCGCAGTCTGGGCCAGCCATGCGTGCTGTTAGCTCCAACAGGGCGAGCGGCCAAGGTGCTGAGCCGCTATGCGTCCACGGATGAGAAAGTACCCGCCTACACGATTCACAAATACATCTACCGCCAGCAAGCACTCGGCCAGGAGGCGTTCAGCCTGGGGGACAACTTATTCCACCACGCGCTGTTCATAGTGGATGAGGCGTCGATGCTGACCGACACGAAGGAGTTCGGTTCGCCATTCGGCAGCGGCTGTCTGCTGGACGATTTGATGCGATTTGTTTATAACGGTCAGGGGTGTAGTCTGCTATTAGTGGGCGACACGGCGCAGTTGCCTCCTGTAGGACGAGCGAGTTCGCCTGCATTGAGTGACGAGCAGATGGCACGATATACGGTGCCGGGGCTGCATATTACCTCCCACACGCTGACCGAGGTGGCTCGCCAGGCTGACAGCTCGGCTATACTGAAGAATGCCACAGCTATCCGCGAACATATACAGCAGCTGAGCGCACGCCTGACGCCGGTGACAGGCGAGCATGTGACCATCAATCCGGCGCCCGAACTGGTGCTGCTGCCCGGGAGTGAACTGCAGCAGCCCCTGGAGAAGTCGTACAACGAGTGCGGCATGGCACAGACACTGATCATTACGCGCTCAAACAAACGTACGAACCTGTATAACCAAGGCGTGCGCGCATACATCCTCTGGAAGGATGACCAACTATCCAATGGCGACCGAGTGATGGTGAACAAGAACAACTACTACTGGGGCAAGGACAGCGTGCAGAACGACGAGAGCGGGCAAAGGAAAGAGAGCGAGAAGAAAGCAACAGGGTTTATAGCCAACGGCGAGATGTTTGAGGTGACACGGATCAGGAACTTCCGCGAGCTGTACGGTTTTCACTTTGCCGACGCCACGCTGCAGAACATTGACTACGACGAAGAGCGTGAGACGGAGGCCATCGTATGGCTGGACATCCTGCAGGCGGAGAGCGAGGAGCAGATCAGCGAGATGCAGAAAGACCTGTTCTACCGTGTGGCTGAAGATTACCCGGATATACACAACAAACGCGAACTCATCCGCACGGTATATGAGTCGCCGTACTACAACGCGCTGCATATACGCTATGCCTACGCCGTAACCTGCCACAAGGCGCAAGGCGGGCAATGGCAGCACGTATATATCGACCAGGGGCCTGTACCTGACGAACAACGGGACATAACTTATCTCAGATGGCTCTATACCGCTCTGACGCGTGCCACGGAAAAGGTATATCTGATCAACTATGAATAGGCATCTACAGGTATGAAAAGAGACCGAATTTTTATCAATAGATAAAAAAATGAGTTCAAGGCTTGCATATATCAAATATTTTTCGTAACTTTGTGCCCATCATTCGGCAAAGGACAGCTAAGGCTGTGACTTCGGATTACAATCAAACACATAAATTACCATACAATGAAACGAAACATTTTACTGTTCACCCTCGCGCTTGTTCTTGCTATTCCGGCATTTGCAGGTGCGAAGAAGAAAGCGGAGAAAGACACCGAGCACTTCCGCTACGAGATTGAATGCGCCGGCAACGGCACTCAAGGCACCTACCTGGTCAAGGTGTGGAGTTATTCGCGTCGTGCCAATATAGCTGCCGAGCAATGCAAGAAGAACGCCGTACACGGCGTCATCTTTAAGGGTTACACCGGAGGCAACGGCTGCGTGGCACAAAGGCCACTGGCCAACCATGCAGGTGTAGAGATGGAGTACGAGGAGTATTTCCGTCAGTTCTTCTCCGACAGCGGCGAGTACTACAAGTATGTATCGCTGACCGGCGCCGCACAAGAGGTGGTTAAGGTAGGCAAGGAGTACAAAGTGGGCGTAATAGTGAGCGTACAGAAAGACGAGCTTCGCAAGGCACTGGAGCAAGCCGGAGTGATCCGCGGTCTGGGATCGGGGTTCTAAGATGTGAAGAGTGAAAGGAAAGGAAAGGAAAGGAAAAGAAAGGAGACTGGTATGAAAAAGACACTATTATTCAGCCTACTGTCCTGCATGGCAGTACTGGCACTGGTTGGTTGCGGCGCCAAGAAGTCGCAGGCAGCCTATGACTTCAAGAGCAAAGTTCTGTCCACGAACTACGACGGCACCTATGTCATCCGCACTCAAGTGCGTGCACGCAACGCGGCTATCGCGTTCACGGACGCACAGCGCAAAGTAGTGCAGGAAGTGATTTTCGACGGTGTGGATGCAGGTTCCAACGGAGTGGAAGCACTCAAGCCGATTCTGTTTGACATGAACGCAAAGCGCAAATACGAGGACTACTTCGCCGCATTCTTCCGCGACAAAGGCGAGTGGACGAACTACGCCAGCCTGACTGACAAGCGTACCGGCACAACGACCTACAAGCGCAACGGCATACAGTCGATTGAGACAGTAACCGTAACCGTGAACCGCAAGGCGCTGCGCGAGAAGCTGATTGAAGATGGCATATTAGAAAAGTAAAACCACAGTGATATGAAAAAGTTCTTATTTATTGCGGCTCTGCTGATGATGTCGGTTGCCGCATTCTCACAGGCCAAGAAACCTACTCTGATGGTAATGCCGAGCGATGCTTGGTGCTATCAGAACGGATACATGAAGAGTATTCCTGACGGTACGGGAAGCGAGAAGCAAATTCCCGATTACGAGGAAGCACTGCGCACAAGTATGGATCTCAAGCTCGCTATAGCCAAGATCAATGACCTGATGGCAGAGCGTGGTTTCCCGCTCAAAGATTTGGAGCAGCAGCTCAAACTTATCCAGCAGCAGACCGCAGAGCAGAACCTGGTGACAAGCAAGTCGGGCAACGAGATGGCTGAGTCGCCTATCGACAACCTGCTGCGCGTGGCCAAGGCGGATATTATCATCGAACTGACGTGGGACGTGAAGGAGCAAGGTCCGAAGCGCACCTTGAGTTATATTCTGGAGGGCAAGGACAGCTATACGGGCAAGAGCATAGGCGGCAGCAACGGCACGAGCAGCCCGTCGTTCTCGGCAGACCTGACCGTACTGCTTGAGGAGGCCGTAGTAGCACACATTGATAACTTCAACAGCCGTCTGCAAGCTTACTTCGACGACCTGTTTGCCAACGGACGTGAGGTGTCGCTTGAGATCCGCATCTTTGCCGACAACGCAGCAGGCATCGACCTGGAGTCGGAAGTTGGAACCGATGCCGAAGAGCTGGGCGAGGTAATCGACGGATGGATGGCAACGAACACGGTAGAGGGACGGTTCAGCAAACTGGGCTCATCGGAGAACTACGCAGCCTACGAGCAGGTACGCATTCCTCTGTACAAATCAAACGGTGTTGCCATGGATACGGAGGCGTTCGCCCGCCAACTACGTAACTTCCTGCGCAAGGAGCCGTATAATATCCCATGCAAGGTGCTGAACCGCGGATTAGGCAAGTGCATCATCGTATTAGGTGAAAAGTGAGAAAGTCGAAAGTCATAAGTCGAAAGACCAATCAGATTATAAATTATAGCGATATGAAAAGATACTTGATAATAGCCATGCTTGCGCTAGGGAGCATAGGCATGCAGGCGCAGCAGAAACAGGCACCGGAGAGCACACTTGCTCTGCGTGTGCTCGTTGAGGAACCCATCGAACCCGCACCTCCTACCTCGAAGCAGTTGTTGGAGAACAAGCTGAACCAACTACTCACGCAGAACGGAGTAGCATCGATGGACTATCTGGGACAGTTCTTCATCACCGTCCGCGTAAATCCGCTGAGTAAGGATATATTAGGTACAGCCCCCACCAAGATCTCGGAGACGATGGAGGTAGCGCTGTATATAGCTGACTACTACAACCAGGTGGTGTTCTCCACCACCTCGGCTACCGTCAAGGGCATTGGCGAGACGGACTCGAAGTGCTACATGAACGCACTCCGCCAGCTGAAGGTCAACACTCCGCAAATTCAGCAGTTCGTAGAGGAAGGGAAGAAGAAAATCATCGCCTACTACAACAGCCAGGCTGACAGACTGATCACACAGGCACAGACCTTGAGCAAGATGAAGAAATACGAGGAAGCCTTGTGGATCATCTCCACGATCCCTGCCGAGTGCGACAAGTACGATCAGGCACTGAAAGCCGGTCTGGATATCTACCAGGAGTACACCGACCATCTGTGCGACGTTAATCTGGCCAAGGCACGCACAGCCTGGGCAAGCGATCAGAACGCAGCAGGCGCACAGGCTGCCGGCGAGTTCCTGAGCCAGATCTATCCCGACGCCAAGTGCTACGGCGACGCCATGGCACTGTACAAGGAGATCAAGGGCAAGGTGCTCGACGACTGGAAGTTTGAGATGAAAGTTTATCAAGATGGCGTGGATACCGAACGAGAGCGCATACACGCGCTACGCGACGTAGGTGTAGCCTATGGAAAGGGACAACAACCCGTTACCACACACATCTCTAACTTTATCCGATAAACTATTAAATGACACTTATCAGAAAACAATACATCTGCACAATACTCCTGCTGGCAACAACAGGAGTATTTGCGCAGAGCGAAGGCGAATTGAGCTACCGCCGCAACTCGCTGGCGGAAGCATTGATCTATCACTCCGAGGACACCTTTGGCACGAATATCCGCGAGGCATTTGAAGTTATACCTGTATCCGACAAGTACGACGACCATGACATAGGCATTCGCGTGATCGATAATGACTACATTCCCGATGTGCGCAAGCGTTCGCACGGTTTGGTAAAGGCGCAGTACGGCAAGACGCTCAACAAGGAGGATGTCCGATTGAACGGCGAGATGCTGGAGCGCATACTTAATCAGAAAGATGTAGCCAAGCTGATGGTAGCCAAGTGGTTCGGATGGGATATAGAAACCATTGAGCGCCTGAGCGATGACAACACGTTACCCAAGGAGCAGAAGGACTCGCTCATGCTTGAGGCGATGAAGATGGATATGAGCCTTATCCAGCAGCGCGGACAGTACAACGCAAGTGACCTTGATGTTGAACTGGCAGGACATACTGCGCGCGGTTTGGCGGCACTCTCCGACGCCGGTGAAGAACTAATCGGCAACACGTTCATGCTCATCAACGATATAACGTACGTCACAGCCGAGGAACGCGCCAAGACAGCCAAGCTGACGATGAACATCATCGGTGGGCTGCTGGATGTCTTTACCGGTGGTGAGGGCGGAAGAGAAATAGCCAAGACGGCAGGACAGATAGCGGACAGCTTTACAGGCTTTACGGTGCGTACGCACTCCTATCTATACCAGTTGCAATGGAACGACTCGATAGCTGCCATCTTCTACGACAACTACTACACCGCTACCGCAGAGCCGGAGAAAATACGGGCATTTCTGGAGGACACGACTACGTTCCGCGTGAAGTATGTAGCCCATGAATATGAGTACGACGGTCAAACCGAACTCAAGGGCACCTACGACCGCCACGAACTGGTGAAGATGGTTTGCACGCGCTCAATAGATAAGAACATTGCGGCGCTCCAGTTAGCCTACGAGGATTTCAAGGTCAAGACGCCGGTATATGAAATAGTAACCAACGATCGCGGCAAGGTGATTGGCTACTCGGCTAAGATTGGTATGAAGGAAGGCATAACGGAGCAGTCGAAGTTCCAGGTTATACAGCGTGTGATTGATCCCCAGACCGGCACGAGCACATACAAGCACATAGCTGACCTGAGACCGGTGAAAGGTGAGATCTGGGACAATCGTTACAATGCTGTCCTGGAGCACGCTGTTGACTCCGACCTAAGTGCTACGCTGTTCAAGAAGACCGG
>CAMIZG010000024.1 GCA_946403215.1 uncultured Bacteroidales bacterium | reverse complement strand
GTGCTCAACGCCGATGTCGTTTGTTGGGCGACACCTGTCTATTATTATGAGATGACGGGGCAGATGAAAACGCTTATCGACCGCATGAATGCCATGTATCCAAAGGACTACCGTTTCCGCGATATCTACCTGCTGACCACAGCAGCCGAGGACGAGGCACACACGCCCAAGCGTGTCCAGAGCGGGTTGCAAGGCTGGATAGACTGTTTTGAGAAGGCTTCACTCAGAGGGCATCTGTTCTGCGGTGGAGTGAACAATCCGCATGAGATAGATGGTAATCCCAAACTCCAAGAAGCATACGAATTAGGAAAAAAATGTTAATAAATACTTGCATAATTCCCCATAAATGTAATAACCTTGCACAAGTTTTTTGAATTACAAATCATCACTTTCTGATTTGCAGATTTTTGCTATTATGTCAAGTCTGATTAGGGGGTAGGGGTATTATATTTGAAAATCCACCCAAAACATAAATCAGCAGCCTTTACGGTTGCTGATTTTGTTTTGGGAATGTGTTCGGCTCGGGCCCAATTCTTCGGGGGCCCCGAGGTGAACCAAGCCATAAGCTGTTCACGGTGGGGTGAGCATATAAAATGACTTTCCGCCTGTGAACCCCACGAATTCCCTTTATTTATCGGGCTTACAACGAAGGCGTATTAGGCTATTAACACGTGATTAACATGTGATTAACACGTGATTCAACTCGTTGCTCGCAAATCGACCAGTGTAGCCGTTTGATTTTCAGCGATTTACTTCACTGCCTTGAAACTCATGTCGAGTGACTTGTATGAGTGTGTCAGAGCACCGACACTGACGAAATCAACGCCGGTGAGGGCGTAGCTGCGCAGCGTGTCGATGGTGATACCGCCAGAGCTCTCGATTTCCATCTTGCGGTGATCTTTTTCCCAAGCGCGGATGGTCTTTACTGCCTCTGCTGTGTGCTCCGGCGTGTAGTTGTCGAGCATGATGCGATCGGGTATGCCGGTGGTGAGTGCTTCGGCGAGTTCGGCATCGTTGCGGACTTCGATCTCGATGCGGAGGGGTTTGTTTTTCTCTTTACAATATTCGCGTGCACGCGTTAGAGCGGCAGTGATGCCTCCGGCGAAATCGACGTGGTTGTCCTTGAGGAGAATCATGTCAAAGAGGCCGATGCGGTGGTTCATGCCTCCGCCGAGGGCTACCGCTTCCTTCTCCAGGTAGCGGAGTCCTGGCGTTGTTTTGCGGGTGTCGAGCACATGGCACTGGGTGTCAGCAATGAGGCTCTGGTAGCGGTGCGCTGTGGTGGCTACGCCGGACATTCGCTGCATGACGTTGAGCATGGTGCGCTCAATCTGCAACAGGCTGAGCTCCTTGCCCCACACCTTGAAGGCTATGTCGCCTTTCTTAACATGGTCGCCATCGTGCAGGTACTGCTCAAGGCGGCACTCGGGGTCGAAGTAATTGATGATCTCTTTGGCAACCTCTACTCCGGCAAGGATGCCCTCCTCCTTGATGATGAGCTGCTGGCAGCCCTGTGCATCGGCGGGAATACAACTGAGCGAGGTGTGATCGCCGTCGCGGATATCTTCGTCAAACCAGATTGCGATTAACTTGCGCAAACGTTCTTTTTCCATAAAATATGCGTATTTATCAAATTATGCACAAAAGTACAAAAAAAATATGATTTATGCAAATTTTGAATAGAAAAAATAGTTTTTTTGCCTAATATTTGCAAATGTCAAAATTTTTTAGTATCTTTGTATGGAATTTCGAAAACATCATTCTGTGGCGCAAACTGCTAAATATGACTACAAGAAGATCGCCAACGTCGTGCTGTGCGTGTTGGCGTATGGGTTCTTGGGATATAAGCTTGTGACCTACGATAACTACGCCGGATTGGCGGCGCAGTTCAGGCAGGCTGCGTTGTGGCAGTGGTTGTGTCTGGCAGGCTGCGTGCTGCTGTTTCCCGTGAACAGATTCTTTGAGTCGTGCAAGTGGCGCTACCTGGTTCGAGGCATCGAGCCGATGAACCTGTGGGAAGCCCAACGGCAGGTATATTACGGGACTATAGCGGGCTTCGTTACGCCCTACAAACTCGGCGAGTACCCCGGGCGTGCGCTGTTGTTCCGCCATACGCGTCATCACTGGCTAACCGCTACATGTCTGGGCATAATAGGCGGCTATGCGATGACCTCTGTGGTTATTGTGGGCGGTTTGCCTGCAGTGCTGGAGTGGCTGTCGCCTGATGGTTCGATGCTATGGAGCATAGCCGTGGCTCTGATGAGTGCGTTGGTGGCGATTTTTGCTCTGCCTGCGCTGATGCGAAGGCTGCAGTCGAGGCCGTGGAAGAGCGAGCAGACGCGCATGCTGATTGACAATATGGCAGGTCTGACAGTGAAGGATGTCAGCGTGCTGATTGGTTTGTCGCTACTCAGGTACACGGTGTTCCTTGGCCAGTTGCTGCTGGTGCTGCTGTTCAGCGGTGTGGTGCTGGACACGGAGACGATGCTCGTTGTGCTGCCGTTGTACTTCCTGCTGATTACCGTCACGCCTGCTGTGCCTGCGGCCGAGTTGGCCGTAAGAGGTGCTTGGGCAGTGGTGATCTTCGAGCGCTTTGGCGCAGATGTGAGCGCTGCGGCTGTGATAGCTGCGCTCTTGCTGTGGACGATTAATACTATTCTTCCGTTGCTGGTAGGCACCTTTGTCCGCTTACGTAGTCCCCGTCCCTGACAAATAGGCACGCAGACCTTTGTTTGTGTGCAATGTGCACTTTGCATTATAGCGCAAGTTTTGTAATGTTGTGATGTCAACATTTGGCAAAATGTGCGATTTTTATGTTATTTAGCATATTTTGGCACACTCGTTGCGGCATTTTAGGTGAACGCACGGTTAAAAAAATGGAAAATCGTGCAAAAACAACAAAAAACAACAATTTAAACAAATTCTAATTTATTAACTTAAAAAAGGGAAGATAAACCCTTACCAAAAAACCTAACAACAATGAAAAAGATTATTTTGACAGTAGCAGTTTTCGCAGCCATGGCCGCCAGTGCAGCCGCTGCAGGTAATAAACTTGACAACCTGGTTGTTGAATCGCAAACCGAGGTAACGAACCCAGATGCGCAAGCTGAGGAGGACATCTATCGCACGTACGCGTTGCAGAGCGAGGAAAACGACAAACATATTATTCGCTTCTATGATGTTGACCGTATTGTGGTAGAAAACAAGCACCACGCCCTGATACGAATCTACGACGACAAGTGGCGTCTGATTGAACAGACCAACGATGATGTAGATAAGGATGTACGCGCCGGTAACTATTACATTACCAGCAGTGCGCATATCAAAGGAAACTACCGTATGTAGTTTAGAGTTTCAAGTTTAAAGTTTAGTGTTTAGAAAAAAATCCCACAAAAATTTGCAAATGTGGGATTTTTTTCGTATCTTTGTGCCGGAATATGCTGTGGATGCGCAGATACATATTGCTTGTGTGCTGCCTTGTGCTGTTGCCGAGGCTGTATGCAGACACTCCTGTGGCGGAGTTTCGTGCGGCGTGGCTTACAACGCTCAAGAACATTGACTGGCCAAAGACGCACACGACTCAGGACACAGCCAACTCCGTGCAGCAGCAGGAACTTATTAGCCTGCTGGATCAGCTGCAGGCAGGCAATATGAATGCTGTGTGCTTCCAGATCCGTCCGGCGTCGGATGCATTGTACTACTCGCCGTACGAGCCTTGGAGTCCGGTGTTGACGGGCGTGCGGGGAATGGATCCGGGTTATGATCCGTTGGCGTACTGCATTGATGAGGCGCATGCACGAGGGATGGAACTGTTGGCTTGGGTCAACCCGTTCCGCTACGAGCGCACTGCTGGTGAGCGAATATCGGATATAGAGGCATGCATGGGATCCGAGGACTCCGATCCGATTCGCCTGGAGCACCCAGAATGGCTATTGACCTATCGCACAGCGCAGTACCAAGGGGCAATACTTGACCCTGGTCATCCTGAGGCCCGTGCATATGTGCTGCAGGTTATTATGGATATAGTCAACCGCTACGATATTGACGGATTGGTGATGGATGACTACTTCTATCCGTATGGCGGCACAACCAACGAAGACCAGCGGACGCGCGAACTGTATCAACCTGACAGTTTGTCAGTAGGCGACTGGCGTCGTGCCTGCGTAAGTGAGGTGATCCGTGCTATCTATGACTCTATTCAAGCCGTAAAACCGCAGGTGAAGTTCGGTATGTCGCCGTTTGGGATATATTCGACGACGGATAGTGCCGCCACGCGGTTGGGGCTGAAGTTGCCGAAGGGCGTTTCGGGCACCGATGCATGGGCTGATCTGTACTGCGATCCGCTGGAGTGGGTGGCAGGCGGCTATGTGGATTTTCTGGCTCCGCAACTGTATTGGTCAACCCAGTCCAGACGGCAGAATTATGAAACGCTTTGCCGGTGGTGGTGCGAGAGCGTTGGTGCGCTGGATTCCATTCGCGGTGACGGCAAGTGTACACACGTGTATATCAGCCATGCTACCTATCGCTTTGGCTCGGAGGAATTAGGGCGGCAGATAGACCTGAACCGCAAGTATGCTCCGCACAACGCACCCGGAAGTATCTTCTACAACACGAACCAGTTCCTTAACTTTACAGGTGGTCGATCGCCCGAGAAAAGTTGCGAGCGGCTGACGCAATCACACTTCCCTTCTCCGGTTCCTACACCGGGGTTCTAACGGTCATTTGACTGCTGCATTTGCCAATATCAAGTCATACGGGGAGAATTTTGCCCTAAATGTATCGAAAATTTGCATTATTTCGATATATTTCGTAACTTTGTATGTTCGCGTTCGGCAAGCGGGTCGCATGGGCTGACTGCTATGCGCTCATCAAGGCGATAGTTGCCTACGCTCTCCCCACCACAAACACCTTGTTGGTTTGTGTCGGGGACTCCAAGTTAAGGTGGATTAATCAATAACAAACTATGATACTTGACAAATTAGAAAACGCCGACTGGTACTTCGGTTGTGTACCGGGCTTTCAGCAATTCATGAAATTCTTCAACGACAACGACCTTGAGGAGTTGCCGGCATGCAAGATTAAGTTAGACGGTCATGATCTCATCGTAAACATCTCCGACCAAACACCCAAGGATGAGAAGGACTGCAAACTTGAAGCTCACAAGGATTATATTGATATCCAGATCCCCCTGACCGCATCGGAGACGATGCTTTGGAGTTCGCTTGAGGACTGCCAGAACGTAATCAAGGAGTATGACGAGGGTAGGGATGTCGAATTCTACGGCGACAAGCCTTCGGCTCGTTTCAACGTGCCAAGAGGCTATTTCGCAGTGTTCTTCCCAACGGACGCTCATGCAGCAGGCGTTGCATCGTCCACGTTCCGTAAGATAATTGTTAAAGCTAAAGTTGAATAAATCTATCAGTTAATATGCTACAGATTGTACAAAACGAGCCTGGCCTGCAACCCTATGAACAGGCATTGCAAGCGCGTCACGACTACGCTGAGCGCAAGATCAAAGAGCTAACCGGAGGCAAGAAAAAATTAGCTCCCTGGGCATCCGGTTATTTGTATTTCGGTCTGCACCACTTGAACCCGGGTTGGGTACTTCGCGAGTGGGCACCCAATGCCACAGCCATCTACCTGAAGGGTGATTTCAATAATTGGGAAAAGAACGAGAACTACCGTCTTTACCCTGTGGGTGACGGTGTTTGGGAAGGATACTTCACCGAGGAGCAGATTCACCATGGTCAGCACTACAAGTTGCTGGTAGAGTGGTTGGGCGGCTACGGCGAGCGTATTCCTTCGTATGCGCGCCGCGTGGTGCAGGACGACTATACGAAGATCTTCTCCGCACAGGTTTGGGCACCGGAAAAGGAGTTTGACTTTGGCAAGCGCCGTGGCCCCAAGGGCTGGAAGCCCGGCCGTCCGCTGTATATCTACGAGTGCCACATTGGTATGGCTACTGAAGAGCAGCGCGTAGGTACGTACAACGAGTTCCGCCAGAACGTGTTGCCGCGAGTGGCCAAGTTGGGCTACAACTGCATACAGATCATGGCTATCCAGGAGCACCCATACTATGGCTCGTTCGGCTACCATGTATCGAACTTCTTCGCTCCTTCGTCACGTTTCGGTACGCCCGAAGAGTTGAAGGAACTCGTTAAGGCTGCGCACGACAAGGGTATAGCCGTTATCATGGATATCGTTCACTCGCACGCCGTGAAGAACGAGCTCGAGGGGCTGGGTAACTTTGATGGCACGCCCTATCAGTATTTCCACGATGGCGCACGACGTGAGCACCCCGCATGGGACAGCCTGTGCTTCAACTACGGTAAGAATGAAGTGATGCACTTCCTGCTCTCGAACTGCAAGTACTGGCTTGAGGAGTATGATTTCGATGGCTTCCGCTTTGATGGTGTGACCTCGATGATGTATCTGAGTCATGGTTTGGGGGAGGACTTCAACGGCTATGGCTCGTACTTCAATGGCAATGAGGACGGCGATGCAATATGCTACCTCACGTTGGCGAACAAACTTATCCATGAGGTAAAGAAGAACGCCATCACTATTGCTGAAGATATGTCCGGTATGCCGGGTATAGCTGCTCCGTTTGCAGACGGAGGCATGGGCTTTGACTACCGTCTGGCTATGGGTATACCCGACTTCTGGATCAAGTATATCAAGGAGGTGCGCGATGAGGACTGGAAAGCCGGTCACATCCTGTATGAGATGACCAATCGTCGTCAGAATGAGAAGACAATCTCCTACGCTGAGAGTCATGATCAGGCACTGGTGGGCGACAAGACAATCATCTTCCGCCTGGTGGATGCCGACATGTACTGGCACTTTGAGCACGGACACTCGACCTACATGGTTGACCGCGGTATAGCGCTGCATAAGATGATTCGACTGATAACCGCATCGACTATCAATGGTGGCTACCTGAACTTTATGGGTAATGAGTTCGGTCATCCCGAATGGATCGACTTCCCGCGCCAGGGCAACAACTGGAGCTACCAGTACGCCCGGCGTCAGTGGTCGCTGGTGGACAACCAGAACTTCTACTATGCTGACCTCAACCGCTTTGATGAAGCAATGATACATGTGTTGCGCAAGTCAGGAATAATGCCCGATACGCCGGTTGTTAACCTGTGGGATCGCGAGGGTGACCAGGTGGTAGCATTCATGCGTGGTGACTATGTGTTTGTGTTCAACTGGAACGGAACGAAATCCTTCCCCGACTACGGTTTCCTTGCTCCGGAAGGCAAGTACCACGTAGTGCTGAACACAGATGCCCGTCAGTTTGCTGGTTTTGAGCAGACCGACGACACCCTGGAGCACTTCACCATGCCCGACCGCGAGTATGCACGTGATAAGAAAGGCTGGCTCAAACTCTACCTGCCTGCACGTACAGCGTTGGTATTGAAGAAAATGGATTAATACATCAGCCATGCAAGGCTGATCAACCAACAACAAATAACACAACAAGATATGCGTCTAATCATTGAAAAAGACTACACATTGATGTCGAAGTGGGCAGCTAACTTTGTTGCCAAGCGTATTAATGAGTTTGCACCCAAGGAGAGCAATCCTTTCGTCCTGGGTTTGCCTACTGGCTCATCGCCGCTGGGTATGTATCGCGAACTGATTGACCTGTGCAAAGCAGGCAAGGTATCGTTCCGTAACGTAGTAACGTTTAACATGGACGAGTACGTTGGTTTGCCTGAGGAGCACCCCGAGAGCTACCATAGCTTTATGTGGAACAACTTCTTCTCGGAGATAGATATCCGCAAGGAGAACGTGAACATCCTCAACGGCAACGCAACTGACCTGGAGGCCGAGTGCGCACGTTATGAGGCCAAGATCAAGAACTACGGTGGTATTCATCTGTTTCTGGGCGGTATTGGTCCGGATGGACACATTGCCTTCAATGAACCGGGCTCGTCACTCACTTCGCGTACGCGCAAGAAAGAGCTGACTACGGACACTATCATCGCCAACTCGCGCTTCTTCAACAACGATATTAACCTCGTTCCGAAAACCGCGTTGACCGTAGGTGTAGGCACGGTGATGGATGCTAAGGAGGTGCTCATCCTCGTCAACGGCCACAACAAAGCCCGTGCCCTGCAGCACGCAGTGGAAGGCGGCGTATCGCACATGTGGACGATCAGCGCCCTGCAGATGCACCAGCATGGCATCATCGTGTGCGATGAGCTGGCCTGCGGCGAACTGAAGGTGGATACCTACAAGTACTTCCTCGATATCGAAAAGAACAACTTGCTCTAATGTTGTATTTATACAATACATTATCGCGCGCGAAACAGCCTTTCCGTCCCTTGCATGAGGGACATGTAGGCATGTATGTGTGTGGCCCCACGGTCTATGGCGACGCCCATCTTGGGCACGCTCGTCCCGCTATCACGTTCGATATCCTCTTTCGCTATCTGACCAGTCTGGGCTACAAGGTTCGCTATGTGCGTAACATTACGGACGTTGGTCACCTGGAGCATGATGCCGATGAGGGGGAGGACAAGATAGCCAAGAAAGCCCGCCTGGAGCAGCTGGAGCCAATGGAGGTAGTGCAGTTCTTCACCAATCGCTATCATGACGATATGACGGCGCTGAACGTACTACCGCCGTCGATTGAGCCGCATGCTTCGGGGCATATTATCGAGCAGATTGCTTTTGTGCAGAAGATTCTGGACAAAGGGTACGCCTATGTATCCAATGGTAGCGTCTATATGGATGTAGAGCGTTACGCACAGGATTTCCCGTACGGCAAGCTGAGCGGACGCAACCTTGAGGATATAGTGACCGACACGAGAGAGCTGGACGGTCAGGACGAGAAACGCCACTCCTACGATTTCGCGTTGTGGAAGAAGGCCGCACCGGAGCATATCATGCATTGGCCTGCGGTGTTCCGCTACACGGAGGATGGCGAACAGAAAGAGCTGAAGAGCGAAGGCTTCCCCGGCTGGCACATGGAGTGCTCGGCTATGGGGACAAAGTATCTGGGCGAAGAGTTTGATATCCACGGTGGTGGTATGGACCTAATGTTCCCGCACCATGAGGCAGAGATAGCGCAGAGCTGCGCGGCTCTCGGGCACGATACAGTGCACTACTGGCTACACAACAATATGATCACCATCGCCGGTAAGAAGATGGGTAAGAGCTACAACAACTTCATCACTCTGCGTCAGTTCTTCACAGGCGGGCATGAGTTGCTGAGCAAGGCTTTCAGCCCTATGACCATCCGCTTCTTCATCCTGATGGCGCATTACCGCTCGACGGTTGATTTCTCCTCAGAGGCATTGGAGGCGGCAGAGAAAGGCTTCCTGCGTTTGCAAGAGGCCTACCAACGCTTGATGAAACTCGAGCCAGCGGCTAACGGCCAGCAGCTAATGGCCGAGGGCGTTATCGGTTTGCGCGAGCGTTGTGCTGAGGCGATGGATGATGATCTGAATACACCGATTGTCATATCGAACTTGTTCGAGTCGGCTAAACTAATCAACAGCATTGCGGATGGTAAGGCTACAATAAGCGCCGCCGACCTGAAGGAGCTACGCGATGTATGGCAGACTTATGCTATTGATATCTTAGGCCTTAAGCTTGCGGAAGTCTGCGGTCAGCAATCTGCAGGCGGAAACACGGCGGCATACAACGGCGCCATTGACCTGCTTTTGAATATCCGTCTGGATGCCAAGCGCAACAAGGACTGGGCAACCTCGGATAAGATCCGCAACTCGCTGACTGAGCTTGGGTTCAAGGTCAAGGATACCAAGGATGGCTTTGAGTGGAGCCTATAAGTAAGTGACATTTACAAAACACAAATCAGGGGCGCGCCGATTGGTGCACCCCTAATTATTTTTATATGTTGGTTAAGTAATACGTACGTCATGGCAGAGTGCTCTGCCATGACCGTGTATCATCTTACTCAACGAGAACGCCTGCAACGGTGTAGGTCTTGCCCTCGCGGATAATGAACAGCTGGTTGTTGCGGATAATCTTCACCACTTTGACTTCAACTACTGCGTGGTCAACAGCTGTGGTTTTATCCTTGATGGTCACCTTCAGTTCAACCGGAGCAACGTCGTTGTGGTTCTCGTCACCCGTTACGCGGTAGTAAACGGTGTACTCATTAGCCTCGATGCCGACAGGCAGCTCCTCGGAGTAGGTCTCACCATCGAGCGAGTACTCCAGCGTACCACCTTCTACCTCGCCTGCAGTAGCGAGCAACTGTTGCTCTTCACCGTTGTAGATGAGTCCTTCTGCAGCTGTAGGAGCAGTCAGTTCGACATCAGCCTTGGCGATGGTAACAACGATGGTAGCCTCGGCTACATCAGCGTGGTTCTCGTCGCCTACCACCTTGTATGTTACGGTATATTCGCCAGCATTGGTAGCTACGGGCACATTGGTTGTGAACTCTTCGCCATTGAGCGAGTACTGCATCTCACCACCTGTGGCTTCACCGGCTGTGATCAGAGCTTGCTCTTGACCGTTGAATACGAGTCCTGTGTTAGCCTGCGGAGTAGCAGTAACCTCAGCCTTACCGGCAGCGATACGTGCCTCGATGGTAGCTGGCTCGGTGTTATTGTGGTTGTCGTCACCAATTGCACGATAGTAAACGGTGTATGTGCCGATCTCGGTGGCTGTAGGCAGCTCGGTAGAGTAGTTCTCACCATCCAGCGAGTACTCAATCGTACCACCATTAACCTCACCTGCAGAGATCAGTGTTTGTGCACTACCGTCAGCAGCAAGGCCTGCAACAGCCTGCGGCAGGGTAATGAACTCTACATCAGCCTTGGCGATGGTAGCAGTGATCTGCTGAGCATCGAGGTTGTTGTGGTTGTCGTCACCCATTACGCGGAAGTAAACAGTGTACTCCTTTGCATCGATGCCTACAGGCAGCTCGGCAGAGTAGTTCTCACCATCCAGCGAGTACTCAACTGTACCGTCAGTTGTCTCGCCGGCAGCAACGAGTACTTGCGGCTCGCCTGTATAAACGAGTGTCTCGATAGCGGTAGGAGCTGTGATTGAGGCATCAGCCTTGGCGATGGTGGCAGTGATCTGCTGAGCGTCGATGTCGTTGTGGTTAACGTCACCGGCCAGACGGTAGTAAACGTCGTAAGCCTTTGCATCCGTACCAACAGGCAGTTCAGCCGAGTAGGTCTCGCCGTCGAGCGAGTACTCAACCGTACCATCCTCACTCTCGCCGGCAGCAATCAGTACTTGCTCTTCACCGGTATAAACGAGTGTCTCAATTGCGGTAGGAGCTATGAGCGAAGCATCCACCTTAGCGATTGTTACGTCGAACTGAGCAGCTGCTACGTCGTTGTGGTTCTCGTCACCGGCTACCTTATAATATACAGTATATTTACCGGCGTTGGTGCCAACGGGCAGTGCAGCATCATAGTTCTCGCCATCGAGCGAGTAAGCCATCGTTCCGCCATACGCCACGCCCGGGGTGGTGAGCAGTTGCTGCTCCTGGCCGTTGTAGATGAGGCCTTCCGCTGCGGTCGGGGTACCTGTGAGTGCGGCATCAATCTTGGCGATTGTTACGATCAGGAAGGTCGGATCAATATCGTTGTGGTTGTCGTCAGCCGATACAGCGTAGTAAACCTTATGGTCTCCGGCATTGGTTGCTACAGGCATGTTCTTGGTGAAAGTCCTGCCGTCCATCGAGTATTTGATTGTGCCGCCTTTGGCTGTGCCAAGAGATTCAAGCAGTTCGTGCTCCATGCCGTCATATACCAGTCCTTCTTTGCCAACCGGAGCAGCTGTGAGCTCGGCATCAACAGTGGCGATATATACGGAGAGCTGGCTACCGGCTATGTCGTTGTGGTTGCCGTCACCGGCTACCTTATAATATACGGTATAGAATCCGGCGTCGGTAGCAGTAGGCATTGCGGTAGTAAACTCACCACCATTGAGTGCGAACACTACCTCACCGCCTTCTGCTGCACCTGTAGTAGCGAGCAGATCAATCGGGCTACCGGTGTAAGCCAGGTTCGTTGCTGCGGTCGGAGCCTCGTTGAGTACGGCATCAATCTTGGCAATAACCACCTCAATGGTCTGCACGAGGGTGTTACTGTGGGTTTCGTCAGCCTCTACGTAGTACGATACGATATGTATGCCGGCATTTATAGCCTCAGGAACATCCGTGCTGTAGTCCCCGCCATCCAGCGAGTAAACCAGTGTTCCGCCCTCTGCGGAAGCCTGCTCAACGTTGATCAGGGCGTGTGACGTGCCGTCGTAAACGAGGCCTTCAATACCTACCGGATCACCTGTTACCTTGGCGCGAGCCTTAGCGATGCTAACTGTGATCTGCTGAGCATCCAGGTCGTTGTGGTTGCCGTCAGCGGTCACCTTATAATATACAGTGTAGTCTCCCACCTCGGTAGCCTGAGGAACGTCAGCAGTGAAGTTCGTGCCGTCGGCAGAGTACGTAATTGTACCATCGTTGGTTTCACCGGCGGTGATCAGATCTTGTGCACTTCCGGTATAAGCCAGATTGTCAATGCCGGCAGGTACTGTAACGAATGTTACGTCAGCTTTCTTCACAACCAGTTTGCCCGGCTGGAAGGTGATGCTGTAGTTGTCAGCATCCAGACCGCTCGGCTTGATGTCGTATTCGCCTACGTTGCTGCCAGCCTGATAGTCGCAGTCGTAAGCCAGAGTGCCGGTTAATGCGGTTGCATCGTCTGAGCCGACAAATTCGCTGTAATTAACTGAATATTCGGGAGCAGGGTCACCAAAGGTCACTTCTTTGTCAGCAGCCGTAACGGTCAGTGCGGCCTTGCCAACGGTCAGTTTGCCGTCAGTGAACGTAATGTCGTAGTTATTTGCACTCACGCCGCTCGGTGTGATTGCATAATCCCCTACGCCCTTGCCTGCAGCGTACGCGCAACTGTATGCCAGCGTGCCACTCAGTACGCTAGCATCCTCTCCACCAACAAATCCTTCGTACTCGGGTGAATAAGCCGGAGCCTCGTCACCGTAAGTCACCGTCTCGTTTGCGGCTTTGATGGTCAGTGCTGCCTTGGAAATAGTAGCCTCTATCTGCTGCGGATCAAGGCTGTGGTGGTACTTGTCACCTTCCACGAGGTAAGAAACATAATATGTGCCCGGTGTAGTTGCAACGGGTAGCGAAGTGCTGAAGTCACCTCCATCCACTGAGTATAGGAGCTGACCTCCGATGACTGTACCGGCGTTGATAAGGGCTTGGTCACCACCGTTGTATATTGCCTGTGCATTCGAAGGTTCATCAGTCACCTCCGGATCGGTGATCTCTGTCCATTTTGCCTTTAGCTCAACGGCTTTGGTAGCAATATACTCAGCGTCCGCATCGCCGACCTTTGTGTCGCCGTCGTACCATCCTTCGAACACGTAGTCGCTACGTGTGGCTTTCGGCAGTTTCTGAGCAGTAGGATCAGTCCATACGGCGGTCAGTGTAATGGTCTTGTTCGCCGTTTTAGTAAGATTTTCTACGGATACTTTGTCCTTGTATGTATTCCCCGTTTCGTTATCTTTCCAATTGGCAAAGGTGTATGTCCATGTGATCGATTCTTTATTGCAAGAACCACCGTTTGCATTGAATTTAACTTCGTATGCACGCGTGAAACCATTTGTGGTTAAATATTGTGCTGTGCCGTAAACCATTGCCATATTGTCCATAGAGCCGCCGGTGCTGCCGTTGCCGTCGAAAGCAATGGTGTACGCAATTCCGTTCCACTTGGCAGTCAAGGTGTATGTGTTTCCGCTCTCAGTAGCCTTAACACCCTTACTATATGTGGGGGCTGAACTTTCTTTTGAGCTGTTATAGTACCATCCGTCAAACGTATAGCCCTCACTTGTCTTGACTTGATACGAGTATGTATGTGTCGGATCACTGCTGGTCTTTTCCGTTTTTGTGGCCTTGGACTCTGAATCGCTCCATGACCCGCTCGTTCCGCCGCTGGGTGCCCCTACATACACTGTGCCTGCACCTGTTGTTCCTACTTTTGCGATAGCTGTACTCGTGTGATTACTGCTGGCTAATGCCAGTTGCGAACAACTTACCAGCAGGATAGCTACCCACAAACTGATTCGTGTAAATTTTGTTTTCATACTTTTCCCCTCCTCGGGAATGAATTGTTTTTATTATTAGTTTTTATGTTAATCAAAAATGTTCTATTATTAAGATGATTCGCAAGAATTTGCAACAAATCCCTTCAAAAACACGTACAAAGTTAATAATAATCTTGAAAATATGCAAATTTTTATGCAGAAAAATGCAGTGTAGAGAAAGGGTAGGTAACCTATTCGAAAAAAACGTACCCCCTGTAATTTGCAGTTCGCAGATTAGGGGGTATGTTTTGCAACGTAAATGTCTCAATGAGGGGCTTATCTTTCGGCCTCTATGACGCGGCAATCATTAGGTTGACGTGCAAAGCCGTCGCGGATGATTTCTCCGCATGATTGGCATGTGATTTTGCCTGTTATCGGGTTCTTGATGGAGGTGACAGACGAAAGGATAGTAGCCTGCACGGTTGAGTACTCGAAAGCCAGGTCGGCATCGGGCGCAAAGATGCAGTCCTCGAGGATGAGGTTTTCGCAGTAGCAGAGCGGTTGGGTGCCGCTAATGTGGCAACGAACGAGCCGCAGGTTCTTGGCGTACCAACCGAGGTACTCGCCTTTGAATTGAGAGTCATAAATCGCGCAATCGCAGCTCTCCCAGAAGGCATCTTTGGTGTCGAGTACTGCATTGTGTATCTCAATATTGCGGGCATATTGGAAGGCATAATTGCCTATTAGTTGCGCCTTGCGGATGCGAATGTTCTCGGATTTGAGAAAGATATAGTTGCCGCTACTTATTTGTATGTCCGATAATTGTCCATCGTGACACTGCCAGAACGCTTCGCTACCATCGTTCATTTGTATGCCTTCGATAACAAAGCCATCTACTTCCCGGAACGCTTTCGGGGCATCCATCGTACAGTCGGTTAGCCGTAGTCTGCGGCTATGCCAGATGGGTGCACGGTCAGATGCCGCAAAGTGGCAGTTGGTACACAGCACATCCTCGCACTCCCAGAGTACGTACATCCCATCGAAGACGCAATGTTCCGCCTTGACGCCCCGGCACTCCTTGAGTCCCGACTCGCCTTCACCGATGGTTACATTGCGCAGTTCGATGTCGTGGCTGGCGTATAGGGGGCGTTCGCCGGCAAGTGTCTGGTTCTGAATGTTTGTCATTTATATAAATAGCGTTTCAATGTCTGCTTTTCCGTTCGAGCGAGCGGTTGATCGGTTATCTCGACGTCATAGAGCTGGCTGAAGAGCGGTAGTTGCGGATTGATGGCACGGAGGATGGCAATGCGGTCAATCGGGGCTTTCGGTACAACGATGGCGATGAGCTTGCCATCGCGGGCAAGGACGATAGATTCCGAGACTTCGGGCAAAGCATTGATCAGTGCCTCTATGTTGTCCGGGCGTATATTCTCGCCGTTAGGCAGGACGATTATATCTTGCTCCAGGCGACCTTCGACATAGAGATAGCCATCTTCATCCAGATGCCCGCGGTCACCGGTATGCAACCAGCCATCAGCATCGATCTTCATTGCGGTGGCTTCGGGATCTTTGTAGTATCCAAGCATGACGTTTTCGCCTTTCACAAGGATTTCGCCATTAGGAGCAATGTGGGCGGTCATGCCAGAAACTATTTTGCCTACACTGTGATTTCGGTAAATAGGTGCTGAGCACATTGCTATTAGAGGTGCCGTTTCACTTGTTCCATACCCGACACTAATATTAATCTTATTATCTTTTAGCAAACGCTCAACTTCGGCATCCATTTTAGCGCCTCCGATTTGTATATGTTCAAGTTTTTCCAAAATATGAAGTTGATGTCCTGCGTTTGCACGGCGCACCCCCTCGAGCACCGCAGGAACAGTACAAAGCATGTAGGGCGGATTTTTGTCGATAACCCCCATAACGCCAATTGGTGAGGCCGCATTTAAAATCAATAAAGATTTTCCGCGACACAATTGCCCTAACACCTCAAGAGATAACGAATACATATGTGCAACAGAAAGAGTGACCATATATAGATTGTTACCGCTCTTCGGGAAAATCTCATCTACATTTCGGACATTATTACTTATATTCCTATAAGATAGCATTACGCCTTTGGATTTGCCTGTAGATCCAGAAGTAAAACAAATCATCGCTAATTCGTCGGGAGTCACGGGGCAAAATTCAATTCTCAGATCTGACTTTGAAGGTTTAAACTGAGATATCATCTTATTTTCGCCCAATAATATCTGCCAATCATCTAATGCTATGACATTCTGGACATGTTGCAAAGAATTTTCCTTCAAGTCTTTCCACATATCATTATCCACAAATAGAGCCTTTGCATTAGAGCGTGTGATGAGGTGCGTTATTTCTTCAAGTTGGAGTGAATGCATGACCGTAACGGAAACCCCATGCATTTTGGCAATAGCCAGGTATGCAATCACCCAATGGGATGAGTTGGCACCGCAGATGGCAATATGGTCACCTTTTTGCAGACCGAGATTAGTCAGCAAGTCGGTTACACGGACTATCTCCGTGTACATTTCACCATAAGTATAATGGTTGCCGCGCGAAGTATCCTGCGCCTTGCCGTCTTCAGTAAGATAGAAATCCGAGAGAGCAGGCAGATTCCAGTTATTGCGGATTGTTTCGGCTAATATGTCGAGGTAATTGCGGGTCATTGGTTCTGTTCGATATAATCGTAGAGATCTTGTAATGTCACAAGTGTCTTTATTGCGCCACGTTCTGGCTGAAAGCCAAAAGTGCGTTTGATGAAGATGGCAGTTTCTACGGCATCGAGTGATGTCATACCAAGGTCACGTTTTAGTTCAGCCGTTGGAACAAGTTTTTCCTGCTCATACTCCAGACGGTCATACATGAACTGATTTACTTTTTCTTGAATTTTTTGTTTGTTCATATTGATAAATTTAAATTTTTCTAAATACTAAAGCACTGTTCGTTCCACCCATACCACTCGAATTGCTTAATACTGTATTTATCGGCGTATAAACTGTTTCTCGGACGATATTAAGGTCTTTCGCCTCATCTATTACGTTTTCCAAATTGATGTTGGGGGCTACGAAATCGTTTTGCATCATCAGGATGCTATAGACAGCTTCGCTGGCACCTGCCATCCAGTTCTCGTGGCCTGTCATGGACTTTGTAGATGATATATATGGGCACTTTACACCTTCGAACAAGCGTGTAAGCGCTTTCGCCTCCTCAATATCTCCAGTAATTGTGCTGGTCGCATGCGCATTGACATAGTCGATGTCAGAAGGTTGTAAGCCAGCATCGTCTAATGCCCGTTTCATGGCGATGTATTCACCATCAGCAGAAGGCATGGATATTTCTTCGATGCCATTGGAAGAGAATCCATAGCCGACGACTTCTGCGAGGATGGTTGCTCCGCGTGCTATAGCATGTTCGTATTCTTCAAGCACAAGTGCTGCAGCGCCTCCAGATGGAATCATTCCATCGCGATTCTGATCAAATGGACGAGAGGCGTGTTGTGGGTCATTATTACGAAGAGAGAGAGCTCCTATAGCATCAGCAGCACTAACTCCCTCCCTGCTGATTTCATATGAGCCTCCCACTAATATCATATTTTGTAAGTTTGCTCTTATATATGTCGCAGCAAGGCCAATAGCATGGGAACTACTGGCGCAGGCAGCGCCGATACAAAAACTTAGCCCTCGCAATCCAAAGATATTGCATAGACAGATATTTGCATTTGATGTCTCTGCTTTCATCCATGCATAGACGTCAACATTCATTGTCGATTTTTGCTTCTCTATCATAGGGATGGAGTCCCAAATTTCCATATTGCCATCGTTTCCAAAAATCAGCCCCACCTCGTGATCTTTTAAATAATCATTAGAAATTTTTGCTTGGTCGAAAGCCTGTGATGCTGCCATATATGCATATTCCGTATCTTTTGACATTGAGGCACGATATTTTCTTGGGAGAATTGATTTGATTTCGGGACGTGGTATTTGACCAATAAGCCCTGATTGTAATCCATAATTCACATTATCTTCATTATAGATGATTCCAGAGCATCCTTTTTTAAGGCTCTTAGCAACGGTTTGCAAGTCTTGTCCTATACAAGACCAAATACCCATCCCTGTTACTACAACTCGTCTCATCGTTTCCGTATTATTAACGAACAATTAGTGTGACCTATCCCGGAAGTCACAATCATACATGTATTAATTTCTTGCTTGACTATCTTCGTGGCTATTTTAAGATTTTTTGCTTCCGGCATCATGTTATTCAAATTGATTGTTGGGGCAATAAAATTGTTCTGCATCATCAAGATGGTATATATAACCTTACTTGCTCCTGTCATATTATGCTCATGACCCGTTATAGATTCTGTAGAGCCCACATATGCCTGTTGCCCGACAAATAATTCGTCCATTGCCTTTGCATCAATCGTATCATCATATATTGATCCCGATGCAAATGAATTCACATAATTAACTTCAGAAGAATCTATTTGTGCGTCTTCTAATGCCCGGCTAATTGAAGAGACAACTTGCTTGTAATCCCTCTCCATAATAAACGTGCCATCTGTTGAAAAACCATATCCAACCAGTTCTGCAATTATTGATGCACCTCTTTGTTTAGCGTGTTCATATTCCTCCAACACAAGTGCCGCTCCGCCTCCACTCGGGACATGACCATCACGTTGCGTATCATAAGGTCGCGATGCCTCTTGAGGAGTGTTGTTTTGTACTGAAATACCGCACACTCCATCTAGCAAATATTCGCCATATATCGATGTCTCGTTTGCACCACCTACCAATATGACATCTTGCATACCTTGACGTATCAATGTCATAGCTACCCCTATAGAATGGGAGGCGCTAGCACATCCAGCAGCCACACATAGATTAATTCCTTTTATGTGAAAAATGCCACTTAAATTCATCGTCACAGAAGATGTCTCGCTTTGGAAAAGAGAATTAGGCCCTAATAATAAAGAGTTTTTTTCCTCTCTCATTAACTTTGCACCTTCTACTTTTCCATTGGTAATATAATCACTGCCAAAAATAATCCCTACATCATTTGCTCGCAGATAGTCATCATTTATTCCGGCTTGCTCAAAAGCCTGACGGGCAGCCATATAAGCATATTCTGCATCCTCTGACATGGTGGCACGGTATTTTCGTGGGAGTAATGGCTTTAAGTCTGGTCTTGGCACGTTACCAACAAGGCCAGACTGCAAGCCGGATTCGACACGTTGGGGGTCAAAGATGATACCGGATCGACCTGCCTTAAGGCTCTCTGTGACGGTTTGCAAGTCTTGCCCTATACAAGACCAGATACCCATCCCTGTGACTACTACGCGTTTCATAATGCGGCTCCGTTAATACCGATGACTTGTCCGGAGATGTAGTCGGCTCGATTGCTGCAAAGAAAAGATACGAGATAGGCCACTTCTTCAGGTTTACCAAGACGCCGCATGGGGATATTATTGATATCGCGCATACGCTCTGGCGTATATTCTACGCTTTGCCGTGCCATGTCTGTTTCCACCATCCCCGGGGCAACGGCATTGATTGTCACCTGTTTCGGGGCCAATTCCGTGGCTAACGCCCGTGTTACTCCTATCATTGCAGACTTAGCTGCCGCATAATTTACTTTCCCAGGGAATCCTATTTGCCCACTAATAGAAGAAAGGTTTATTATCCGCCCATGGTGGTTCTCCACCATCCCTTCGATCACGCGGCGGGTGCAGTAGAAGAAGCCATTGAGGTTGACGTCAATCACTCGGTGCCACTGCTCGGGCTCCATCATCAGCATGATCTCGTCATCTACTATGCCGGCATTGTTGACCAGTACGTCGATGTAGTCGTTAGGATGAGCAGCGAACCAAGCATCCAAAGCGACATTGATGGCGTCGGGTTGACTAACATCAAAAGGCATCAGTTCAGCCTCACCGCCTGCGGCTTCAATGAGCCGCTTGGCTTCCTCGGCCGCGGCTTGATTGGATTTATAGTTCAAGAGGATAGAGCAGCCGTCCTTCGCCAGTTCAATGGCGATGGCTCTGCCGATTCCTCGGCTTGCTCCGGTTACTAATGCATATCGTTTCATTGTAGTTATCAGTTGTCAGTATTCAGTATTATACGTACACATGCGTGCGCTCGATGGCATCGATGGTGGCTTGCGGAATGTCGCTGTTCTCTTTGGCGAGTTGCGGCCATTGGCTGACAGCATCCACAACCTGATCGATGATGAGCTTGGCACGCTTGATGTTCATAGCGTTTGCTACGCTGAGCAAGTCATCACGAGTGATGTTGTCCCACTTGTTGTTGATGGACATCTGGTGGGTAGCCGTCCATCCGCCTCGGGGATTATATGCCCACGACATGTCGTATGCCGGCGAGAGGCGCCATTCGCCCTTACGGTTCATCAGGAACGAGATGTTCTTCGTGTGGTCATCCTGATTGCGCGCCACGACATTGAATACCATTCGGCGGTAGAACTCCTCCGCTTCGGGGTACGTGAGCCGCAAGCGTCGCATGATGCCAAAAGCTTGCTCGTAGGAGTAGGCGTGTAGCATGTTGAAGTCGTAGTGTGCCAAGCCGCACAATGTCTGCATGTGCAGTTTATGGTCGTTCACGCGGTCAAAGCGCCGCGTCATGAAGTGCGCACGATCGTGCTCGCGATAGAGGCGGCACTCGGTCATGTTGATGCCGGCGGCTTTAGCCATTAGGTAGTGAACGTATTCTATCTCTCCGAAATGCATGGGATCACCAAGTTCCTTGTTCGTCACGCCATCGAGTTTGATGAGCCAGTAGCCGAATCCTTCGGGAGCAGTGGTCTGTCCGCTGCGCACCTCGCCCGTTGCATCGTTGTATGCGATGACGGCTTTGGCACGTTGTCCGCCGGCAGAGGTGCCGACACGGATGATGTTGGCAATAGCCTCTTGTGCATCTGTCTTAAGATTGGTTTGAAAAGCCTCTTTGTTTTGCAGCACCTGATTGGCTACTTCTATCAATGAGTCTATTTCCAACTTCTCGGAGTTTTCCAAATAATCTGCATACGCCGGCACAAACTCCAAAGCCCCCATTCCGCGCTTGCCCTGATAGCAAAGACGTTCAATCGGATTGGCAAAGGATTTTCCGACGCTCACTAACCACTTATCCAGCAATGCTCGTCCGAATGCATCCGGTAAGGCATCGGCTAACATACCAGGAAGACCGCTAAACGTATTGCTCCGTAACTCCGGAAACTCATAAATCTTACTGCTTACAACCGGCATCATCAGTGGCGACAACTCTATGCCTTTTGCAGCAAAATTTTCGTCATAACGAAAAACTGCCACATTACGGCGTTCATCCCAGGCAATAGCCCCTATGCGTTCGCCCCATAATATAACTTCTGCGTTTACCATTCTGATTCAGGATTAGATGGTTGAGTAGGATTCGTTAATTTAGAGGTGCTCGCGCGTTTAGGCTTCGGATGGGATTTCAAATAATCAGCCATTGCGATAGGATCCAATTGCTCTTCCTCAAAAAACAGGTACAACATATTTAGCTCATTTAAGGCGCGGAGAATCATCAGCAATGTAAGCAAAGAGGTATTGCTTCCATTTTCAATTTGGCTGATACTGAAGTCCGATACACCACAACGGGTTGCAAGCGCTTTCTGAGTTAGATGTGCTCCAATACGCAAGCGCTTTATCTTCTGTCCGATTTCTTTCAGAAGGACTTTGTCTGATGCTAAATAGGGGTCTATCATTTTAGATATATCTATAATTGCACGGCAAAATTACAAATAATTTTAGATATATACAAGCAATCTAACCGAGTGATGTGCGTTTTGACCTGTAAAAATCGAAAATTATCATCTATGGGTGATAAAATCCCCTGCTTTGAGGGATTTGCCTGCGGTGAAGTCCGGTGCTTTGCCTGATTCGAACAACAGCACCACATCGCTGCCGCCGAAGAGGAATCTCCCGAGTTCCTCGCCTTGGTGCAGGTCTGCGCCGACCTTGACGCGCTCATCCCACACCACCGAGCTGACTTGCTGTACGCCAACGGGAATCATTGCCACCTTGCCGAAATCCGGCGTGTCAAGCACCAGCACACCGCGTGTCTCGTGCATCTGAAAATCCGTCACGCCGAGTTGCTCGTAGCGGTAGCGGTGCTGCGTTTCATCCCAGATGATCACACCGCCGCCGGCATGTATGCCTTGGATAATCCTGCACTCCAGCACTTTGCCATCGCAGGGCGCGTGAAAGCGGTGGTAGTCAAACACATCGAGCACGATATGCGTCGTCTCGCCACCGGCAAAGACCTCTCTGTAGGGGCTATCACCCAACAGGTCGATCCAGTTGTGGATGGTGGCGGTCTTCACCGGAGCAAACGCTATCTCGCCATCGCAGGGACTGACAAAGGTGAGCGGTGAGCGATGAGCGGTGAGCGGCTTGCGAAGTCTTCTCACAAAGAAATCGTTCCAGCTGTGCCAGTTGTTTGGTGACTCGTAGCGGTCGGTGTTGAGCCCAAAGCGGCTGTCCGTGAGTGCCATCCGGTAGTACGCGTATCGCCAACTCTCTTCGCTGCTCAGCCATGCGCCCCAGGCTTTGTTGTACTCCTTGAGCCAAGCAGCCATCCGCGGCTCGTATTGCAGCGAGGGGTAGATATATCCGCGCCCCTGCAGCGCCTCCAGCGGTTGGTCGAGCAGGAAGTAGAAGTAACCTATGTTCTGGTCAATCTTGCGGAAGAACGATGCATCTTCGCCCAGATCGAGGTTTTCCCAAGGCATGCGATGCAGGAAGCGCTTCGTGTAAGCCAGCCACTCATCAATCGTGTGCACGGGATTAGTACGCCGGTCAGGATTAGCCACAGCTGCCTGCCTGAGCGACTGCTCCAGTAGCTCACGCATGTCACCTTCTATAATCCTTTCACCTTTCACTTTTCGAGAAGCCATTCGGCGTATTTGCGTACCAATGCGGCAAAGCGCAGTATTGATTCCTCTTTGTAGTGCGCAGCGCTATAGCGATAGGCGATGGTCAGCGCTGTGCTGTCATAGATCTCCACATCTAGCAGTGCGTACGCTTTATCGGATTGCTCAGTAGGCAGAACTTCGAATGTAAACGGGATAGTGGCAACTATCGCGTCCGCTGTAGGCTGGACGAGCACGTTCAGTGCGTAGTTCCAAAGTTCGTTGTGCGGCGCTGTAAGCGTGAACGGATAACTGCTATGCGCAATGCCTTCACGCATCGCTTTGCGTGTCTGCCGCAACAGTTCGTCGCGCGTAGCTTGCTTTCGGCTGATCTTGAACGGAACATCCCGATGCAGACTGCCGTAGATGCGTTGCTCCTCTTCCGTCTCGCGTCCTTCGTATGCCCAGGTCAGCGCCGCCTCATCGGTGTTGTTGTACTCCATCATCGCTAGTGCTGCGGCTAATGATATGAGCGCGGTTGGTGTGATTAACTGCTCATTGCTTAATTGGTTGATCGTTTCGCGTAGGTCAGAATAGTCTTCAGCCAATGTACCCTCGGTTGTCATCTCTGTGGTCAATGGCGCGTCTGTGTTCGGATGAACGGGGCATTGTGTGTTGCTAAAGTGCTCCTCCAGCCACTGCTTGTCAGCTGCGTAGCGCCCGGATCGTTTGGATTCTTCGATGCCTTGCAGATAGTGCAGGTAGTTGTCTGGTTCAAGTGGTAAGCCTTGGTAGGCGCGTACAAAGTCTTCTGTCAGCACCATCCTGCTTAAGGCATCACCTAATATTCGGTTAAACGTATATTCGCAGTACAAGTTATTCTCATCTTCATATATCTTCAAGTCCAAAAACTGTCCATGCTTTGGGTCAGCTTTGGCATCGAAGTGTTGCATGCCTTGTTTATCAATAATCATCCTAAATGCCGGATGATTATGCAATGCTGCATCAAAAGCTTCCCGAAAACGCGCACCATCTATTTCGCTTTTCAGCAAGCGCATCATCAGTTTGTAGGTATAAGCGTCCGGCTGTGTCTTCAGCATGTCGAACACCAACTGCGAGTATGGCAGGAGCGGGTATTTCATCTTACTTTTTCGCTTTGCGCCGAGTTCTAACTCCCCATACGCAGATGCCTGTCAACAGCAGCAGGACACCCAATGCGCCTACGATAGCCGAGCGCCAAGGATGGATTTCGTCCAGCGGTGTACCTTCCACTATATCACCCACATAGGTGGCAAATGGCTGGCTGTTAAGCGTAGCGCGTTGCCATACAGCAACCACATCAACTGGCACACAACTCTTCTCATCCGGTGCTACCTTAGCATCCTTATCCTCCTCAGCATAGTCAATCTTCGTATCGCATAAGGCCTGCTTCACATACCGTACGGCACTATTGGCGCAGCCGTACTTATTAAGATCCTGACGCAGAGTAAGCCCGGGAGTCATGTGTTTGTCCATGATTTCCCATAGCCGCTGTTCGGCATCGGCTGGCATGGCCAGATGATACATGTGTACCGAGCGGTTCCACTTGCGGTAATCCTCCAGATAGTCATTGGTGGGGTAGGCAAACAGTCCCATCTTCGTCTTGCCCGTCAGGTAGCGGAAGATATTGTCATTCGTATTCTCACCTTCATAAGTGAAGCAGTAGTCCAGATTGAAGGTTGGGCACTCCAGCCTCAGGAAGGCATGTCCCTTTGTGCCCAGCACGTCATCAGTCCAATCCGTCGGATCAGCCACGCACAGGCTCACTTGCACAAAATCTTCGGCAGAGCGGTCGATGTTGTCGTCAAAGCCCTGTGCCGATGCAGTCAGACCGCACAGCGGCAACACGAGCATCAGCAGAATGATCAATCTATCTTTCATCGTTTTGCTTTTTGCTATTACCTGATAATTAGATCCAAGAACTCCTGGCGTGTCTCCTTGCGGTTGAAGGCGCCGGTGAAGTCGGAGGTCACGGTCAGCGAGTGCTGTTTCTGCACGCCGCGCATCTGCATGCACAGGTGCTCTGCCTCGATGACAACCATCACGCCCAGAGGGTTCAAGGTGCGCTGGATGCAGTCCTTGATCTCCGTGGTCAGGCGCTCTTGTACCTGCAGACGGCGCGCAAACACATCCACCACGCGGGCTATCTTGCTCAGTCCGGTGATGCGACCGTTGGGGATATACGCCACGTGCGCCTTGCCGAAGAATGGTAGCATATGATGCTCGCACAGTGAGTAGAACTCAATATCCTTGACCACCACCATCTGCTGATAATCTTCCTCAAACAACGCTGAGCGCAGGATCGCTTCGGGGTCTTCGTGGTAGCCCTTAGTTAGGAACTGCAGCGATTTGCCCACGCGATGTGGCGTGCGCTTCAGTCCATCGCGTTCGGGGTCCTCGCCCAACTGGCGAATTACTGATTCCACATTGGCTGATATGCCGTTGGTTATTTGCTCTGAGGGCTTGAATGCTTGTAGGTCCATAATTAGCGTACTTTAATTTGGTCGCGGACAATGTATGTGTAATCTGCCAGGTCGGGGAACAGTCCCTTGATTACATCGCGGAACTCGGCCGCTTGCTGCTCCTCCAGAAAATCGCCTACTCGCACTTTCCACGAAGGCGAGGAGTAGATCACATACACCGATGTGTTCAGCTCTTGCTTGACGCGTTGCTCTATTTGCAGGGCTTCCGACTTGCCGCGCTGCGGATGGTTGGACGAGTAGATCTGCACTCTGTACCCCGGACGCTCGTTCTCTCCGCGCTCCACACCGGCAATCTTTTCCTCCATAAGCAGGGTGATCAGACTATCCTGATGGACACCCACGTTGGGCATATCGCGCAGAATCTGAGGATAGGTGAGCACTACGGGGGGTAATGAATCTACAACGGAGGCTTGAGCCTGCTCGGTTGAATCAGCAGGCAGCACCTGAGCCGTCACCTCCTGCCCACGCATCGGCGTTGCCGATGCGAGCATAAGCAGGGGGAGGATATATACGATATAGTTCTTCATATTCGCTATACGTGTTACAATTTTCATGCCGCACGTGTCGGTCATTTTGTATGCCGACACATTTGCCATACAAAGATACAACAAAAATTACACATTTGCAATTTTTTCGTAAAAAAATATCATATTTTGTATTGCAAAATAGAAATTTGTCTATAAAATATCGTGTTTTGCATCACAAAATTGTTCTGATATGTAGTTACTTGTAAGCTTTCTTTGACGGGCGCAAAAGGCTATGTTCAAAAATTGATGTTTCGTATAACGAATATTGTCAGTCAAAGATTACCCAATATAAATCAGTACTTTTTCTTTAGTCCCCAAAGACCAAGAATGATGTCAAAAACTATTCCGCGAGGCGTATGCCTGTTACGTCGTAGCGTTCGCCGTCACGGATGATGATCACATGGTCATCCTCGATAATCTTGTACGGACCATTCTTCTCGGCCGGAGTGAGCAGTACAGGTGACTGCAGGCTGCCGTGGCGATCATTAGCCTTGTAGGCAAACTTCTGCCCACTGGCGGTCAGCTGTCGGCCATCGGCTGTCTCGAAGCGGAGTTCGCCCACTTGGTCCGACGAGATGGTGAGGAAGTACAGCAGTTCGTTATCGATCTCAATAGGTTCAGCTACGCCTGCGAGTTCATCGCCGATGTAAGCCTCTAAACCGCTGGCCTGTTCATCCTCTAACCCGCTAACCGAGCAGATCATCGTCATGTTCGTTGTGCCCTTGCCGCTGAAGGCGGAAACTTTCTGCGGGGCAGAAGAGGCGCTCTGGCTGTAGAAGCGGATATCTACATCACCCTGTCCCATGCGACGGAACAGATATCCTTCGCCGGGACGGAGAGCCGTGAGGTCACCAATCCAACGTTTGTCGACAGAGAAGACGGCAAAGCGGTCGCGGGCCTTAATCAGGTCGCCCGTGATAGCTGAGTTGTAATAGTCAGCCATGGCCTCAGTGACAGATGTCACCTCGTTAAACAGACACGGCATCACACTCCACTGCCCGTCGCCACGTACAGTAATCTTGCGGTCAGCATCGGTCAGACGGTCACCGGTCAGACGAATCGTGTTGCCCGTAGAGGCAAAAGCCATGTACATCTGCGTGTAATCCCAACCTGTGAGCGTACCGCTGAAGGCCATTTGCGACTGCGAGTAGATGTTGAACTGCTGGTTGTCGGGGTTCTTGATCAAATCGCCCTCGTGCCAACTCTCCGATGCCGTCATGGCTGTATTGATTTCCGCCGTCTCGGGCTCGAGTTTGAGGTTGGTGGATACCCAGTTCCAACCCGGATT
>CAMIZG010000023.1 GCA_946403215.1 uncultured Bacteroidales bacterium | reverse complement strand
GACGGCAAGGAGTTCTACCAGAGCAAGCGCTACGAGATCAATCCCATCATCGACCGCGTAGGCGGTGGTGACTCCTTCTCCGGCGGACTGATCCACGGCATGCTCAAGTACCCCGACAACCAGGGTGCAGCCCTTGAGTTCGCTGTAGCAGCTTCGGCGCTCAAGCACACCATCAACGGCGACTACAACCTCGTCAGCGAGGACGAAGTACTCTCACTCGCCGGTGGCAACGCCAACGGACGCGTGCAACGCTAAATGTTGAATGTTGAATTTTAAATCTTGAATTTTATGAATAATAAGGTTCTTAGCAACTGGCGCTGGGTAATGTGCGCGATGCTATTCTTCGCCACCACCGTGAACTATATGGATCGCCAGGTGCTCTCCTTGACGTTCAAGGAGTTTATCCAACCCGAGTTCCACTGGACCGACTCCGACTACGGAACCATCACCGGTGTGTTCTCTATCGCGTATGCCATCTTCTGCCTCTTCGCCGGTAAATTCATCGACTGGATGGGCACGAAGAAAGGTTACCTCTGGGCGATCATCATTTGGTCGTTAGGTGCAGTAATGCACGCCGGCTGCGGCTGGGTGACCGAACAGATCGTAGGCCTGGAGAGCAAAGCCGCCTTGCTGGAGGCGACCGGAACGATAGTCAGTACGATCTCCATGGTCAGTGTCTGGCTGTTCCTCGCTTGCCGTCTGATTCTCGGTCTTGGTGAGGCAGGAAACTTCCCTGCTGCCATCAAGGTAACTGCGGAGTATTTTCCGAAGAAAGACCGCGCGTTTGCAACGGCACTCTTCAATGCAGGCGCATCGGTAGGTGCGCTGGCAGCTCCGGCCACTATCCCTCTGCTGGCAAAGAGCCTTGGTTGGGAGATGGCATTCATCATCATCGGTGCGCTGGGCTTCATCTGGGCAGGGGTCTGGATTTTCGTTTATGACAAACCGACCGAGAGCAAGCATGTGAACGAGGCAGAACTCGAGTATATCCACCAGGATGAAAAGAATGAAGGAGTGAAAGAATTAAAGAATGAAGGAACCGAGAAACAGATGTCGTTTGGCGAGGCTTTCAAGCACAAACAGACCTGGTCGTTTGCGTTTGGCAAGTTCATGACTGACGGCGTGTGGTGGTTCTTCCTGTTCTGGGCACCCGCTTATTTCCAAGATCAGTTTGGCATCAAGGCTTCTGACCCGCAGGGTATCGCGTTGATCTTCACGCTGTACGCGATTGTAACGGTTATCTCGCTATTCGGTGGCTATCTGCCTAAGATCTTTGTGGAGAAGAAAGGTATGGAGCCTTACGCAGGTCGTATGCGTGCAATGCTCATCTTCGCTTTCTTCCCCATCTTCGCCCTTTTTGCACAGCCCTTAGGTGGCGTTTATGGTCCGTGGGCAGTAGCCATCATCATCGGTATCGTAGGTGCGGCTCACCAGAGCTGGAGTGCAAATATCTTCTCAACGACCGGAGATATGTTCCCCAAGTCGGCAGTGGCTACCATCACCGGTATCGGTGCGATGGCCGGAGGTGTGGGCTCATTCCTGATCAACAAAGGTTCGGGTATGTTGTTCGACCACGCAGCTCAGATGGGCGAAGCATTTGCTTTCGCAGGTTTCACAGGCAAACCGGCCGGCTACATGATCATCTTCTGTATCTGTGCCGTGGCTTACCTCATCGGCTGGTCTGTCATGAAAACTCTCGTGCCTAAGTACAAACCTGTGGAACTGAAATAATCGTTCGAGAAGTTCCCTCCAGGGGACTAAGGCTATTGAGTCTTAGACGCTATCAAGCGACTATAGTAACGCATGTATTTAGAAAATCCCCCGCACTGCCAAATGGTAGATGCGGGGGATTTGATGGATGAAATACTATTTTTTGCAGGGCAAATGCTATTTTTCTTCGGAAAAATTTGCAAATGTCATTTATTTTTTGTAATTTTGTAAGCTTTTTTAATTATATAATTAAAGACACTATAACTATTCGAAAATAATGCAAGAACAAGAAATCCAAGTACAAGCTGCCGATTTGCAGGCAGAGGAGCAGTATGACGGCTCAAGTATTCAAGTGTTAGAGGGACTGGAAGCGGTGCGCAAACGCCCCGCTATGTACATTGGTGACATCTCACAGAAAGGATTGCACCACCTGGTATATGAGGTAGTGGATAACTCCATTGACGAGGCACTCGCCGGATTCTGCACTGAGATAGCCGTACATATCAATGAGGACAACTCCATAACTGTACAAGACAATGGTCGCGGTATACCCGTTGACGAGCATCCAAAGGAGCACCGCAGCGCGCTAGAGGTCGTGATGACCGTGCTACACGCTGGAGGTAAGTTCAACAAGGATAGCTACAAGGTCTCCGGTGGATTGCACGGCGTAGGCGTGAGCTGCGTCAATGCCCTGTCGAAGAAGATGCACGTCGAGGTGTATCGCCAGGGAGCAATACACTGCCAGGATTATGCCAAAGGCAAACCCCTCGCACCCGTCCATATCATCACCGAAGCCGAGGCAACTGGCAATTGGGAGATGGGAAAGAACGGCACGTTCGTGCAGTTCTGGCCGGATGATACTATCTTCACCGAGACCGTCTATCAGTGGGATATACTCGCAAATCGTATGCGCGAGCTCGCATACCTGAACGCAGGTATAAGAATCGTGCTCAAGGACAAACGTGTGAACGTTGAAACCGTGCGCGAGGACGGCACCAAAGAAGTAGGCTGCAAGAAAGAGGCATTCTATTCGGAGAAGGGCTTGAGCGAGTTCGTGCGCTACATCGACAACAACCGAACCCCGCTCATCTCGGAGGTGATCCATCTGAATACCGACAAGTACGGCACACCGGTAGAGGTGGCTATGATCTATAATACAGACTTCAACGAAAACGTACACTCCTACGTCAACAATATCAACACCATAGAGGGCGGCACACACGTAGCCGGTTTCCGTTCGGCACTGACTCGCGTGATGAAGAAGTACGCCGAGGACAGCAAGATGCTCGAGAAAGCCAAGCTCAAAGACAAGGAGGGCAACTCAACCATCGACCCCAACGACTTCCGCGAGGGACTGACGGCTGTCATCAGCGTCAAGGTCGCCGAGCCGCAGTTCGAGGGTCAGACCAAGACCAAGCTCGGTAACTCAGAGGTAGCCGGTATGGTCAACTCCGCCGTAGCCGAAGCCCTGCAGAACTACCTCGAGGAGCATCCCGATGACGCCAAGCGCATCGTGGAGAAGGTCATCCTCGCCGCCCAGGCGCGTATAGCTGCACGTAACGCCCGTCAGTCGGTGCTGCGCAAGTCGCCGCTCAGCGGTGGCGGTCTGCCCGGCAAACTGGCTGACTGTGCATCCAAAGACCCCGCAGAGTGCGAGCTCTTCCTCGTCGAGGGTGATTCGGCAGGCGGTACAGCGAAGACGGGTCGTGACCGCGTTCACCAGGCTATTCTGCCCCTGCGCGGAAAGATCCTGAACGTCGAGAAAGCGATGGAACATAAGGTGTTTGAAAGCGAGGAGGTACGGAATATCTTCACTGCACTGGGCATCACCTTCGGCACAGAAGATGACCCCAAGGCGCTGAACCTGAGCAAGATCCGCTACCACAAAGTCATCATCATGGCGGATGCCGACGTCGATGGTGCACACATCGCTACGCTGATTATGACCCTGTTCTTCCGCCATATGAAAGAGGTCATCGAGCAAGGTCATCTCTATATCGCCATGGCACCTCTGTACCTCTGCTCGAAGGGCGCGACGAAGGAGTACTGCTGGAACGACCAGCAGCGTCATGACTTCATCCAGCGTTACGGCAACGGCGACGAGAAGCAAATCAAGACGCAGCGTTACAAAGGTCTGGGTGAGATGAGTGACGAGCAACTCTGGGAGACGACTATGGATCCCGAGCGCCGTATGCTCAAGCAGGTGACCATCGAGAATGCCGCCGAGGCCGACCGCATTATCTCCATGCTGATGGGTGATGAGGTGGGACCGCGCCGCGAGTTCATTGAGCAAAACGCCACCTACGCTAAGATCGATGCATAAATGTAGCGGCCAAACCTGGCTGCATAACCATTAATTATAAAGAACTATGAACGATCCTTCTGTAACCGTAATCATTATTGTAGCCGTCGTGCTACTGGTGATCATTATCTTGTCGTATGTCAAGACGTCTCCTAACCAAGCATTAGTCATCTCAGGATGGCCACGTCGTCGTCCTAAATTCCTGATCGGTACAGGTGGATTGCGTATCCCCGGGTTGCAGAAGGTGGACAAGCTCTACCTGGGTCAGTTGAGCGTGGATATCAAGACCGACTCGTCCGTTCCGACATCCGACTTCATCAACGTGGATGTGGATGCTGTGGCTAAAGTGCGTATCAATCCCGAACTCATCGAGACAGCCGCTGCCAACTTCCTAGGAAAGAGCCGTGAGGAGATAGCTTCGGAGATTCGCGACTCACTACAAGGTAACATGCGTGAGATAATAGGTACGCAAGACCTGCGTTCGCTCAACGTGGATCGTGACGGGTTCTCCAACCAAATCCAAGAGAAAGCCGCAGCCGACATGGCTAAGTTAGGCATTGAGATCTTGTCGTGTAACATCCAGTCGATCACCGACGGCGAGGGACTGATCCACGCCCTCGGTGCCGACAACACCTGCAAAATCACCAAGGACGCCGCCATCAACAAGGCGAACGCCGAGCGCGACGTGGCAATCGCCCGTGCCGAAGCAGCCAAGCAAGCCAACGATGCACGCGTAGCTTCGGAGACGGAGATTGCTATCCGTAACACTGAACTTGCCGTCAAGCAGGCTGACCTGAAGAAGCAGGCCGACACGCAGTCAGCTATTGCCGATGCGGCATACGAGATACAAAAGCAGGAGCAGGCCAAGGAGATCAACGTCAAGACCGTGGAGGCCGATGCTGCACGTTCGATCCGGCAGCAGGAGCGGCAGAAAGAGATCAACCGCCTGACCATCGAGGCCGAGGTGGAGAAAGCCAAGCAAGAACAGTTGCTGCGCGAGCAAGAGATAGCTATCCAACAGAAGACACTGGAGGCACAGATCAACAAGAAAGCTGATGCCGACAAGTACCAGAAAGAGATAGACGCCGCCGCTGAGCTTGAGCAACGCAAGCGCAAAGCCGAAGCCGAGCGTTACGAGGCTGAGCAGCAGGCTGCCGCCGTCAAGGCACAAGCCGAAGCAGCCCTGTTTGCCAAGCAGCAGGAAGCCGCAGGTATAAAAGCCGTGGGTGAAGCCGAAGCCGCAGCCATACGCGCCAAAGGTGAGGCCGAAGCCGCAGCCATGGACAAGAAAGCTGAGGCGTACAAGAAGTACAACGGCGCCGCTATAGCTGAGATGATGGTGAAGATCCTGCCCGATATAGCTGCCAAGGTGGCCGAACCGCTGACAGCCATCAATGATGTACATGTGTACGGCACCACGGGCGCCGAGGCTGCCGGCATAAGCGGCAACGTGCCCGTAGTGATGCGCCAGACGATGGAGGTCATCAAGGAAGCTACAGGCGTAGATATGGCGGATATTATGCAGAATAACACCAAGGTGATCGCCGGAGAGGCTAAGATCAAAAAATGAGAATAGCCGTTTACTGTTCAGCTAAGGACATCATCCCGGAGGAGTATCTGCACTTGGGTGATGAATTAGGCAAGTGGATAGCCACTGAAGGGCACACGCTGGTGTATGGCGGTGCTACAGGCGGGCTGATGTCACGCACGAGCAATGCTGCGGCAGCGGCAGGCGGTGAAGTGATAGGCGTAGTGCCGCAGCGCATTATCTGCGCCGGAAGGCTTGCTGAGAACTGCTCAACACTCTACACGGTGAGCTCGATGGCGGAACGCAAGCAGATGATGCGCGATGTAGCCGACTGCTTCGTTTGTCTGCCGGGCTCATATGGTACGCTCGACGAGATGTACGACGTTATTGCCTCCGGCACAGTAGGAGAGCACCATAAGCCGATATACATCCTCAACTACCGTGGGTTCTACGAAGGAATCAGACAACAGACAGAGCACATGCGGACACTGCTTTTCCTGCCACAACAGGAGGCATACACGCCACATTGGGTCAATACATTAGAAGAACTATATAACATCCTCTCGCAGGATACTAATCAACAACCGTAAACACATACGATTTATGAATCTATTTTTTAAACGACTGACCGGTAGTCTCCAGTCTACAGAGAAGATGGAGCGCCGTATTCTGGCGGACGAACAGCGCATCGCCCGTTACCGTCAAGTGGAGCAATCCGCTGAACTCAAGGAGTTTCTTGAACTGAAGAAAACCGTGGAGAGTAAGGACTTCCAGCAGAAGAAGTACAACCTGATCAACACCAAATACAAGAGCACTCCCACCTATCAAACAATCAGCTCGTACAAGCAGCTGCGAGACAATAAGCAGTTGCAGGACTACCTGGAGATGGAGAAGAGCCAAGAGCTGAAAGAGTACATCGCTTTCCGTAACTCTGAAAACTACATTAAGCTGCAAAGCGAAAAAGAGGTGCGTAACTCACTCGAACTCAAGCGTATGGCGGAGTTCGAAAAATCAGCAAAGTACAAATCTTATCTGCAGTACCGCGACTCCAAACTGCCGGCACAGTTCAAGGAACTGAGCGCCGAGGTTGCTACAGACGAATTCAAAAAGCAACATGCGTTCTGGAGCAATGACAACCGCTGGAAATCAACCGAAGAGTACCAGCAGGAAGTACGCTATAAGCAGTTGTCTGCTATGTCTGATATCATCTTCTTCATGCAGCAGGATGCCGCAGAAATTGAGCGTATGGAGAAAATTCACGCTACGTTTGTTGACGAGTGCGATTGGCTCAAACTGAGCGAATCGAAGTGGCGTCCCGGCTTTGCTTACACCAATCCTAAGTTGATTCGTCAGCACTCCTTTGCCAACGAACAGCAGGCTAACAACGGCGGACGGAACGTAGGCGCCATTGACGGCAAGATACAGCTGTTTACCAAACAGGAGAAAATTACGGACAAAGCATGGGACCCGAAGAAAGGTTTCATCAACAAGGACTTTGATTATACATCCGACATCATTCAGACCGCCGACAGTTTCCGACAAAAAGGTGGCTTATTCATGGCTAAGATCCGCATCGAAGGTAATATCCATCACGCATTCTGGCTCGGTAGCGGCGACAAACTGCCGATGATCAGCATCTTCCACTATAATGGCAAGCATATTACGATGGGTAACTACACGAAGGATGGTTTTGATGGGGAGGTCATTAAGGGTATATCTGCCCGCAAGTACTTCATCTACTCACTACGCTGGACTGAACGCGAATTGGTTTGGCTGGTGAATAATGTAGAGGTACATCGTACATCGAACAACCTACCTAAAGAGGAACTCTTCCTGGCTTTGTCGTCGTTCATCGATGAGCATCAGCGTGCTTCAGAAGGGCTGCTGAACGTAGCCTGGGTACGCGTATTTGAACTGCGTTAATCAGTGCGTATGCCTTCTGATATGACACTGAAACGTCCATTCTTCCTGATTGCTGGCCCCTGTGCGATTGAGAGCGCGGAGATTGTCATGCAAACAGCGGAGACACTACGTAACGTATGCGCCGAACTGGGGATTGAGCTATGGTTCAAATCCTCGTTCGACAAAGCCAACCGCACATCCTCATCCTCACAGCGAGGTGTGGGGATGGCGGAGGGCTTGCGCATCCTGACCGAAGTCAAGCAGCGATACGGACTGCCTATAGTGACCGATGTCCATGAGAGTTATCAGTGTGCACCTGTAGCTGAGGTGGCTGACGTACTACAGATACCTGCGTTCCTCAGTCGTCAGACTGACTTGCTGCAGGCAGCTGCCGCTACAGGCAGGATTGTCAATATCAAGAAAGGCCAGTTCATGGCGCCCTGGGATATGCGTGGTGCTATACAGAAATGTCTGGACGCGCAGCCTGCCAATGGCCAACAGCCAACAGCCAACGGCCGCATATGGCTGACTGAACGGGGCTCATCGTTCGGGTACGGCAATCTGGTGGTGGACATGACATCGCTGGTTAGGATGCGCGAGTATGGGTGTCCGGTTATCTTCGACGCCACGCACTCAGTGCAGCAACCGTCTTCCATGCAAGGCATTACAAGGGGGAACCGCGAACTGGTACCGCCCCTGATGCGCGCCGCACTGGCCGTAGGCGTGGATGGGCTGTTCCTGGAGGTACATCCCGACCCCGACAAAGCTATCAGCGATGCGGCAAACCAAGTTAAGCTACAAGACATTCGCTCACTGCTACTGCAAGCAAAAGCGATAGACACACTATTAAAAGGTGAATAAGGAGATTATACATAGAGCACAAGAGATCTTTCGTGAGGAGATAAGCGAGCTGACGAAGGTGGCAGAGCATATCGATGATCACTTTGAATCGGTAGTGGATGCGCTGTATGCATGCCGCGGCAAGGTGGTAATCATGGGCATTGGCAAGACCGGACTGATCGGTAGGAAGATTGCCTCATCGTTTGCCTCGACAGGCACACCGGCGATCTTCGTCAATGCCGCGGAAGCGGTACATGGTGATTTGGGGATGGTGGCTGATGATGATGTTGTACTACTGGTAAGTAACAGCGGTGCTACCAACGAGATTCTAGCCGTGATTGACCCGTTGCATCAGATGGGGTGCAAACTTATTGCCATGACAGGTGACATGCAGTCGCCACTGGCGCAACGCTGCGATCTGGCGCTGTCGGCGCACGTAGACAAAGAGGTCTGCCCATTGGGGCTGGCGCCCACCACCTCAACCACAGCCACACTGCTCATGGGAGACGCGCTGATGGTCTGCCTAATGGAGAAACGGCATTTTCAGGCGGAGAATTTCGCTGTGTATCATCCGGGCGGAGCACTTGGACGTAAACTGTTAGGGCGTGTGGAGAATCATATGTATCGCTCCGTACCGCGCGTATACACGGACACACCATTCCGTGAACTGGCGTGCGAGATGACCCGCCATCATCTGGGAATGACAATGGTGTACGAGCATAATAACCGCTGCGTGGGCATCATTACCGATGGTGACCTGAGGCGGGCTATACAGAAGTACGACGATCTGCACATCACGGCAGCGGATATCATGACACCGAGCTACAAACACCTGAGCAAGGATGCCTTACTCACCGAAGCACTGGCGATCATGGATAAGCACAACATAACTACCCTGGCCGTAACTGAAAAGCCAGACAGCGAGCAGATCATCGGTATTATATCCATCCATCATATTATTGACTTTGCATAACTCACGCCAGCGGCGTTATTGTCGTCAGCCAAGAGCAAGACACTTGCACATTGGCGGAATTTTTCGTAACTTTGTGGCAAAAAACCATGAACTACGGATATATACGTGTGAGCAGTGACAGACAAACGGTGGAAAACCAGCGCTACGAGATTCTAACGTTCTGCGAGCGTGAAAAAGTGATCATTGACGGTTGGATTGACGAGACAGTTTCGGGTACCTGCCAATACACCCGAAGGCGATTAGGCACTCTGCTTAAGCAGGTGAAGAAGGGCGACTTGATCGTATGCAGCGAGCTGAGCAGGTTAGGCAGGAATCTGTACATGATCATGGAGATTCTAAGCCTATGCATGAAACAAGGTTGCCGCGTATGGACAATCAAAGATGGCTACCGGCTGGGCGATGATATACAGTCGAAGGTACTGGCGTTCGCCTTTGGTCTGTCAGCCGAGATTGAACGTACACTGATCAGCGATCGCACACGTCAGGCACTGGCTCGCCTCAAGGCCGAGGGAAAACATGTAGGTCGTCCCACCGGCAGCAACAGCAGCCAACGGGCACTCGTACTATACAAGCATGATCGCTTCATCCGACGCGCTTTGCAACTGGGATGGTCACAAATAGATATATGCAAACACCTGAGCTGCAACCGCAATACACTACGACGCTACATAACGCGATTTATTCAGCCTGTTCACAAACCGGTACAACAAGAAATAAAAAACGATGACACGTATTCAAGTCAGCAAGATTGTCAGGTGGCTATTACACCTGCATTATGATATCCGCACCGAAAATGGCGAGTTACTGCGCGACGGCAATGTTCACCTGTTGCTACCCAATCACCCTGCTTACATTGAGCCTCCTATGTTGTGCGCCGAGTTCCCGGAAGTAATCCTGCGTCCGATGGCGGATGAGGTATTCTTCCGCCGCTGGTACTCGGGTTGGGCGTTGCGACTCGCCACGGCAATCGTTGTTCCCGACCTGCCCGCCACTTCAGCCGACAACCGCGAAAAGAGTGCTGCCAAGGCGCGGCAATTGACCACTACAGCGCTACAAGCATTAGCGAACGGTGATGACCTGCTGTTCTATCCTTCCGGGCATGTGCGCTACAAACCTGTCGAATCAATCGGCAACAGACGATTAGCCTACGAGGTGTGTCAGGGTCTGTTTGCACCGGAGGACAAGGAAAAGTATGCCAACGTGCGCGTGATCATGCTGCGCACCTCGGGCTTGGACGACAGCCTTACCAGCAAGCAACACACGCGTCTTACTCTCAGGCGGCGCGTAACGATGCACTTTGAAGATATGACCGACCAACTGCGCACATGGGCAACGCTCGAGCGGCGCGCGTTCAACGAGCGACTCGAGCAGTGGTACAATGCACAAGGATGATCAGATAGTCCAATCCAATCAGAACTAATATTTATCAGAACTTATACGTCACCCCCAGCAGGAAGTTCGTGCCGGGGTTATAGTAGCCATAGTAGTTGGCGTTGTGACGGTATATGATATTATTGAGTTCGAGGAACACACTCAGCCACTTATTATACTCATACGTACACCCGAGATTGATATCGATGGTGGGTATCAGTGTGCCGACTGAATAGGTGCGCCCTTCTGCCGTCTCTTGCCAGAGCAGTGTCTGACGTTTACCGGCGAAGTAGTTGTGCGAATAGAGCGTCCAATGACGATTAATGCGCGCGTCAACGTTGACGGTCAGATCCCAGCTCGGGCGATCAAGCGTGCGCAGCGTGCCATTGGCATTACGTATAGCCGCCCTAAACGAGTTCTCCTCAGCCGCTTTGCCCACGGAGGCAGAAGGGGGCTCAATACTGTCGGTTCGGTTGATGTAGTAGCCTCCGGCTACGAGGACGTGAACAATATCCTGGTAGTGATACGTAATCTCCGCACCTATCTTCCACCGCTGCATGTTGCAATAGACATAATCGCCAAACAGGGGCATGCTATTACCCTGCGCATCGCGGTACTGCCGTACCTCCCAGTAATAAGGCGAGGCGGTAGCGAATTGGTTCTTCATCAACTCATAGCGCGCATGCACATCAATGAGCAAGTTAGCCTGCGGACGGATCTTGAGTCCCAGTTGCGCCTTGACAGGCGTATAGGCCGACACATGGTGCGACACGACCTCGTTGGCGTACGGGCGATAGGGGTACTGATAGCAGTACGACTGCATCGAGCCTTCGCCAAACGAGCCTGTAGCCGAACCATAGATAGCCAGCCAGTTGCGGGTTATATCGTACTCAATCTGCACATTGGGCGATGGAGCAAAGGCGATGTTCTCGTTGCCGGAAAGCATTTGCCCATGGCCGATATTCAGGTCGAGATTGACTCCTGCATGCAGATGAAAGCGCTTGTGATCGAAGGCGTAGAATGGCTCGATACGAATAGCGTGGCGCGAGTTGTATAGCGAGTCAGGGATGGATTTGTCGTTGACGTTTAGAAAGAAGTTCGACACCCCAATGTTGACGCCTGCACGGTGCTCCCCTCCGTTCCACTCCAGCCTACCCAGTGTGCGCACTTGGTGTTCGGTGACATTTGCGGCATAGAGGAACGCTGAGTAGCCGGTTTGCAATTGGTACTGCAAACTACCGCGGTCAGTAGAGCGGATGCCTATATGCGTGTTAACGTTCCATAATGCGAGTTTATCCTCGGGTTTGAGCTCGGACATCTTTTTCAGATGCATCGTTCCCAGTGAATCCACATAACGTCCACTCATCGTATAGAACCTATTCTCGGCATCCGCACCGAAGTACAAGGCTGAAGAAGAAAACGCCTTGGTTATATCCAGACCAATGTTCGTCTGTTCAACAGTATATCGTCCCCACATAGCACGGTGGTGAGCGTATGTATCCAGGGTGATCTTGCTACGCTTGTCGGTCATCCGGTAGCCAAAGTCGAACGCCGTGTTGGTATGGCCGAGACCGCCACTTACGTAGCCGTGCAGCGGTTTGGGCTTCTCCCAGGTAGTAAAAGAGCAGCCCAGCGGATTGATATTAAATGCCGGCGACAATGCCTGCGAGTACGACGAGTAGGTCACCTCCACCGGCTCGATATCCTGCTGTACTATAACGGGTTTGACACTAACTATACCGGCACTGCTGATGACGGGCTGAAAGTCGCGCTCGACAGTTACGTTGCGGTTAAGGATTGTATCCTGTGCCAACAGAGTCGGAGGCATGAGTAACAGGATGGCAAGTACTATAATTGAGTTGATCTTCATAAATGTAATCAGTTGTCAGATTTCAGTTATCAGATTCATTCTGCCGGTTCGTCGTCGTCCGGCTGCGCTGGCTCATTGAGCGCATTGATTGCAGCAAGTTTGTCAGCAATGATGCTTTGTATATCATCGTTAGCATGGTAATTAGCCTGCAATGCTAGCAAGTACTGCTGTGCCTGGTACATATCCTCACGCTTGAGACTGATGTCCGACAGCAAAATCATTGCCTTGGCAAGCCAGTACTGGTGCTGCGTGTTCATCTGCGCGAAGGCCATGATTTCTGCCTCTGCGTTATCGAGTGCATCCATGTTGAAGTAAGCCTGCGCAAGCAGGTACTTGCTCTCAGCACCGATGGCGGTGAACGTTTCCTTAGCCAGTGGCGACAGATCAACAACAGCCTGCCCGTTGTTACCCGCCCTGAGGTAGGCCTTGGCTCGGCAGTACAACGCTTCCTGACGCACATCATCAGGCAAGGATTCGGCTGCAAGTATATCCGTAGCAATACGGATGACTGTCGGGTCGTCGTTCGTGTTGAGCGCGCACCGCAGTATGCCGAGTTGCGCTACAAGTCGGTTGCCCTCGGTAGAGGCTACCTCATACAGGTGGCTGAAGTGACGGGCAGCGGTCTCATAATCGCGGTTGTCAAAGCTTATTCCTGCAGCGCGCAGGCATGCTTCCTCCATATATGCATTGCCGGTGAGTTGGGTCAGCGCCTCGTACTCGGATAGTGCTTCCTTGAGTTTGCCAAGTCGGTAGTAGCTGTCAGCAGCATAGTAGTGAGCGTTGGTGCAATAGCGCCCGCCGTTGCAGTAGCGGGTGATGTAGGTGGTCAGACCGGCTGCCGCCTCGGGGTAATTGCCAAGCATATACTGCAGTTCGGCGGTGACGTAAGTGAGCGAGTCTTCGGCCGTCTGCACGCGCATGAGCGACTTGCCAATCTTCTTTGTATATGCCAGGTACTCGCTGATGTTGTTCGTTGCCACATACACTTGCTCCAGTCCATCGAGCGCGGCATATGCCTCTTCGGTACCCGGATAACTGTTGATGGTTCGCTTGAAGCCACGAATAGCATCATCATACTGCTTGAGATTACGATGGATCATGGCTTGCTCAAGCGAGGCTTTGCGTGCCATGTTCGAGTTCGGGTAGTTACTGAGCAGACGCTCGTAGGCCATGATAGCTGACTCCTCCTGATTGTTCTCTATATACGCACGTGCCATCTCGTAGAGTGCATCATCGGCGTAGTCCGACTGCGGATAAGTTGTAACTAGGCTGAGCATCTTCTCTGCCTTGCTCACATACTCATGCTTGAGTCCGTACGCGTAGCCGGCTTGGAAGGTTGCGTAGTCGGCACCTGTAGCTGCGAGATCAACCACTTGCTGGTAGGTGCGAATCGCATCGTCGAACTTACGGGCGTTGAACTGGCAATCACCTATGCGGTTAAGGGCATCTGCGTAGGTCGGCTGCGAGGCATCAGCTTGGCTAACGTAATCCTTGAGCGTAGCCTCAGCCTGCACGTACATCTTCTGCTGGAAATAAGCGTATCCCTTCAGGTAGAGCGCCTGCAGGCGGTTGGGCGACTGTTTCCATTGGGGATACTGCTCAGCTTGGGTGAGGTACTGCTCAGCCATCTTGTACTGGCGCGTACGATATGCACACTCGGCCAACAGGTAGCAAGCCTCTGCATTGTTGGCGTCATACGCCTTAGGCTGACGGAGAATCTCCTCTAGGAACTGCTGTGCTTTTTGTATGTTTCCCTGCCGGAAAGCGTCAGCTCCCAACTGATAACGCAGGTACTGCTTGGTCTGTTCCATCTTGGCATCTGTGATGTCGATGAGTTGCATGGCCTCATAGGCTGCCTGGTAGTTCTTTGAGCGCAGGAATGCGTCGGAGAGCAATGAACGGATCATTGTCGTGTGCTTCGACTTGGGATAGGTGCGCAGGAACTCGGTGAAGGCAGTCACACTCTCGCCCAGTGCCGATGAACTCTGGTAGGTGCACAGCGCATAATTGTACATCGCTTCCTCCGTCAGTTTGGGTGTCAGGCCATAACGCACGGCAGTGGCGTAACTGAGTTTGCCCTGCTCAATATTACCCGTGCGCGCATAGGAGTGTCCCAGATGCAGTGCTACCGATTCGCTGATTGTGTCGTTTTCCGGCTTGACTTTTTTCAGGTACGTGATGGCTTTCTGGTACTGCTCGGTGTTATAATACGCCATGGCGAGCAGATAGATATCATTGCGTACCAGCTCTTTCTTCTGCTCTGTGAAACTCTTCTCGTAAGCCTCCAGGTGCGGGATCGCCTTGGCATATGCGCCTCGCTGGTACTGCAGTTCCCCCAGTATGCGTTCCACCTCACCATTGTTCGGATTACCGGGGTTAGCCTCGATGATATAGGCAGCACGCTGCTCTACCTCCTCCAGGTTGCCCTGCGAGTAGTAGATCTGGATAATGTAGTACGGCACAATGGCGCTGTACTGTTGTGTATGTTCGATAGCAAGGAACTCAGGCAAGGCCTGCTCGTAACGCCCTAACTTATACTGCGCAAAAGCATAATAGTAATGCGATGACAGTGTATAGGGCGTATCTTTCTGCTTGAGCGTTGAGAAAAATGTGAGCGACTTCTGGTACTCGCCCATCATCAGGAACGCATAGCCTCGGTAGAACTGATACTCGGGCTGTTGGTCGCGCCCCAGACGGGTAAGCTTGACGTCCTCAAAGTTCTTGAGCGCCTGTTTATAGCGTTTGCTCTCCACCTGTAGAATGCCGAGCATGGTTTGCACCTCATCTGCATAGGTAGTGTAGGGGTACCTCCTCATGTACTCCTGCAAAGCTTTGTCTGCGCCTTTCTCGCGTTGCTCATACTGCTGCTTGACGGCAGCATAACCGTCCTCCACCTCATTGGCGAAAACGGTTATGCTGCACAGCAGCGCAAGCATTACAAATAGTTTCTTGCTCATAAGTCAAATTTAATGTCTGCGGCTACGCAGTTTTTTCTGTTTGTTGCGGTTGATGCCCAATATGACGAAGAAGGCCACAAGCACCACGATCACTATACCTACGACAAGCATCAGGCTGCTACCGCCGAGGTTGTCACCCTTCACGCGGTTCCACATATCAAGCATGGCTTCGGTCTTCTGGGCGCAGTCGTGCATGAGGGCGCAACGATCAATCACGCTCTTGTCAGGATAAAGAACAGGGTTGGCATGTACAGCGGTTGCACTCGGGCCGAAGAAGTAACTCAGGTCAACGGTCTGAGGATTAGCCTCAGCATCATTAGCCCACTCCATGATCTCGGGAGAAGCGATGACCGAAACGTATCCGATCTCCTCCATGTTTTTGATGGCGTTTTCGGGCATACACATGTAGTTGATGAAGTACGACGCAGCCTTCACGTTCTTGGCATACTTCGGGATGCACCAACCATCGAACCAAACGTTAGAGCCCTCGTCGGGCACGCGGTATTTGAGCGTAACGCCCACCTCGGCTGCCTCGTCAATAGCCCACTGGGCATCACCTGACCAACTCAAGTTAAGCCACGACTGACCTTTGGCCATTTCCTCCTTGCCAAAATCAACCTCCCAGCCGGCAATATTGCTCTTAGCCTTGGTCAGGAACTCCTCCACGCGAGCAATGCGCTCGCCGGTAACATTGGCTACCAGATCCTCGCGACTCACTTCGCCACGCTCAATCTCCTCGCGGTATACGTAAAGCACTACTACCGAATAGACGTCGCGGAAAGCATCTTTCATGAACACTTTGTCCTTAAACTTGGGGTTGAGCAGTCCGCCCAGCGAACGAATCTCCTCTTCGTTGACATATTTCGGGTTGTACAGGATACCTGTGGTACCCCACATATATCCCACTGTATAGTCCGAAGCCAGCAAGTCGTCCATCTCTTCCTCGCTAACCATCTGTTGGAACATACGCTGTGCGAATGGAGCAACGAGCTGGGTGTAGTCGGGTGTGCTGCCGAAGTTCTTGCGAATAGGTTGCAACAATCCGTGACGAAGCATACGTTCGATGATGTACTCCGAGGGGCAAACGACGTCATAGTCCTCCTGACCGACCTCAATCTCTGTGAGCATCGACTCATTGATGTCAAAGGTCTGATAGATGATGTCCACCTTTTCGCCTGTCTGCTCTTCGTACCAAGCAGGGAACGTGTTCAGTACATTTTCCAGATCAATGTAATCCGCCCAGTTGTACACTTTCAGGGTGTGCTCGCGGTCGGCTGCTTGGGTAAACACCGGGCAGCCAAGAAGAGCTGCCATAACAATTGCAATCAAGGATCTAAATTGTTTGTTCATTTCTTTGGGTTTGTAAAGATTGTTATTTTTGTTTGTTCATTTGTTTGTTCGCATGGATGTTCATGAAGATCAGCAACACGAGTATGGTAAGGAAGATCAACGAGAACAGCGGCCGCAACTCGGGCGTCAGTCCACCCTTACGTGCATCGGCGTAGATGAATGTGGAGAGTGTCTCCAGGCCATTTGATCCCTTAGTGAAGAATGTAACGCCGAAGTCATCAATACTGAGCGTAAGCGCCAAGATGAATCCGCTGATCATACCCGGCTTGAGTTCGGGCAGCATTACTTTGCGTAGCGCCTTAGCAGGTGTTGCGCCTAGGTCCAGAGCCGCCTCGTAGAGGTTGGGGTTCATCTGCGTCAGGCGTGGCATCACACTGAGCACCACATACGGCGTACAGAACACCACGTGGGCGATCAGCACTGTAGCAAACCCGCGGCTTATACCTAAGAACACAAACAGCAGGAACAGCGAGATACCCGTCAATATATCGGGGTTGATCATTGGGATGGAGTTGAGGAACGTGATGCCTTTTCTGGCGCGTGAGCGCATGTTGTACAATCCAATAGCCGCCAGTGTACCGAGTAGCGTAGCGATGGTGGCGGCACATATGGCTATCACCACGGTGAAAAAGATGGCACGATACAAGTTTGGGTCAACCCGAACCTGCGCCGTCGAATCATAACCCGTGAATAGGTTCTCGTACAGATGGAACGTGAATCCTGTCCAGTTGCCGAACACTTTGCTTTGCGTAAACGAGAATATAAATATTAGCAATATAGGTGCATACAGCACAATCAGCAGCAGCCATAGGTAGGCCTGCCCGCCAACGCGTTTGGCCCACATCTGCCGCGAGCGGCGCTGTGCCTCTATTTGTGCGGAGGTCAGCTCTTGACTCTTGACTCTTGACTCTTGACTCATAGCAAACCTCCTTTCTGCGCATCATGATCGCGCTCCTGGTCAAAGAATGAGGTGGCAGCAATAATAACCAACATTATCAGCGACAACGCTGCACCATAGTTCCACATAGCTATACCTCCCTCGCCAAACGAACGCTGGATAAGCGAACCAAACAAGGTGATCTTATTGTGCGTGAGCAACTCAGCGATAGCAAAGGTCGATACTGTCGGCATGAACACCATCACTATACCCGAGTAGATACCCGGCACGCTCAGCGGCAGAATAACCTTGGTGAACACGTTCGTCTTGTCCGCGCCCAAGTCCTGCGCTGCCTCGATGAGCGAACGATCCATCTTCTGCAGCGTATTGTAGATGGGGTAGATCATGAACGGCAGGTAGTCGTAGCACATACCGAACAGCAGGGCGCCCTCGCCCAGCGGCAGACCGAACATATGGAACAACTCCACCGTGGCGATCGTGCGTAGCAGGAAGTTGATCCACATGGGCAGGATGAACAGCAACGCCATCACCTGCGGTGTCTTGAACTCCGCCATGGCCATGATGTATGCAGCCGGATAGCCCAGCAGCAGGCAAATCACCGTGGTGATGAAGGCGATGGCCATCGAGTAGATCAGCGTGTTCACGGCCTCCGAGGTATGGAAGAACTTAACGAAATTCTGTATCGTAAAGTCCCCACCGGGCGTGCTGAACGCGTAATAGAAGATCAGCAGCAAGGGCAGCACCACAAACAGCACCAGGAACAGCACGTATGGCCAAGCCCAAGTCCGACGAGCGGATACCAAATCAGTCAACTTACTCATCTCTGTCCTCGTCTTCTATTTGTCGTTGTTGCTCACGTGACATCAGGTAGATGTGATCAGGTGCAATGGTTACACCCACACGGTCGCCGTCGTCCCACACATCGTTGGTGTTCACAAACAGGGTGTCACCGTCATCCGTAAGGATAGTCAGATGATAGTGATTACCCTTGTAAAGGATGAAGTGCACCTCACCCGACAATGTTCCTTCCTCCTCGTAGTCCTGCAGCTCAACGTCACGGAACTTGACACCAACGCGCACCTCGTCGCCTACGTTGTACGACTCCAATTGCTTCTCATCTACATCCCAGTCTGCCCCTAAGAAGCGCACCTTGCCGTTCTTGACGATCTCGCCATCGAAGTAGTTGTAGATGTCATGCTCTTTCTTCATCACCTGTATATCCTCAGGCTTAACGAGCATACCTATCTCTGTTCCGGGCAGGTACTCGTGGTAATCCTGTATGAGGAATTCATAACCGTCAGGCGTCAGCGCACGTATCTCATAGTGCACGCCCTTGAAGATGCAGCTCTGCACCTCGCCGTACCAGCGCGTGAACTTACCCTTTGGCACGCGATCCTCCGCGTCATCATCCTCCTGACCTACGATCTGTCCGCGCTTCTCCTGCGCCTTGTCCCACACGTAGATATCCTCCGGACGAATGACTATATCCACCGGTTCGTTCTCGCCGAATCCTTCGTCGATGCAGTCGAATACCTTGCCGCAAAACTCGACTTTCTTGTCCTTGATCATGCGGGCACTCAGGATATTACTCTCGCCGATGAAGTCCGCCACAAAGCAGTTCTGCGGCTCGTTGTAGATGTCGGTCGGGGTGCCAATTTGTTGTATCTTTCCCTCACTCATCACCACCACGCGGTCAGACAGGGTCAGTGCCTCCTCCTGATCGTGGGTGACATAGATGAATGTGATGCCCAGTTGGTCATGCAGTTCTTTGAGCTCTATCTGCATGTCATGACGCATCTTCAAGTCGAGTGCCGACAGCGGTTCGTCCAATAGTAGCACTTCAGGCTCGTTGACGATGGCGCGCGCTATAGCCACACGCTGTTGCTGTCCACCGGACAGGGTGTCCACCTCACGATCCTCGTAGCCCGTCAGGTTGGCCATCTTCAGCGCGGCTTTCACCTTGCGCACAATCGTCTCCGGCTCCATCTTCTTCATCTTCAGGCCAAAAGCCACGTTATCAAATACGTTCAAATGGGGGAACAGCGCATACTTCTGGAACACGGTGTTCACCGGACGTTTGTACGGCGGGGTGCTGGTCACATCCTCGCCCTTGAGCAGGATATATCCCGAACTGGCTACCTGGAAGCCGGCTATACAACGTAGCAGCGTTGTCTTGCCGCAGCCAGAGGGGCCTAATATGGTTACAAACTCGCCTTTTTTTACTTGCAGGCTCACGTCGTCCAAGGCATACTTGCCATCCTCGAACTGCTTCGATACGTGATTAACCTCTATGATGTAGTCGTTTGTCATTTATCTGTTTGTCTTTATCTTTTAGCAGCCGGTCATGGCTGCGGTCTTTATTCTTTTAGCGTTTGCGGTCTTTCAGCGCAGCGGTCTTCCTGAGGGCTATATCATACGCTTGGCGGTAGTACTCAAAGAAGTGCTTCCACTCGGCGTTCTGGGACATCTTCCATGCTTTCTTGCGTACGATATCCTGCTCCTTGCCGCTCAGGCGCATGTAACTGTACACGGCGTCAGCCACTTTGCTGACCACCTGTTCGTAGTTGGAGTCGGTACGGCGGATGACATATACGCCCTCCTCCAGTCCTTGCGCACACTTCTGCGACTGTCCCATCGCCCATACGCCAAAGCCCGACAGGCTCGTGGTGATCGTAGGCACGTGGAACGCTATACTCTCCAGCGGCGTGTACCCCCAAGGCTCGTAGTACGAGGGGAACACTGTCAGATCCATGCCGCAGAGCAGTTCGTAGTATGTCTTGCCGAACTCTGGGTCAAAGCCATTAAGGTAGTACGGCATAAACACCACAGTCACCTTACCCATCACCAGCGTCGAGTGCTCAAGATAAGGAACAAGTACGTAGGCTATCACGCGCGGGGCAAATACGTCACTATTGACCTTGTCGCTGAGCATGCGCATCGAGTCAACAAACACGTCCAGCCCCTTGTTCTTCCACTCATGCCGTCCGGCTATACACAGCAGGAACGGACGCTGACCGGCTACAATGGCATCCTTGCCGTCGGCATTCATGCTGCGCAGCAAGGCTTCTTTGGCTTCCTTCTTCTGCGCCGTGTACGCCTTGCCTACGGGCACAAAGTCCGGCTCAAAGCCGTTGGGGGTAACTATATCCGGCTGCTTGTCTAGCAGTTGCTTGCACTCGCGTGCTGTCAGGTCGCTCACCGTGGTGAAACAGTCGGCGTGGTGGGCAGCCTGCTTCTCGGCCGAGTGCTTGCTCACCATGTTCAACTCATAGGCCATCTGGTCGCCGTTGTAGTAATTGAACTGGTCGTACAGCGGCTTATGGTTGCCGGCTATTGAGCGACCGATGCTCGTAGCATGCGTGGTGAACAGTGTGCCGATCTTTGGGCAGTGGTCTTTGATATAGAACAGCGTGAAGGCTGTCTGCCACTCGTTGGCATGCACCACTACGTTCTGCTCCTCCAGATGCAGATGGTGGTACAGGCTCTCCATCACTTGCCCGCAGGCGTAACTGAACAGACAGCTCTCGTCGTAATCGCCATATGCAGCGTGGCTCTGCACTTGGAATTTCTCCCAAGCCCAACCGTAGATGGCATCTTTCTGCGCCATAATCCCTTCCCAGCGCAGCAGAACGGCTATAGGGTTGCCGGGAATCTTCCAGCGACCGATACGGGCATTGTGGATGCATGGCCAATTGGGGAACAACGACTTATCCTCGGCAAAATAGATATCCGAGTGCTCGCCCCAATCCGGGCCAAAGAACAGTACTTTGTCGGGGTGCTCCTTCTGCATCGTGGCGGCACGCGTGCTCAGCACAGTATAGATGCCCCCCACATGGTTGCAGACCTCCCAACTTGTCTCAAAGATATAATCAGGATTCATGGTATGTTGTATGTTTTCTTTCATTCGTTCAATCCTTCAATGTTCACTCCACCATCAGCATACGCTCTACCTCACCCACGCTGTTCACCTGCTTGATTCGTTCGCGCAGTTGCTCGCTGATTGTGTTCTGCGGATTAGTCACCAGCGGCATACTCTTTACGCCGTCTGCCTCGCTCCAGTAGATGCAGTTAGCGGCATTATCGACGAGCAGCGTCTGCGCCATTGCATCCGCGATGCGCTCCAATGCCTCTCCGTTCGCATTCGCCACATATACGCCGTCTTCCAATATCAGATACAGTTTCCTGTTCATACCATCCACCTGCAGTGCGCGCACCTCTTTGTCGGCCAGCACGGGCATGTTGTGAATATCGTAGGTCACGCCATTGAGCACAGCCGTACTGTCGTTAGCAGAGTCAATAACCGATGCAGAGCCATCGTAGGGCTTGGCGTCCTCGAATACGCCGTCGTATATCCTCTGCCGCCACAGCATGCCGTCTGCCGACTGCATAACCAGCGATGGCGCAGGGTTATCCACCAGTTTCACACTGCGCTTGGTGACTGTTGTCTTGGAGCCGATAGTGATGGTCAGTCCCACCTCTGCCGTCTTGCCGTAGTCAACGAAGTAACCGGTTATGCTGTCACTCGTCAGTTCGCCCCGCGTAAACACGAACAGTGTAGGATCAACCTCCCAACAATAGGTCACCTTCGCGTTCGAGGGGTTATAGAAAGCGGCCTTGATCGTTATAGGCTTGTACTGCTGAACCGTTTCTGACGGCAAATAAATCGATGGAATCGAATCCAGCACCTCCAGCACATGCGTTGTCACGCGCTGTTTGTTGGAGTCCGCCTGCATCTCCACCACATATGTGCCGGCAGCCTTATAGATATGCGTCGGGCTCTTCAGCGTGGAGGTACCACCGTCACCGAACTTCCACACCCAGTTCTCGCCGGCATCGCTCGTATTGGTGAAATATACTTTCTCCCCGGCTTTCGGACTGCTGGGGGAATAGGTGAACTCGTAGGTGTGTTTCTTGCACGACACAATGGCCGACACAACAGCCGCCAAGCAACAAACAATATAGATAATTCTTCTCACTTTCATACTACGTACATACTAAGCGCGGCAAAGTTACAAAAAAAATCCCATATTTGCAAATTTTACGTCATTTTTTTCGCAAATTATTTGCAAATATCAAAAAAATGTTGTATCTTTGCATCTGTCAATAACAAATCTATGTTATATTCACTTTTTTCACACTTCAACAACGTGCCGGGAGCACGCCTGTTTACCTACATTTCTTTCCGCGCAATTGTAGTGGCGGTTATTGCGTTTATTGTCAGCGTTTGGTTCGGCAAGTGGTTCATTGCCTTACTCAAGCGTAAGAACATCTCCGAGCAGCAGCGCGACGAGAAAACCGACCCCTTCAATGTTGGCAAAAAAGGTGTGCCTACCATGGGCGGCGTAGTGCTGATTGTTGCCACTGTATTGCCTGTGCTGCTGATGGGTAACTTGAGTAATATCTACCTCTGGTTGATGCTTATCACCACGCTCATCCTGGGTGTCCTCGGCTTTGCTGACGATTATATCAAAACGTTCAAGCACAACAAGGATGGCTTGAACGGTTGGGTAAAGATTATCGGACAGATCACGCTCGGACTAATCGTCGGACTCACATTGCGCTACGCGCCGATGGCTACGATGAACGAGACGGTTACCGTGCACTATGAGAACAGCGTGCGCGTGGTGGAGAAATCACCTGAGGTCAAATCCACTCGCACCACCATCCCCTTCGTCAAGAACCATAACGCCAACTATGCGGATATGTTCTCCTTCCTCGGCGACGAGATGAAGTACCGCGCCGGGTGGATCTTTTTCGTGCTGCTCACCGTGTTTGTCGTAGCAGCAGTAAGCAACGGCGCTAACCTCAACGATGGCATGGATGGCATGTGCGCCGGCAATAGTGCACTCATCGGCGTCGCGCTCATCGTGCTGGCCTACGTGTCTGGTAATACGATGCTCGCGGATTATTTCGATGTCATGTACATCCCCGGCAGCGAAGAGCTGGTAGTGTTCCTCGGAGCATTTGTCGGAGCGCTCGTCGGCTTCCTCTGGTTCAACGGCTTTCCTGCACAGATCTTCATGGGCGACACCGGCAGTCTGACCATCGGCGGCATAATAGGCGTGTGCGCTGTGATCATCCACAAGGAGCTGCTTGTTCCTATCTTGTGCGGCGTGTTCCTGATGGAGAGTGTGTCGGTTATCCTTCAGACGCAGGTGTACAAGTTCAGCAAGCGCCATGGTCAACGCATACGCGTATTCAAGCGCGCGCCGCTGCATGATCACTTCCGCACATCGGTCGAGCAAGTCCTCAGGAACGACCCCACCTGCCGCATCCTCTGCCAAGGCAAGAGCGAACTGCACCACGAAACGAAGATCGTCCTCCGCTTCTGCATTGTTACACTCCTACTCGCAGCATTTACTATACTCACACTCAAGATCCGTTAACAATACTCGAGGTCGTATCGAGAGTAAACCAAACTTTTTATTTATTAAAACCGACGGGGCGATGGGATATAACTGCCCAACACACACTATGAAAAAACATCTTCTTTTTGTAGCAGCTTTGCTGATAGCTGCCACAACCTATGCCGCCAAAGATGAAGTACTTATTCTGGAAGAAGGATCACCCGCCTTCTGGCTTGAGGACGGGAAGTTTACCACACTTGATATCGATTGGTCAAACACCAGCGTGGTGGAGTGGGACGGCAAGAACAAAGTGGAAAAAGACTTCGGCACGATTGAGCAATACAACCGCATGCAAGGCGAGGATTACGTAAACGATTGGCCAACAGTACAGAAAACAGTCCTTTCGGGTGCAACCGGCGCAATCAATGTAGCCAACAAGAAGAAAGGCCTGAAAGCCCTTAGCCCCAACTCACCCGAGATCTTCGCGTCCATGAAGGAGATGAACGATGAGCAACGAGAGGCCCTCATGCAAGATCTGGCTAAATACGAGCAGAACAAGATCGCGCCCACGTTCTTCCGCGACTATAGCGAAGCTGCTTATGACATCTTTATCCAGGTGGACACTATTGACATGGGCAATGGCGCAGCAGCAGCTTTTTCCGCTTTTGCAGGTGGCGCATCCATGGTAGGTACGATGGCGGATAAGGACCGTGCAACACAGGAAGTCGTATGCAAGTTCCACATCAATCATGTGAAGGGTCTGGGTTCGTATGCGCAAACAGCGCGCATCAATCTGCTCTTCAACCAGCTGTGGAGCGATGCTCTGCCTAACTTCATCAAGAACCAAGGCAAGAAGAAAAAATAATCATTCGAACAAAGCGAGATAAGAAATAAGCCATGAAGCGATTTGTATTATTTTGTCTGGTGTTCCTGCCGATGGCGGCAAGCGCCCATAAGATTTTGAGCGGCGACCTCAAATTCATGAAACAGGAGCAGAGGCTACATACCTCCATCGATTTCTCGCAAGCCCAATATACAGGCGATAACGGACGAGCATTCCTCGAAGCGCACCTGGCGCTCGATAGCGCGTTCCTTATCAAGCAGTTCTATAATGGCTTGGCGGATGAACTGGAGCACCGCTATCTGCTCATTGGCGATCAGCCGGACGCACGGTATGAGGTGGTTGTTCGTGTTCAACAAGTGGCTGCGAACGGCAAAACATGGAGTGAGGCGGAATTCACCGACAGGGAATCCAATCAGGTGGTCTGTACGGTGCAGCTCATTGGCAATGGCGGACATCTCGGCACGTTCCTCAGCCTATGGGGTGACGGGCTGGATGAAACGGGCGAAGACCTGGGCTCATTGCTAAAGAAGAACACTAAAAAGTAATCGTTCGAGCAAAGCGAGATAAGACGTAATGCCCCCTAACCGGTTGCATTATTGATAAACTAAGAGTTGGCACAAACGAATTTGTGCCAACTCTTTTGCTGTTGATGCCCGCTAAAACGGCTCAAGGCATGCTCGGTAAGTGCGAGATATTCAGGCGCTTACGAGTTTTTTGTCAGGCGCAGGAGAGTTGAATCACGTGTTAATCACATGGTAATCACGTGTTAATAGCCTAATAATGTCTCGCTGCAAGGCGCATAAATAAAGGGATTGCGCAGGTGTTGCTGGCAGGAAAAATTAGGGCTCAAAAAGCTTGAACCAAAATCACGGAATATATATTAAGTATATATCGGGTGAAACGGGATACGATATAAGCCCGAGATGCTCCCGATAACGGAACGACAATGACTCAATAACGGCTCAATAACGGACATATGCTGTGCGCTGGGATTAACAGGCGGCTCTTGATGAGCCGTTGCCCGAATACAATTCGGACGCAAGGAACAAAGGCCGAGCAAATACGTTATTCGGCAAAGCCGATGTTCGAATAATATTCGAACGCAATTGACGAAACCAACGAGACAAAACGTGCGGCACGGGTGTGTCGCACGTTGCTAATGAGCAGCCATGCATGGCTGCCGGCTCAACAAGAGCAAGGGAATAGATAAAAGCTACTATTACAGCTTTTACAACTATTGCAGTTGCTGGCCTTGGACAGTAAACGTCTTGCCGTCGCGGAGGATGAGGACTTCGCCGTTGCGGAGGATCTTAGAAGCCTCTCCCCTGCCCTCCCCTGAAAGGAAGGGAGTGTTGTCTATTCCTGTAGGAACACCTTCGCTTGTTGTGGTGAAGCTGCCGGAATAGGTTGCAATCGGTTGCTCATTGGCATCATTTGCCGTTACGTTATAGCCATATTGCGTGTTGCTGCTCAGGCCGGTTACGGTGAACTGCAAGCCATTGGCGGTCATTAAGGCTGCCGGAGCCATCGATTGTCCGTCGCGTCCGGGCGCAAAGGCTATACCTGTCAGCTGGCCATTGGCATTGAACGTGAGGCGGCAGAACACAACACCGTCTTTCGTTATCTCGATAGTGTAAGAGGCTGCTTCGTTCGATACAGGCCATGTGACGGTTGCCGTGTTGGCGGAAGGAACGACTGTGGCGTTGTTGTCAGTTACTGTTGTCTCACTTGCTCCGATGGTAAGAATGGAATAGAAATCTTTCCAACCTGTTGCATTGCGGAACATCTCTTCCGAACCTGCTAAGACATATATTGTACAAGCGTACTTGTCAACTTCCTCAAAGGTGTTGCTTGTTGCCGAAGCCGGTGTCTTGCGGTAGTTGTAGATAGCCGTAAGGTTGTAGCAGTTATAGAATACGCGTTCTTGCAATTTGCGTACATCCTTTCCCAGCGTAACCGTATTCAGCGTTTTGATATTGGCAAACGCTTCGTTGCCAATCACGCCTACGCCATCTTCTATCACCAGTTCTTTCATTTCCTTAACGGCTTCGACACCATAACGCATGTTTGTCGTCAGGTCGCCCTCACCGCTGATAGTTAGCGTCTGACTGCCGGTGTCATATCGCCATGTAAGTTGCAGGTTGTCACCGCACGTGCCGTACTTATCCACTGCAAAGATTGCTTCAAAAGTTGTATCCTGACGGAGTTCAATAGTTCGTGGGTTATCGGTGTTGCCGTCGGACCATTGCTTGAAGTGATAGCCATAATTCGAAGTGGCTTCAATTGTGCGGTTAGAAAGGTAATTGTACGAACCACTTCCGGTTACGCTGCCTTGCTCGGCATTGCAGGAGACGTTAATCGAATATTTATTCGGAGCAAAGTTGGCGGTTATTGTTACGTCTTTTGTGACGGTATATGTGCGTGGGTTAGCCGTGTCGCCGTCACTCCAAGACGAGAAGTGATAGCCGTACGCAGGTGTTGCGGAGATCTGTA